>PKXU01000156.1 GCA_003132445.1 Acidobacteriaceae bacterium | reverse complement strand
TGGGCTGGTGCCGGGAGGGGGATTTTCTTGAACCCGTTTCCTGCCGCCAATGGTATCAGCAAGATGCAGTGTTTTGCGTAACTTGAGCCTTTTCGTGCCTCTGCTACGTCCGATCTGACCGTCCTCCACCTATATTTTCGGTAGGAAACGGTAGGGAAAATCCCCACGAAAAGCCTTCACCGACTGCTGGGGCGGTAAGCTCTCCTTCCGTCATGGCGCTCCCGCAGCGGTTCAGTTCACGGTCGCGCTGCCGCAGCACCGCTTGTACTTCTTCCCAGAGCCGCAGGGACACGGATCGTTCCGACCGATCTTGTTGGAGCGGTGCGCCGATTCACCGCGTTTCCAGACTGAGCCATTTCTCAACGTTTACCGAACGCCACTCCACGCAGGGTTGGCTACCCCAATTGTGACCATGAGCACAGAATGGCATGGGCGAACCTGCTAGCGTCGTGCAGCAATAAGGAGAGACAGAATGAAAAACACAATTGCATTGTCCGTACTTCTGATAATTGCATCGGCTGCCGGTGCGGTAGCGCAGAATGCTCCCGCAAAAGACCTTTTCGCCAGCAAGTGCGCCATGTGTCATGGACCCGACGGCTCCGCGCAAACAACCATGGGAAAAAACCTCAAAATTCGCGACTTTCATTCCTCCGACGTCCAAAAGCAATCGGACGCGGATCTGAAAACGGTGATCACAAAAGGCAAGGGCAAGATGCCAGCCTTTGACGGCAAGCTGACGGGACAGCAGATCGATCAGCTAGTCGGGTACCTCCGGGAAATTGGGAAGCAGAAGTAGATTTGAGTCAGACGGAAGATTCGGTTCAGTAGGAGAAACGGATGCCAACACAAAGCCAGGGGATCGTCAACGCGGGCGATCCGCCGTCACCGCCTCTACCTCGTAGGCGATTTGTCGGTGCGCTACTGGGTAGCGGATTTCTGGCGACAGCGGTGGCGTTCCTCTATCCCGTCTTGCGCTATCTCGTGCCCCCGAAAGCTTCCGACGTTGGCGGCGATGCGGTCGTCGCCGGGCGTGTGGGCGAGTTGAAACCGAACAGTGGAAAGATTTTCCGCTTTGGCAATCGTCCGGGCCTGCTGATCCACACTTCCAGCGGAGAGTACCGCGCCATGTCAGCGACTTGCACGCACCTATCCTGCACCGTGCAATACCGCGACGATCTGCAGCAGGTCTGGTGCGCCTGCCACAACGGTAAGTACGACCTTAACGGCCGGAATGTTTCGGGTCCTCCGCCGCGCCCGCTGGAAGCGTTTGAGGTTCAGGTGCAAGGGGACGAGATTTTCGTCAGGCGTCGGCGGGAGTCTTGAGATGAGTCCCTTACGCGACGTGCGGAATTGGCTGGACCAGCGGCTCGGCTGGCAGGATCTAATAGCGCCGTTGAGGAAGAAAACTGTTCCTCTCCATCGGCTCTCCTATTGGTACTTCCTCGGGGGCATCACTCTGTTCCTGTTCGGCATCCAGGTGGTGACCGGCATCCTGCTGCTTCTGTACTACCGGCCGGGAGCGAGCGAGGCCTTCGAGAGCGTCCAGTACATCATGACCCGGGTACAGTTTGGCTGGCTAATTCGGTCGATCCACTCCTGGTCGGCCAACTTAATGATCTTTACCGCGTTCGCGCACATGTTCAGCGTGCTGTTCCTTAAGGCCTACCGCAAACCGCGCGAGCTCACATGGGTCAGCGGAGTGATCCTGCTATTTCTGGTCATGGGGTTTGGTTTCAGCGGCTACTTACTGCCCTGGAATACCTTGGCTTTCTTTGCCACCAAAGTCGGCACCGAGATTACTGGGCAGGTTCCGATCGTCGGCAAGCCCATGATGATCTTTCTCCGCGGTGGTGAAGAGGTGACGGGTGCCACCCTAAGCAGGTTTTTTGGATTCCATGTCGCCGTTCTGCCCGGAGTGGCAACCTTGCTCATCCTTCTGCACCTGTTGCTGGTCCAGCGTCTCGGCATCAGCGTTCCCCCGAAACTGGAACGGCAGTGGACCGCGAATCCGTCTGCAAAGCGGGAAATGAAATTCTTTCCCAACTTCATGCTGCGGGAAATGATGGCTTGGTACGTGGCCCTGGGAGTGCTGGGCGCGTTGGCAGCGGTCTTCCCGTGGAACCTCGGTGTCAAGGCAGATCCCTTTGTGCCTGCGCCCGCGGGAATCAAGCCCGAGTGGTACTTCCTCTTCATGTTCCAGACGCTCAAGCTCATCCCTTCCAAGGTGTGGTTCATCGACGGAGACGTTCTGGGTGTGCTTGCGTTTGGCCTGGTGGGCTTGTTGTGGCTTCTCCTGCCTTTTTTCGAGAGTGACCAACCCTCGCGCACGAAAGGGTGGATCACTGGGTTAGGAGTCTTTGCTCTTGCCTACATGGCAGGTATGAGTGTTTATGGCTATCTTGCGAAATAAGCTCCGACCGTTCAGCGTAGCCTGCTTTGTCGGGCTGGCCGGCTTCGTCGTGCTCGCAGCGTGCCTGGGTTATGGGCAAACCAAGAACACCTGCTTGGATTGTCACTCCGCCTTGCCTGATTCCCTCGGAGTGAGCCAGGAGAAGTTCAGCCATGACATCCACGCACAAATGGGATTGACTTGCGCCAGTTGCCACGGCGGTGACCCCACCAGCGACGATCCAGACAAAGCCATGAGCCGAAAGGCGGGTTGGAAGGGCAAGATTGATCGCAAGCAGATCCCCGAGTTGTGCGGAAGCTGCCATTCGGATCCCGCCTATATTCGACGGTTCAACCCCAGCTTGCGCACGGACCAGTTGGGCCAGTACCACACAAGTGTGCACGGCAAGCGCCTCGCGGCTGGAGATACCAAGGTTGCAGTGTGCACGGATTGTCACAGTGTCCACGATCTAAGGGCACCCAGCGATCCCCGTTCCACGGTAAACCCGGTCAACGTGGCGAACACCTGCGCTCGCTGCCATGCCGACGCGAGTTACATGAAGGAATATTCCATTCCCACGGATCAGTTCGCAAAGTACAGCACCAGCGTGCACCACCAGGCCCTAACCGTGCGAGGCGATCTGAGTGCGCCCACCTGTACAACGTGTCATGGAAACCATGGCGCGGCGCCGCCCGGAGTCGATAGGGTTGAGAACGTGTGTTCGAACTGTCACACTTTCCAAGCCCAGATGTACGAAAAAAGCTCGCACAAGGAAGCCTTTCAATCGGCTTCTCTTCCAGGATGTGTCGTTTGTCATAGCAATCATGGCATCGTCCATCCCACGGACGCCAAGCTTGGGGCTGGCCCTGAAGGCGTTTGCATGCGCTGTCATACCCCAGGCGACTCGTGTGATCAAGCCAGGGTAGCCTTACTCAGTGGTTTGAGTCGCTTGGACGAGGCCATCAAAAGCGCAGACCAGGTTCTCCATGTCGCCGAGTCTTCTGGCATGGAGGTGAGCGAGGCTCGGCTGGGACAGGATCAGGCACGGGATTCGCTGACCAAAGCTCGAGTCACGATCCATAGCTTCCGGCAAGACTTGGTGGATCAGGATATTCAAGCCGGCCTGAAAATCGCCGCCCAGAACCTGCAAGCTGGGAAGGCAGCCATGGTTGAGCGCAACCATCGCCGTCTCGGGCTGGGAATATCGCTCATCGCGGTCGGGATAGTGTTGGCTGGGCTTTGGCTGTACATCAAGAAGATAGAGAGTTAGACCCACAGATGCATTTATTTTGCCAACGATTTGTGTGAGACGTACCTGCCGGGGAAAAGGCGATGTAGGAATGAGGCTTTCAGCGTGTCGTGGCGGGTTGTCGCTGGTGACAATCGCCGTCACCTCGTTGGCTGGGGTTCTAGATCAGGAACTTGGAACTGAACTGAGGCTTTGCGCCCTGCGATTCATCAGTCTCGACCACCCTGTGAGTCGGGCGGAACGCAATGCCTTCAGTCTCACGGGCTGGGCGTGAGAGAGGAGCGTTGTGTATGACAATGCTGAATGGACGCAAACATCTTCTCATTTGGATCCCTGCAGTCCTGATTGCCGCAGCCCTGATGGTGGCCGTGTTCATACAGGCGCGCCGACTGACCGCTGTGCGCCGCGCACCTTACATTATCGGTGAACCGGAGAAAGGCGCCGCCTTGTTTTTTGGTGACAAGCAGTGCGGCATTTGCCATTCCATCAATGGATTCGGGGGCCGTGTTGCCCCGGATCTCTCCGGAACGCACCCCGGTACTCCCGCAATGGGGTGGATTGCAGCGGTGTTGTGGAACCATGGACCCGGCATGTGGCGGCAGATCCGCCTAAAGAACGAACCTTATCCCCAGTTGAACTCGCAAGAAATGGCAGACATTTTTGCGTTCTTGTACCACGCAAGCAGCATTGACCGCGCCGGGGACCCTAGCGCTGGCCAGCGGGTATTCAACGAGAAGGGTTGCGTTCGCTGCCATTCGGTGGGCGGGACGGGCGGCCAGGCGGCGCCCGAGCTATCCAAAATCGCTGCCGCCTCTGACTCGAACGCCTGGACACTCACAATGTTTAACCACGCCGGATCAATGATTGCTCCTATTACCAGCACCCTAGGACAATGGCCCCAGTTCACGGGTAATGAGATGAATGATCTGATCGCGTATGTGAGTCTCAGCGCTCCCCAGCCGGCGACGAACGCACGGAAAATATCCGGCAATGCAGAGCTTGGGTGGGCCGTGTTCCAGCGCAGATGCATGCAGTGCCATTCCGTACGCGGGCAGGGTGGCAGCGTGGGTCCGGAACTGGGGCCAGAGCATGATCTTCCACTCACGACGGGCCAGTTTGCTAGCGTTCTGTGGAACCATGCACCGGCAATGCTCGGTCAGGCCCGCGAAAATGGGATTTCTCCTCCGGTTCTTCAGGGCAATGAGATGGCCGACTTGCGGACGTTCCTTGCGAGCCTACGGTACTTCGAGCCAACTGGATCTCCCCTTGTCGGCGAGCGCGTCTTTTCTGAGCGCGGATGCGCAGCTTGCCATGGCCGGATGGCGGAAGGGACACAAATTGGTCCCGGGCTTAGGTCCGGCACCGAAGCTTTCACCACGATTTCGTTCACCGTCGCACTTTGGCGGCATGGTCCCCGCATGATTGATCGCGCTCAGGAATTGGGTATACCCTGGCCGACTCTGAAGGCCACCGACCTCGGCGATCTGGTGAGTTTCCTTAACGCACCTGCACGCCCGAAGTAATTCGCTGGAGGGCGGCAGTTAAACTGGCACGAACTGGCAGGCTTACCGGGAAATATGAAGTTGGGCTGAAGCTACCGCGGCTGGCATTGCAGAAAGGCATAGAACCGGGAGGCTTCTTTATTAACGGCGAAGACGGCACGATGTGGGAACTGAGCGGCAAAGTAGACGTCGCTCACGCAGGGCACAAGGTCACGGTGAACGGCCATGTCTTGCACCGCTCCGCAGCCGAAGAAGCAAAATTCGCCGACTACGAAAAGCAGGAAGCCAAGGGAAAGCCGTATGCCGATTTTCAAGTTACCAGCTTGAAAATCGTCAGTGATTCCTGTCAATAGCTCTGTCCCATGCCTCGCGCGCGGTTACAATCCCGGATTGAACGGAGATGCAAAAGAACAGATAAAACTCAAGCTCAAAGCACGCGTCAACCGCTCGGATGCCGCGACGATCCAGCACGCTCTTGAGCAACTGTCTTCGAAGGGCTCCATCAGGAAAGCGGGCGACGAGTTCGTTGTCGAAGCCGAGATGGGTAGGAGCCGGGAGTTGCGGCTGTCACTGGCAAACGTTCATACTCCGACCATGATACTCAAAAATGCGGCATTGCTGGCACTGATCGGGACGATTCTGATGACGGTTCTTCTAGTGTGGAATTTCGTCTTCAATTTCCTCAATCTCCTGCGTGGCTTGGTTCCTGCGGTCACGCTCTTCTCGTCGTTCATCTACGCGTTTGGTTGCTTCTGTGTGATGGTGTTCTTTTTCGTGTTCCATAGAACGCAGGCGTGATTTTAGCGAGGGTTCATCTTCCCACGGATGGCTCTGGCTGGCGCGACCCATACGGGAAGCCCATTCTGCTGGGATTTGGCTGCCCGAAGGGTTTAGGTCGGCTCGGGCGTTTCAGAAGTGCTGGCAGCCTTTGTGACCAGCTTGGAGCGGTGTTTCCGCGCTAGGTCGCGATGCGTGAGCTGTGGGGACGGTCACGCTTTCAACAGCGGCGAATCGGGAGACCAGACGCGCACGAAGTCGCGATAGCATAGGCAATGAAAAGGAAGTTCCCCCGGACTATCGTTCACTCGCACGTAACTACGCACCAATTTATGACGACGGCGATGGACCGGGCGCGGCTTAAGCCCACACCGCGTTCACCTTCTCCCGAACCTTCTTTGATTCAGCACGCGCCAAGTATCGCATCGTGGACTCGATGTCATGATGTCCCAACAAGGCTTGAACGGTTTTCAAATCTACGCCGTGCTGCAAGGTTCGCGTCGCGAACGTGGCACGGAACTTGTGCGGGTGCGAGTCCCTGACCTTGGCTTTCTTTGCGATGGCGACGCAGTCATCCCACGAATGCGTGTACTTGCGACCTTTGGAATTGGCGAACACGAGCTTGCCGCGACGGGGGAGTTCCTTCAGGATCGCAAGTAGTTTGTCCGGCACTTCGATGTCGCGGGCTTCCCACGTCTTCGGCTGCCAGTCCTTCTTCGGCGTGACGCGGATGATCCCCTCTGTGAAGTCAACATCGTCCCACGTCAGGTTCTCAAGTTCCGCCTTCCGCAGACCAGCCAGCAGGTACGTCTTGAAAATCGCGAAGCGGTAGGCGTCGCACTGCTTGAAGAAAGCTTCAAGCTCGTCGTCGTTGTAGACGCTGACTTCCGGTTCGGTGAACTTCATGTCCTTGACGGTGATGAGTCCCTTGCCGGGATCGAGCTTGAGGACGCTACGGATGAACTGGTTTATGCGAAGGCACTTGTTCGCTGCTGTGCGTTCGGAGCGTCCCTTGTCAATAAGATGTTGCTTGAAGCGCAGCAGATCATAGCGCCTTACGTGTTCAATCAGGTTTGCGGAAACGAAGCCGTGAACACGCCTTCCCTTCTCGTCCCGATACCCGAAAAATTCGTACAGCGTATGCTTCATCAGGTTGTACGATTCCTCGCGGTGCGACAGCCTATAGTCTTCAAGATACGGCAGCAGCAGATTGCTCACCATCAGCGGAGTCTTCTCGCCTCTCTCCGTCTGGCTCAGCGTGAGACCATGCACGACGGCGGTGAGGTAAGCCTCTTGACGCTCGCAGGCAACAGTAGCATCCGCCGCGCTGCTGCACTTGCGCCAGACCATTTTGCCGCCTTCGCGGTATCGCACGTAGTACGCGGCGTCGGGATCAGGTTTGATCTTCCCGTTGCGACCTATCGCTGGCTTGACGTATCGCCAGCGACCGTCGATTTTCTTGTAGAGCCAGATGGATGCCTTGCGGTTTGCCATGCCTGCCTAGCTGCAAGCATCGGACAAAACGGTAAGAAGGTGGTAGGAACGGACGATATTGACCTTAAGTAATTGAAACTAAAAGTGCTGGTGCCGGGAGGGGGA
>PKXU01000202.1 GCA_003132445.1 Acidobacteriaceae bacterium | reverse complement strand
GCGCGCGTCGCGGAACTCCTGGCGTCTGCGAAGCAGAAGATGTATGCAGCGCGCCTGCAGCGGCCGACACCTTATGTGGATAAGACCGTGTATGTGGGATGGAACAGCCTGTGCGTCTCCGCTTATCTGGAAGCGGCGAAGGTTTTAAATCTCAAAGAGGCGCGGCAGTTTGCGCTGAAATCTCTGGACCGGGTATTGGCGGAGGCTTGGAAGAGCTCGTCTGAATCGGCAAAACACTCTCAAGAGCCGCTTGCGTCCTCAGGACCACAGTTATTGCATGTGGTTGCTTACTCCGATCCTGCGGCGTCGCATCGCGAGGTGCCGGGCTTGCTCGATGATTACGCATTCACCGCGCTGGCGTGCCTTGACGCCTACGAGGCGACGGCTGACCTGAGTTACTTTAAGTTTGCGCGGGCGATTGGCGATGCGATGATTGCGCGCTTCTGCGACGAGACTTCGGGAGGATTTTTTGACAGTGAGCCGGCGGCGGAGGGTCAGAGCCTGGGTGTGCTGGCCACGCGGCGCAAGCCCCTGCAGGACTCTCCGACTCCGGCGGGAAATCCAATGGCGGCCATCGCCTTGGTGCGGCTGCATCATTACACCGGCGAGACTAGATATCGCGACAAGGCGGAACTAACGCTGGAAACTTTTGCGGGAGTGGCCGAGCAGTTTGGAATTTTCGCCGCGACTTACGGAATCGCGGTCGTTCATTTACTGGAGAGTTCGCTACAGGTGGTCGTCATCACGGAAGACGGAGACGATGACGCGGCAAATAAATTGTACGCAGCTGCAGTTTCGCCCTTTGCTTTCAACAAGTCTACGCTGCGACTGGCAGCGAATCAGGCAGTCCCACAAAATCTACCGCCCGCATTGGCGGAGACTATTCCCAACCTTCCAGGCCTAGGCTCAGGCAAATCGAGCTCAAGAAAATCGTTCGCCGTGCTCTGCTCCGGATTTGCTTGCCAACCTCCGCTCAGCGATCCCGTGGACTTAGAAGCAGCAATGCAAAGGGCATTGCAGAAGAGATAGAAATCGCCCGCGGCGAACAATCGCGGAGATCCTTCTAGACAAAAAAGGGGGGCTGGCGGGTTAGTATGAGTCCCGCCAGCCCAAAGATTGCTAGCCCGGTTTCGGCCCAAGATGCAGTTACGTACAGGTTACTTTGGTGACCTTGCAGTTACTCGTCATCCCGTTTCTAATGCAGGAACGTTGTTGGGACACAGTTTGTTTGTCTGGGTGGGCACAGTGGTAGCGGACCGCCGTCTAAGGCTGGAACCTGTTGGACGGAAGCCGCGATAAATGTGCCCACTAAGCCTACCATCAGGAGCGAAATCCTGATCGCGCGTTTCATGGGGTTGTCTCCTATATCCGCCTAAAGGTTTCCCCTTAGGGAAACTTTTGTGCGGAGCCGCATTATAGGGCACGTGTCAAGCCGCATCTGCAATAATTTCCCTCTCACACCGTTGGCGGCGCTACTCTCTCCTTCTCGATCAATAATTTGTGATTAACTAAGGCATTTAGAATAAATAAGTTGCGAGGCTTAAGGAATGTGCTTATTCGAATGATAGGACTGGCCTCGTTTCGAGCCTGATTTGAGTCTGGCGATTTACGATATCCGAACAAGGCCGCACGAGCTAGAAAGATGTTCAGAAATAGGAAAAGGGAGCGGAAGGTTTCAAGGATTAAAGCTTGGTGCTTACAGGCGCTGTGGGAAGACTAAAGCCACTGTTGGCGGCTGCACCCCTGGCAGCAGTATTCCCGTTGCGATTTCCCGGAGCAAGCTCTGATTCAAGACGAGTTTTGGAGAGGGCGCGGTCAACCATGCCCTCGAACATAGGAATGAGCGAGTCGGCGGGAAGCGGGTGTTGAATATCAGTAAGGCTCTGCTCCCAGCGCTGCGGTTGCAGCAACGACAATGAAGTATCGCGCGCGGGGCGTGTTACTGCGAGGTAGCCAAGCCAAACCATCAGAGTCCCGTTGTAAGCGGCCATATTGATGATGCTCATCCACCTGCCGCCCAGATGATTTCCGACCCATGAACAAATGAGCACGAGCTCGATCACTGCAAAGGAACCAAAACCCAATGCAATCCCAAAGCTTTGCTGCCGTCGGCTAACGCCCACGTAGCGGGCGAAGAAGAGCAAGAACAAAACCATTCCAACCTGGATGATCCGCACGCATCTTTGCGAGGTGATAATGGCTTGCATCCAGGGCGCCATTTCCGACGAGTTGGTGGACATCGAAACGACCCCGGCAACCAGAAGCATCACCAGACCCGCCCACTTAAAAAGCACGGTACCAAGATCACGCAAGGTATGAAAGGCCTGGAAAACATCAACAAAAACTTCATGAATTACGGCAAAGCCGAAAGCCACGCTGAGTGCGTCGCAAATCCAATAAAGAGAGAACAGCGCAGAATAACTATGCCAGGCGGCGGGAAAAACTACGGCGAAGGTGGCGAGCTGAGTCAAAATGTAGCCAAAGAAGTATTTAAACTTTCCGCAGATACCACGCTTGAGCATGATGATGGCGATTCCCATCTGCAAGACGGGATGCGCGATCCAGAGCGCGTAATAGACTACTCGAATCTTTTCGCTCATCATTCTTCGCTCGTTATCTTGGACACATCAACAACGTTGCTGAATCGTGTCCAATGGCGCGCGGCCGCCATTCACTTCCGTTGCTTTTCTGGCTTGGTAACAGCAACGTTAGCGTTTTCCCGCCTAATGTTCAATGCACTGAAGTTATTGCAAGTAACGTTACCCTTTCGATACGCCGGAGGCAAGGTTACCTTCGTGCTAAAGGGGTGGGGAGCAGGTGGAAAACTTGACTTCCAGTAAAACTCCCTAAGAGACAACGTCCAAGACACACCTCGGCAACAGAAAGGCAGCTTACATTCCAGAACCGACGAATCGGCGACTCAGTTACGCGTCGGGCATCGAGTGGATGTAGGCGCGCATCATGCGCACCTCATCATCCTTCTCGCTCAGATCATGCAGGAGTATGTCGCGCAGGGACACCATGCCCACCAAATGGCCCTCCTGGCACACAGGGAGGTGGCGAAAACTGTGGCGTCGCATCAGGGCCAGGCAATTTTCCAGATCTTCGTTCATGCTGATGGTAAGAGGATCGTCGGTCATCACCTCTGCCATGCAAGTGCTGCGGGGATCGCGGCCTTCCGCCACCACGCGCTTCATCAGGTCGCGTTCAGAGAAGATTCCGACTAACTTTCCGTTATGCACGACGGGTACGGCGCCAATGTTGTGCTCGACCATTACTCGTACAGTTTCAAGCACAGTGTGGCCCAATTCTGCCTGAAACGTGTTTTGGTTCTTGATCAGGTCGCAGATACGCATTTGTCACCTCACGGGGGAGTGCAGAGGTTCCTCTTCAACAGCTCCAGCGGGCGCGAGTATATGCCGGAAAAGAGGCGGAGAAAAGGAAAAAAGGTGGTCTGAGAAGAACCTCACCCGAATCAGGATTGGAACCTCAAGTTGCTACCGGGAGCCGTTTTGGGCTTCGCCATCCCCAGCAAAGACGAAGTAAGAACAATTCCACAAAGCCGCAGGAAGGCTTCCGCGGGGGCGAGCCGTGATCACAATATTGTAGGCATCGGAATTGCCAAGGTTCATGGCAGTCAACGTGTCTGGGCTATAAGGCTCTTTCTGTCCTGCTACTGTTTCCGGCGCAGGGCATGCTTCCCTCGCGCCCGGTTCAATGACCGCGAGCCAGCCGAGATACTCATGCAGATCTCCGGTTCGCGGCCGTCCCGGAACGATGAACGAAACCTGCGCCTCTTGCGTGGAGAAATACCACGCCAGAGAGGCCGCAAGATCGACAGCTTTTTCGTAGGCGCGCTCGGACATTATCCCGGGCTCAGGATTGTCGAACGCGATGCATAGCTTTCTCTCGTCCTCGCGGGCAAATTCGCGAACTTTCAAAGAGCCAGATTTCGCGGTCGCCTTCCAGTCCACATGTCTCGCCGAATCCTCAGGCTGATATTCGCGAATGCGATAGAGTTCCGAGCCGCGGCCGCGCACGAAGCTTTCCCACTCGCCTCGCACCAGCGGCAGCACATCGAAGTTTTCTTCGCTCGGTTCAATGCGCGGATAAACCAGCACTTCCCTCGGCAACGAAACGTGCCGCGTTTTGGTAAGAAAAGCGAAGGGAAAGCGTGTGGCCAGACCGAAACTATCTTCGCGATAACGGCCGCGTTGGTCGAATCTTAATTCCAGATCGGCATACAACTCAGCCTGAGGAGGAAGAAATGGAAAGTACGCCATGCCCTGAAAGATTCCAGGAGGGGGTGGAAATACGGTCACCCGGCGCAGACGCCGATCGGGCAGACGCAGCCATTGCTGCTGCGACGGACGATTAAAGGGAAACGCAAACGTAGTCGTTTCCCATTTCCACTGCTTGGTGGGCTTCTTTCTTTTCTTGCGTGTGGGTACAACCCGAACGGAGAAAGACGGCATGAATCGGCGAGGATTGCGCACTACAATGCGCCCGGCTACGGGACGGCCAGCAAAAACATGCTCGGGCAGGCGAACATCGAGTTCCAGCCAGCGCAGCACCCAGGCGGAAACAACTCCGGAAACCAGGATCGCTCCCAGCATGGCCGCCACCACAATGTAGAGGAGGTTGTTGCCGGTGTTGAGCGCGGCAATGCCGATCACCAGCGTGACCAGTGCATAGATAACGCCGACGCCGGTCACGTCGTAATCGAAAGATTCGCGTAGGCGCTCAACGGCAACGCGACGCGCGAGGTACGGGACAGTCACCAGACCGACTAAAGTAGCCAGCACCAGCGAAGTTGAGGCCAGGATCACCGTTGCCCAGACATTGCCGGCATCGCGCGACACCGTAGAGAAAAGCGCAGAGGCGAAAGCCAAACCTAACCCCAGCAGGGCGAGCAGGAACTTAACCCAAACCTCGGCCGAGGCCGATTGCAACCAATTCGCCACTCGACCGGGGGCCGAGGGGCTGGATTTCAACGGATTGGCGTACGCGGAACCCACTCTTTCGAGCCTAGCATTCCCGGTGGAAACGGACAATCTTGATTCCCTTGCGGGGAAAGCGATCGTAACCGGGCGCTCAAGAGCGAATTAGCCACGGATTCACACGGATCATCTCGGAGATTTCAGACCGCCTTGGCTTTCGTCTACCCGTGTTCTTTATCGGTGGAAATCCGTGGAGATCCGTGGCGCGGCGGCGTTTCAGTACTCGGCCAATTCCTTCATCGCAAGGAACAGATCGTTGGGCTGGGGAAGAATCGCGTCCTCGAGAATGGGCTGATAGGCGACGAACACATCTTTCGCTGCCACGCGGCGCACAGGAGCGTCGAGCTGATCGAAAAGTTGGTCTGCGATTCGTGCCGCAATCTCCGCGCCGTATCCCCAGCTCAGCGTATCTTCGTATGCCACCAGCGCGCGGTTCGTCTTCGCGACTGAGGCAGCGATAGTATCCCAATCAAATGGATTCAGGCAGCGCAAGTCGATCAGTTCGACCTTCACGCCCTGCTCGCGCTCGATTTTCTGGGCGGCTTGCAAGGCGCGCGGCACGACCGCGCCGTAAGTAATCACAGTGAGGTCCGTGCCGGGTTGAACGACTTTGGCCTTGCCGAACGGAATCATGTAATCGGAGCCGGGGTATGCGGCGCGGCCGAAAGATTCGCGATACAGACGCTTGTGCTCCAGAAACAGCACGGGATCGTCGCAGCGAATCGCGGTGCGCAGTAATCCCGCGGCATCTTGCGAATTCGATGGAAACACCACGCGCAGTCCGGGAATGTGTGTAAATATGCTCTCGCCGCATTGCGAGTGATAAATGGCGCCGCCGGTCAGGTATCCACCAATCGCAACGCGAATCACGACCGGGCAGGAAAATCCATTATTCGAGCGCCAGCGTATTACGCTAAGTTCGTCGCGAATCTGCATCATCGCGGGCCAGATGTAGTCGAAGAACTGAATTTCGACCACCGGCTTCAACCCGCGCGTTGCCATACCAGTAGCGCGACCGACGATAGCTGCCTCAGCTAGGGGTGCGTTGAAGACGCGATCGTTGCCAAACTCGCATTGCAAGCCGAATGTCAGCTTGAAGACCCCGCCCTTACCTTTGACCAGCTTGCGCTTCAAATATTCTTCGCGGCTGCAATCGGCGACATCTTCGCCAAAAATCACGATGCGTTCATCGCGCTGCATTTCATCCCGCAGCGTCATGGTGATGAGATCCGCCATCGTCTTGGCGGCAGGCTTTTTGCCATCGGCCGAAGACTGAGCTACCGCAACCGGTGTGTCGAATGTGGATGAGGCAGGATCGAGATCGGGCGAATATACAAACTCCGTTACGCTCTCCGGAGCGGGCGGAAGCGCTTCCAGCGCCTTATCCACGGCCGCTTGCAGCTCGGCTTCAACTTCCTTTTCGAGCTGGTTGATTCCCTTCTCATCAAGGATGCCCTCGCGCAGAAGAAACATCTGCGTGCGCGTGACGGGATCGCGTTGCGCATCGCGTTCCCGCTCGGCATCGGGACGGTACAGCCGTTCGTCATCGGAGAGCGAATGCGAATACGGACGGATCACGTGGGCATGCACGAACGCAGGCCCGTGGCCTTCGCGGCAATAGCTCACGGCCCGCTGGAAGGCGGCATTGCTGGCTACCGGATCGGTCCCGTCCACTTCCTCGAAATGAAAGTTGGGAAAGCCGGAAACCAGCCGTGAGATATTTCCGCCCGCCGTCTGAATCTCCACTGGCACCGAGATCGCGTATCCGTTATCTTCTACGCAGAAAATGATCGGAAGCTTGCCCAGCGCAGCTGCGTTCATCGCCTCCCAGAACTCGCCCTCGCTCGAAGTGCCGTCGCCCAGAGAAACGTAAGTAACTTCATCGCCGCGGAAGCTGACATTCTTGAACTGCCGGTAGTCGACGAAATTTGACGCTGGAACTTCTGCCGCCTGCGGATGGCGCGCCAAATAGCGTCCGGCTTCGGCGCAGCCCACGGCCTGCAGAATCTGCGATCCAGTCGGCGACGACTGAGTCACGATGTGTAGCGAAGGATAGCTCCAGTGCGAAGGCATCTGGCGTCCGCCAGAACTGGGGTCGTCAGCCGCTCCAACGCCCTGCAGGAACATATCGTAAGGCTTGACCCCGAGCGCCAGACACAATGCACGATCCCGATAATAGGGATAGAACCAGTCATAACCGGCTTTCATCGCCAGGCCGGCGGCCGCACCAATGCCCTCATGTCCGGCTCCCGACATCTGAAAATAAATCTTTTGCTGGCGCTTCAGCAGAATCTCGCGGTCGTCAATCCGCCGGGAGGTATAGATGATGCGGTAGGCTTGGATCAGCTGCTCATGGGTAAGTCCTTCATAAGACTTACTCTTCCTCGCGCTATTGGCCACGAGGGCCAGCTTGGGGTCGGTCTTTGTCGTGGCCATCCGGTTCCTGGATCCTAGTTCGTTAGATTCCTCTAAGCCTCGCGGAGGTTCGGTCCACCGTGCTGGAACCTGTTTGATTGTAAATGTTAATTGGAGGTTGGAAAAGCACCGAAGTTTTCCCTGGACCTAGGGGGTTCGGTCTGTGAATGCAACCAGGGACCCGGTCCCGCTGTTCCCTAATACGGGCGAGCCGGTGCTAATGCCTGCCATCATTTATCATCATTTATCCTGAAAGCTCATGATTCGGACGCACCGCGCCTTTGATCCTCACTCCATCCGGCTGGTTATTTTCGATCTGGATGGCACTCTGATTGACTCGCGTCTTGATTTAGTGCACTCCGTCAATGCCGCGCTGCGCCACATTGAAAGGCCGGAGTTGCCAGACGACGTGATCGCCAGCTACGTGGGCGACGGCGCGCCGATCCTGATTCAGCGAGCGCTCGGCGCCGAAGCCGCGGATGAAGCCCTCGTCCGCAAAGGGCTCGAATTTTTCCTCTCCTACTATCGCGAACACAAACTCGATCACACCACCATCTATCCCGGAATTGCGCAGGCGCTATCTTCGATTCAGGACTCGTCGAATGGAGCTCCTCGGAAGCTGGCGGTACTTACCAACAAGCCGGTGAATCCTTCACGGGCCATCGTGGATGCGCTGGGGCTGGGCCGCTTTTTCTCGCGGGTGTATGGCGGCAACAGCTTCGCCACCAAGAAGCCCGACCCCGAGGGTGCTCGTAAATTGCTGGAGGAGATCGATGTACGGTCCGAACAGGCTACGATTGTCGGGGACTCTCACGTCGACGTGCGCACCGGGCGCAATGCCGGATTATGGACGGTCGGAGTCACCTATGGATTCGCCCCACACACGCTGGAAAATGAAGCTCCGGACGTGCTAGTGGGTACCGCAGCGGAATTAGCTCAGGTGTTCGCTGGGGGTCGGCGGGATGATGCAACAGGATCTGCGGATTGATAATCGAATTTTTTCTCTCGACAAATTTAAGACGGCAGAATGAACGCAATTCGGTCGCCAGCCTGTGCAGGCGGCAAGATATTTCCTGTCGCGGCCACGGCGGATGGACGGAAACGTGGCGGGCGGAGGTGTACTCGTGGTTGGATGGCTGGGCTTGAATTGGTGGGATATTGCGCTAAATGTCGCAGTATTGGCGGTTGTTCCCGGATTCTTCGCCGCCTATGGGGCCACCTCGCTGCTGAATCCATCCTGGATCAAGACCGACGCGGGAGGGTGAAGCTAATATTCTGGTTAATGTTCGCGGTCTTTGTACTAGCGACCGCATGGCAGCAGTTAAGGGTTGCTGAGGCTGATCTAGTCCGCGATACAAGGGGGACTTGGGCGGACGCGATAGCTTTGCGCGAGTCGCGACCGAACACCACGCCTCCTTTTTTTGCATACCTAGACTCGACATCTGCCAAGGCTGCTTCGTCAGATGTGGCCTTACGCTTTATCTATCCGGAAGAGCCCGCGCTCATGATTGTGAATCAATCTAATCTTGGGGCTCGTGACATTAAATGGCAGGTGACCCTTTGGAATATGGACCTTCCGGAGCGAAATGATCCTCTCCCGATACCGACGAGCACTTTTGACTGGCTGAGAGGGCACACTGAAGGGGGGCCACAGAATCTGTTTGGAACTCCGACGGTGGCCCCGTTACTGAAATCGGGAAACAGACTTTTCGGCTCTGCGACGGTTGATTGCCCTCAGTGTTCGCGGGGCCGGACGTACATCGTATACATAGTGTTGGGAAAAGGGGGCTGGCTTTCTGAGGTAAAAAACGAAACCCGAGGAAGAATCCTTATTCCGCCGAACTTTCTGAAGGAAACGAGAGAGAAATACTTCAAGTTCTTAGAGGCCGCAGCTCGGCCGAAGATGCGAACCCCTATTCAGCAGAGGTAACTCCGATGCGCGAAGTCTAGGCTACACTCCCTGACAGGCTGCAGCGATCCCATCAAACTATGGCTTCTGACAACTCTGGCTCCGCAAACAGCTTCACAAAAAAAGAATTGCGCAAGCTGCGCAGCCTAAAAAATCCTTACGGCATTCAGAAGTTTCTCGATGATATGCCGTATCACCTGGAAGACACGGCATGGTCTCCGCGCAAAGTGCTGGCCGAAGAGTCTTCCCATTGCCTTGAGGGCGCGATTTTTGCCGCTGCAGCGTTGCGCGCCAATGGATATCCTCCGCTTCTGCTGGATTTCGAAGCGCAGCACGATACCGACCATGTGGTCGCCATTTATCGCGAAGATGGTTGCTGGGGCGCGGTCGCCAAGTCGAATTACACGGGATGCCGCTGGCGCGAGCCCGTCTATCGCACGCTGCGGGAGCTGGCCCTAAGCTATTTCAACGCTTATTTCAATCTGCGCCGGGAGCGTACTCTGCGGCGCTATTCGCTACCGGTCAACCTGAAACGTTTCGACTCGCAGAACTGGATGACCACCGAAAAACCTGTGTGGTTTATCGTCTACCATCTCTTCGATATCAAACATTTCTCCCTGCTCACAAAGTTACAAGAGAAAAGACTGCATCGTATTGATGAGCGCCTTTTTCAAGCCGAGTGTCTGGGCAAGGCTTACAAGCAGCGAGATTGAATTCTCTAAAGCTTCGGCTAATATTGCCGATCCTTAGGGAGGGACGACTTTGTGTTCGCGCCGGCGCTCGAAATGCGATAGATGACGCATTGACAGAAAATCCGTCGAGCCGAGTCCAAAATAATTCTTAGCGAAGAGCCGCCGTGGAAGTGCGTAGTCAACTCGGTTTCGGGCACGCGGGTGAGCCGGTCGATGCC
>PKXU01000054.1 GCA_003132445.1 Acidobacteriaceae bacterium | reverse complement strand
TTCATGAACGCGTGGCCGCCGCCGAACAGTTTCTTGAATGTGCCCTGGAAGTTCTCGTTGATCTTGGCGAACGCCTCCTCAAATTTCTGGCGCGAGATTTGATCGATTTCGCGGATCGTAGCCGTGGTGTTCTCGATGGATGAAATCAAATCCTTGCGCTGCGTTTCCAGGAACGAGTGGCGCTCCACCGTCTCTTTGTATTCCTCGAGCGCCATCATGTTGACGGGGCCCATGGCTTCGAGCTTGGTGCGCATGTCGCGATAGAGTTGATCTTCCGCAACGAGGTTGTCGCCGGTAACCGTCGCAAGACTCCTGTCTTCCATCAATGCCGCACGCTCGACCCCGAGGTCGTTAATGCAGGTTTCGGACATATATTGCGCGTCGGATTCCAGTTTCGCGGCAGCCGCGGATAATTCTCCGCGACGATCGCGAGCCTGATCGAGCAGCAGGCGGCTATGGCGTAGCAGTTCGTCGATTTCGGTCAGGCGGGCGCGCAGTTGTTCGGTTTCAAATTGCAGCAGGCCTTCGCGAGTTTGTGCGGCATTGCGCTCCGCTTCCAAATCAGCCGCATGCTCGATCAGTTTCTCGTTCTCTATTTCGCGTTGCAGTTTTTCTGCGGCGGCGGCTTCGATTTGTGAAGCCAGTGCGTGCACGCGGTCGCCCATCTCGGCGAATAGCGATTCAATCCGTTGCAGAACCGCAGCCGCGGAACGGTGGCGCTCTTCGAGCGTAGCTACGCGCGCGGCGTGCTGGGAAGTGGTCTGGGCCGATTCCTCGCGGCGTTGACGCAGAGCAGTCAGCGATTCTTGCGCAGCCGCGATTTGGTGTTCGAGCTGAATGCGGTGCAGTTCCAGGATCTCGATTTCGGATTGCCGGGCGCACAGCACACCTTCCTGCTCAGCACGCTCGGCGGCAAGGCGCTGCAGTTCAAGTTGGGAGACGCTGAGACGTTCGCCGACTCGGGTCATTTCCGATTCAAGCTGCTGGAGCATGTGGCCCGAGGTCATGGCCTGATGCTCGGCTTCGCGCTTTTCACCGTCCAGACGATCGAGCAGGGAACTGAGGTCTTTGATTTCGCGGCCCAGGGTGAGCACGCGCATCTCTTCGTCGCGCAGCGCGCGTTCCAGTTCTTCGAGCTGGCGTAGGACTTCGCGCAGTTCGCGCTTCATCGAGAGCGGGCCCTCGGAGCGCTGTTTGCCTCCGGTGACGGTGACGTTGTGGAAGCACTCGCCGGCTTGAGAGAGGAAGAAGGCGTCGGGATTTTCGAGCGCCAGGCCGCGCGCCACGTGGGCTTCGGGAACGATGTAGCCGTCACGGAGCTTGGGCAGGATTACCTCCAGCGATTTGCCGAAGCCATCCAGCACGCGAATAGTGTTCTTCAGCGGAACGATCTGCGCGGCGGGCGGAGCGCAGTGCGCGGCCTCATCGACGACGAAGGAAAACTTGGCTTGCGAATCTTCCGGATGAACGAGGAAGGTGGCGCGGCCATCGACGCCGGTGCGCAACATGCGCAGACCTTCGTCGGCGGCGTCCCAGGATTTGACGACGACGTAGTTGAGCTCGTCGCGCAGGAAGTCTTCGACTACGCGTTCATAGCGCGGTTCGACTTCCAGGAAGTCAGCTAGCACACCGACGGGGGCTAGACCTCCTTGCATGACGCCGGACTGAAAGAGGCGGCGGACAGATTCGGTGGAGTATCCATGCTCGGCGATGACGGCTTCGAGCGAGCCTTTCTTGCCGAGAGCCGTCGCGTACTCCGCGCGGAGAACGTCGAGATTCGTCTTTGAGCGGGTTTCTTCCAGCTTTTTCTGCTCGATCAGGCGGCGCAGTTGGTTGATTTCTTCGGTGATTCCTGAGACGCGCTGAGTGACGGTTTCAAATTCCAAGGCGAGCTGGCCGCGCTGTCCTCCGAACGCTTCGACTTGGGTGTTCGCATTCGTAATCTCGGCTTCGAGACGGCGGGCTTCGCGGTCCGCGCCTGCCAGGCGCTCTTCAGCTTGCGCAAGTTGATTGCGCAAGCGCGATGCAGACGAAACTGTGTCGAAAATGGCAACCCGCGATTCCTCTTGCTGGCGCTCGATTTCGGCGAGACCAGCTGCGGCAGCCGCAGCATCTTGCTGACAGAGGATCAGATCGCTCTGGGCGGCTGCCAGATCGGCGGCGGCGGATTCGAGAATCTGGCGGTTGGATTCGCGTTCGGATTCCAGCGCTGTGAGACGGTGGCGAGCCTGCGCCAACTCGGCTTCGGACGAGGCAACTCGGACCAGCAACTCAGCGCAACGTTCTTCGTTGTGGCGGCGGCGGGCATGGGCGCGGTCGATTTCAAGCGTGATTTGGCTGATGCGGTCGCGGTTCTCGCGCAACTCGGCTTCAATGGTGTAGCCGCGCTGCGTGCGCTCGCCGTGTTCAACTTCGAGTTGCTGCACGGCCTCGGTCCGATGTTGCATGTCTTCGGCGAGGGCGTTGAGTTGGGAGTCGAGTTCGGCGCTTTCCTGCTCGATCGCGGCGAATTTGCTGGCCAGAACCAAGCGCAGTTTGGCGCGCATTTCTTCGCGCAAGCGGGCGTAGCGTTCGGCCTTGGAGGCTTGGCGCTTCAACGAATTCATCTGGCGCGTGATTTCGTCGAAGATGTCGTTGATGCGGGAAAGATTTAGTTTGGCGTCTTCCAGGCGCGCCTCGGCGAGGCGCTTTTTGGTTTTGAATTTCGTAATCCCAGCCGCTTCTTCGAGGATGGCGCGGCGGTCGGTGGGACGGCTGCTGAGGATTTGTCCGATACGTCCCTGCTCGATGAGTGCGTAGGACTCGGGGCCCAGGCCAGTGCCCATGAATAATTCCTGAATGTCCCGGAGGCGGCAGAGTTTTCCGTTTAACAGATATTCACTGTCGCCGGAGCGAAACAAGCGGCGCGTGACCACAATTTCGCCGGCGCGGAATTGCTGCTGATTGAACTTGCGGCGGCGGATTTTGAGAACTACGTGGGGAGCGGCGGTGCCCACGGCTGCGGCAGTCAGCGGTGCTGTGACGTTATGCAGAGGCAGGGCGAAGATCGGTTCGTCTTCGGGGAAAGCGACGGCGATCGTATTGATTTTCGAGCGTGGCATTTCTACTTCTTCGGTTCTGCCGGGCTGGGCGTCTTCGACGGCTTGTTCGGTGGCTCCGGCGGCGCGGGCGCGGATGGAGGCTTCGTCCCAGTCGTCGGTGATGTGGGATTCGGCGAGACTTTCCTGAGGAAGATCGTCCTGAATGTCGATTTCCGTGGGCGCGTTAGCGTCGGGACCGTTGTAGGCCTCGGGGTCGATCAACGTGAGCGACACTTCGGCCATGCCTGTCGGCTTGCGGTCGCGGGTGCCGGCGAAGATGACGTCTTCCATGCGCGCGCCGCGCAGCGTCTTGGCCGATTGCTCACCCAGCACCCAGGAGATGGCGTCGGAAATATTCGACTTGCCGCAGCCGTTGGGGCCGATGATGGCCGCTACGCCGTCCCCGTGGAACTTGAGTTCGGTGCGATCACAGAACGATTTGAACCCCAGAATCTGAAGCCTCTTCAGTTTGAGCAACGTAAACTCCTTGGGAACAGTGGCCAGTTGTCAGTGGCCAGAAGCGAGTCGGTCAGCCTCGCATCGGCGTTTATTGCATGGGCGCGCGTGTTTACTAACGGGATTCCTCTTCTCAATTCGATGCATGCCTCGGTCACTTTCGGACCATTTTCGGGCGACCTTCTCACCCCAGGCTGGACGGGGCGGGCACAAAGTTAAACTACTGTAACGGTGAAATTGGGGCGGGGTCAAGCAATATAACACCATATATGGTGTGGGGTTGCGAGGGACCGCGTTGGGTTGCACACACATTGCAGCAGTTGGATGGTTTCTTGCTGCGAGTAGAAAAGGAGGTGGGAGAATCGCGAGAGCAGTATCAGGCTAGCGCATTCCGATGAATGAGTGCAATGGCGATTCTGCAACGACCAACATCACTTCGGGTCGCCAGAGTCAGCATTCACCGGGGGCTCCACTAAAAGCGCTAGTGCTGCGAGCAGTGCAACCGCCAGTCCAAACGCGCCGATATGTTTGGTGACCACCGCCCACTGGGGTCGTAGCATTCTAAGCGGCCACAGCAGAATACCCGCGAACCACCCCACCATGAAAAGGCGCTCTCGCCCTGCGGTGCCGCGAACGAA
>PKXU01000153.1 GCA_003132445.1 Acidobacteriaceae bacterium | reverse complement strand
ATGGTCGTCCCTACCGCGACCAACAGCTACTCAGGGGCGCAGAAAGCCAAGGCGAACGAGTACGAAGAAGAGCAAGCCCAAGAGCAATGGCACCAGCACTATCGCGGCGAGTAGTTTTTTGTTAACGCGCTGCTGGCCTCTAAGATGTGGCACGAGCAAATGATACCGAAAACGACGAGCGATTTGCCGTCAAAACCAGTTGATGAGTGCAATTGCGATTTAACGCCAACTACCACGGCCACAAAACCCTACAATATAAATCGTAGTCAGAGATAAGTCCGCCGTCGGCTTGTGGTTGCCTTTTTATTGCTGCACAGTCGAGAGATGCTCAGAACTTTCATTGGCTGCCGCCTTACCGGTCGCCGACATCATCTTAATCAGGAGGGGAGAGCTATGAGCACAGCTACTATTGGCAGCGAGTCGAACATCGGTCTCACGATCCGCGAACGCGATCCGCTCAATCTCGAGTATCCGTTCGACCAGCTCGATGAATTCCTCACGCCCAACGACCTGTTCTACATTCGGTGTCACTTCAAGGCTCCGGTGCTGGATTGTCACGACTACAAGCTCTCAATCTACGGAGCTGTAGAAACGCCTTTGAAGATCAGCTATGAGGAGTTGCTGGCCATGCCGTGTGTCACGAAGCCAGCCACTCTCGAATGTGCCGGTAACGGGCGTATCTTCCTCGTTCCGCAGGTCAGGGGAGCACAGTGGCAGTTGGGCGCAGTCAGTACCGCCCAATGGACCGGTGTGCCGCTGACCGCTTTGTTGGAGAAAGCAGGAGTCGATCCACATGCTTGCGAGATCCTGTTTGAAGCCTGCGATATAGGCACCCCGAAGGAGGAGCCGATCCCGCCCGGCGAAATTCGCTATGCCCGCAGCCTGGACATAGCAAAGGCGAAGGACGTCGTTATCGCCTACCAGATGAACGGGGAGGAGCTTCCCCTCGACCATGGCTTCCCAATGCGCGCCATCGTTCCAGGCCACTACGCAATGGCTTCAGTGAAATGGCTCACTGGAATTCGGATTCTTACTGAACCATTCACGGGATACTGGCAAACCTCTGATTATGGCTATTGGGACTTCGACGAGAACAACAACCCGATGCGCCGCGCCCTTGGGCCAATGCCGTTGAAATCCGCCATCGCGCGGCCCCGGACACGTGAGTTCATTCCCGCCGGGGAGAGCTATCGCGTTTTTGGTGCAGCGTGGGGTAGCGAAACCTTCGTTGAACAGGTCGAGCTATCAGCGGACGACGGCAAAACATGGAATCCAGTCACCTTGATCGACGAGGCGCAGCCTTTCGTGTGGCGGCGCTGGAAGTTCGACTGGAAAGTACCCGCTGAGAAGGGGACCTACATTCTGAAATCCAGGGCGACTGACGGCCAGGGAAATGTCCAGCCCGATCATTACGACAAGCGCTTTGGCACCTACGTCATTCACCATACGTTCGGGATTGAAGTGATTGTTCGATGATGATTGAGAAGTTCCGCGCAGCTACAGTCGCGCTGAACACGGCGCCTGAGGCGTTACCAGCTTTAATTTTGGAAATCGTTTGTCCTGGCTTGCTCTGATTATCCTGCTTCCCCGCAGGATCATGGGAACACTTTACGCCCCAATTTGGCGGGTTTCCAACGTAAGTGTTGCTAACAGGCGTGGCTGTTGAAAAACTCCTCCGCCCGAAATTCGCAAAAATAAAATTACGCTAGGATGCCCTACAAACGACTTTCTTAATTTTCTAGATATTTTGCATCCCCCCAATTTTGGCTGTTTGGGAGGAAACAGGACTTTTTCAACAGTCACAGGCGATTACACCAACTGAGAATTGCAGACCGCTCGGCGTGGGAGCCACCCGAATTCCAGCCGCTCGTTTTCGAAGGTTCCAGTGCCGCGGGCGAACGCCCGCAGTACTTGGCAGACATCTGGGAGAGATTACTTTGCTTCGGCGGCGCGGGCCAGTTCCCTCCAAGTGATCAGCTTAATTTTTTGCTGAGTCAGAATCTGCCGGAACTGATCACTGGTGAAAAAATCGTAGTCGCGCTGCCTCCAGGCCGAGCCCCATGTGGAGCGTTCCCTGGTGGCGGCCCGTAGTTCATCGTCGTCGAAACCGGGATGGATGACGAACTCCGTCACGCCCGGCTTCAAGTTCTTCAACGCAGTGAGGTAAAATTCCGCCCATTTTTCCGGCGGAATTTCCGGTTCAATCGTAACCGTGTGGTCCAGCACTACATCGCCTGGACCGAGGCTGGCCTGCAAATAGGGGTGGTCGGCGAACCAATCTCTCGTAACGAAAACCGGCAGCTTATACTCGTGAGCCACTCGCAGCATAGTATCGAACAGTTCTTTGCCGTTCATGATCAGCCGGTACTGGTGCGAATCGAGGTGCGTGGGACGAACGCCCATGGCGAGCGCGCGCTCGATCTGGGCGCGCAGTTCGACCTCGACCTGCTTGGCGTTGATATGCTCGCCCTCTTCCCAGTCGTGATGGAAATATCCGTTTTGATCCACCAGGCTCGGCACCTTGTCCGCGGGCGCCACGGGGCCCCAGCGGTAATAAACTCGTTCGCTCGTCAACGTGAGGTGCAGGCCAAAGTCTGCGTCCGGATGGGATTTGGCATAGTCGGCAATCTCTGGAAACCATGGGCAGGGCACCATCAGGCTCGCCGAATTGATCGTGCCGCCTTGCAGAGCTTTGATGGCAGCAGCATTCACCGAGTGGGTTTCGCCCAGATCGTCCGCATGAACAACTAGGAGCTTTGTGCCGGAAGGGTACCCCAGACGCTCCACTAGAGTCTGCGCCAAGAGTCTGACCGGGAAAGTACACAACAGACAGCCGAGCAACAGTATTCGCAGGATCATACTCGCAAGATCAACGAGGGAGTAATTGTCGACCAGTAAAGCACGCTCGTTCGCCCGGTCAAAGAGTGCCCGATCCGCTCCTATTTCTACTTGGTCTTCTTTCTACTTAGTCTTCGAATTATCGCTGCTATGGATAAATTCCGCGACATTGTCGTGGATCGCTTTCAACGAGGCTTCGTGAGCATAGACCATATGTCCGGATTCGTAGAACTTGAATTCGATGTTTTTTTGCAAATCAGGCGGAATCGGCAGGTGTTGCATTTCATAGACGCCTTCGTAAAACGGGGTAGCGAGATCGAAATACCCAGCGTTCAAAAGAATTTTGAGTTGCGGGTTGTACTTCATTGCGGTAGCGAGGTCTAGCATCACGTTCGTTGCCCCGGGCAAGGCGAACGGAACGCCGGGAGGCTTATGCGCAAAACTCCACCATTTAAAAAGTTCAATTTCCGGTTTGTATTCCTTGTTCTCCCCATATTTCAGATCTTTCCGCACATACTCGTTGAATGCGGAAACATAGGCTGAAGAGATTGCCGCCGATTGCGGATCGTACTCTGCCTCTTTGCTGAGCGGATCAAACGTGGGCCCGGAAAAACGCGTGTCGAGGCGGCCGGTGGTGAGATTGCTTTCGTCCTGCAGGTTCTTCTCGAATTCTCCGCCGCTGATGCGCAGGTCGGCTTTCTCGATGTAGGCAACCGGAAGGCCGGTGTATTCATGCAGCTTGGCGGCGATAGCGTGGCGTTGTTCTACTGGAAGCGAAGAGCCGGCTCCAAGCGCCAAAGCGTAATCGGTCATGGCGAAGTGCTCGACCTCGGTTAGCAGAGGCGCGAGTTCCTGATGAGACCCCGGCAGTTTGTGGTGATACCACGCGGTGGCGGCATAGGTAGGTAGATTGAGTTGATACGCCACATCGATGCCGGGATTGAACTCAGGGAAATCCGAATCGAGCGAGAAGTTTAAAATTTGCGATAGAAGGATCACGCCGTTGAAGTCGAGATCGCGTTCGGTTTCCAGAATATTGCTGAGGACGGCGGATCGCGTGGTGCCGTAGCTTTCACCGAAAAGATATTTTGGCGAGTTCCACCGTCCATACTTGGAAAGGAATTGATAGATGAAATCGCCAAAGGCCCACGCGTCCTGGTCGACACCGTAGAACGCTTTCTCCTTGTCCTTGCCGGCGATGCGGCTGAAGCCGGTGCCGGGCGCATCCACAAAGACGAGATCACTCACGTCGAGCAGGCTGTATTCGTTGTTGACCACGGGATAGGGGGCGGCGGGTGTGTGGGTGTCGTCGGCCGTCACAACGCGCTTCGGTCCGAATGCTCCCATGTGAAGCCACACTGTGGACGAACCGGGTCCGCCGTTGTAAAGGAAGGTGATCGGGCGCGGCACACCTTTGTTGTCCGACTTGAAATATGCCACGTAGAACATGCTGGCTTCGGCCGGCTTGTTCTTATCATCTTTGTCGGCGTTTTGTGGGACGTCGTCCCAGTCCTTGGGATGCACCACCAGCGTGCCGGCGAATGCATCGTAGTTAATTACATTCCCGCCGATGGTGACCGTTCCTTTGCTTGCCTGCTGCTCTGCTTTGAATTGTTCGGGGTTTGCTGGCTCGGTTTTGGCCGGTTCGGGCTTGGTTATTGGCGTTTCTTGTTTTACCTGGGCAAGAACTATCGTGAGTGGAAGGACGAAGGTTGCAATGGCTAATGTAATGAGCTTCCGTCTAACGATGCTCAAGAGATCCGTTCGCATTTCGAGGTTCTCCAATGGATGGACGTGGACTTTGATTTCGATTCTTTGAGTGCGAAAGCAATTTATCACGTTCCCGAAAATTGAGCACCGCGTCTGTGGATAGCGCTGAGAACCTATGGGGAGTTCTGTGCTGGCGGGATTGGTGAGTTGGGAAATGGTGCGCCCGGAGAGATTCGAACTCCCGACCTGTTGCTCCGGAGGCAACCGCTCTATCCAGCTGAGCTACGGGCGCACGGTGTTTACAGTCTACACGGGGATGGGAAATGCCTTCAACGGCAATGGCCTGCAATGCCCACATGCAGCCCGGGAATTATCTTCACCATGAAAGGCGGGGGCATGAACGGCGCACGTCGCGCAGTAGCGGCGAGCGCTGAGACATCGCAGCACGATTTCTGATGGAACCGCTTCTGAAGAGGCGCGTTCAGTAACCGCGTCTCACAGAACCCAGGGACAAGCGCGGTTTGAACAGATTCCGGGAGAATTCTTGGTTAGTATCGGTCGCGCCTGCCACCACCGCCGCCACCACGGCCACCACGCTCTCCGCGATCGCGACCACCGCCGCCTCCTCCGCCACCGGCGCGCTCAGTCTTGGGCCGCGCTTCGTTGACGTTGATGGTGCGTCCGCCCACTTGCGAACCATTTAAGGCGGTGATTGCCTTTTCTCCGTCTTCGTTGCTGGCCATTTCTACGAAGCCGAAACCGCGGGAGCGTCCGGTATCGCGGTCAGTCATGATGCTGATGCGGTCCACTTGTCCGAACGGTTCAAAAAGCGTCCGGAGTTCGTCTTCATTTGTGTTGAAGCTCAAATTTCCAACAAAAATATTCTTCACGCGTCTGCCTCTGCATTGAGCTGTCGGAAGTGCAAGCAATTCGGCGGACTTGGCAGGTCGGGAGGGCCTTCCTGAAAATCGAAACCGCAGCTGGCGAACAGTCGAATGCGGCGAGCAGTATAGCAGGTTTTCTGAAACCCGCTTGTTAAATCATTTTGAAAACAGCTGGGGCCAGGCGCGGAAGAGCTAGCATTCGTCCACCTTCCAGTATCCTTCTGCGTGAAATCCCATTTGCAGCAATCGATTTTTTGGATCGTGTTTTTTGCCGCAGCCTGGGCAGACGAGATAACGGCCCCAGGCAGTGCCTTGATGATCGTAGTTCTCAGCGACGGCAAAGGTTGTCCCGCAACTGCAGGGAACCAGAAACATTCGGAGCGGGGCTTTGTCTTTGGAGGTCTTTTCGGTCTTGTACTGGCGCTGGCGTTTCACGATTCTTCGACGGTCGCGTACGAGTGTTTTTTTCGCTTGTTCGACTGCAAAGTTTTCTTGCGCAGCCGCAGCGACTTGGGAGTGATTTCCACGAACTCATCGTCGGCGATGAATTCGATGGCCTGCTCCAGATTCAAGGGACGGAAGGGAACCAGGCGAATGGCTTCATCGGCGGTCGAGGCGCGCATGTTGGTCAGCTTTTTTTCGCGCACCGCATTCACGTCGAGATCGGTATCTTTGGCGTTTTCTCCGATGATCATTCCTTCATACAATTCGACGCCCGGGCCGATGAAAAGTTCTCCGCGCTCCTGCAAGCCCCAGAGAGCGTAGGCTGTCGAAACTCCGCCGCGATCGGCGATCAGCGCGCCGGTAAGCCGGTGAGGAATGTCGCCTTGCCATTCGGTGTAGCCGTCGAAGAGCGCGTTCATGACGATGGTTCCCCGCGTGTCGGTGAGAAGCTGGCTGCGCAGGCCGATCAACCCCCGGCTGGGAACGCGGAACTCGATCCGCACGCGGCCGTAGCCGTGATTGTGCATGTTGGTGACTTCGCCTTTACGCGAGCCGAGTTGCTCCATCACCACGCCGACGAAATCTTCGGGCACGTCGACAGTGAGATGCTCAACTGGCTCCATCAGCTTGCCATCGATTCGCTTGGTGACGATCTCCGGCTTGCCGACCATGAGTTCGTAGCCTTCGCGGCGCATCATTTCGATCAGGATAGAAAGTTGCAGTTCGCCGCGGCCCAGCACCTTGAATGAATCGGTGGTGTCGGTGTCTTCGACGCGCAGAGAAACGTTGGTCAGAAGTTCTTTTTCCAGACGCTCCCGCAAATTGCGCGAGGTGACATACGTGCCATCTTTTCCCGCGAACGGGGAAGTGTTGACCGTGAAGAGCATGGCGATGGTGGGTTCATCGATGGCGATGTGGGGTAGCGGAGCGGGGTTCTCGGCCTCAGTGATCGTTTCGCCGATGGTGATGCCTTCCACGCCCGCGACGGCAATGATGTCTCCTAATTCCGTTTCAGTGATGTCGGTGCGCTTCAGGCCGGAGAAGGAAAATAATTTTGTGATCTTCGTCTTGTGCAGCGTGCCATCGAGCTTGGCGATGGCGACTTCTTCTCCGGTATGCATTTTTCCATTGAAGACGCGCGCGATTGCCAGGCGTCCCAGATAGTCGCTGTAGTCGAGATTCGCGACGAGAATCTGGAGTGGTCCCGACGCATCGCCTTTGGGAGGAGGAATTGTTTTTATGATCGCATCGAACAATGGCCGCAAATCTTCGCCCCCGCCTTTGATGTCGGTGGTAGCGGTGCCGGTTTTGGCGTTGGTGTAGAGCACCGGGAAATCGATCTGTTCCTCTTTCGCGTCGAGGTCGATAAAGAGATCGTAAATCTCGTTTAGAACTTCCTGCGGCCGAGCGTCCGAGCGATCGATTTTGTTGATGACCACGATGGGCGGCAGATGCGCTTCGAGTGCTTTGCTCAGAACGTAGCGTGTTTGCGGCAGCGGGCCTTCGCTGGCATCGACCAACAACATGACGCCGTCGACCATTTTTAGCGCGCGCTCGACTTCACCGCCGAAGTCGCTGTGGCCGGGTGTATCGACAATGTTGATTTTTACGTCGTGATAGAAAATCGCGGTGTTCTTGGCGAGGATGGTGATGCCGCGCTCGCGCTCCAGTTCGTTCGAGTCCATCACTCGTTCGACGTGGTGTTCGTTGGAGCGAAAGGTGCCGCTCTGTTGCAGCATGGCGTCGACCAGCGTGGTTTTGCCGTGGTCGACGTGCGCGATGATAGCGATGTTGCGAATGCCTGAACTCAAAAAGGATCCTTCCCGAAATATTGTCTGTTACCACTTTACTATGTGGGGGCGAAACCAGCCAGAAAGCGCGGGGCGAGCAGAAGGCGGCTGCGGCCCGTAACAGGAACGACGCTGATGCGCTGCGATTCCGGTGCGCTGCGAAGGAGCAACGGTTACTTCGCATGTTACCTATGCACCAATATTGATGCACTGTTCATCAGGCCGTAACAATCGGCTGCTACAACTGGAATGTGGATCTGCACGGGTACAACACGCTGATCCTTTCCGATCTGCATCTGGGAGCAGAGACCAGTCATGCGCGCGAGGCCACGCGCGTACTCAAGCAGCACCGCTTTCAGCGGGTGATTCTGCTGGGCGACATTTTTGCCGATCTCAATTTTGCCCGCCTTACGAAAGATCACTGGAAGTTTCTCGGCTACATTCGCAAGCTTTCGAACCCCAAGCGCAACATTGAAGTTGTCTGGGTGGAAGGCAATCACGATCACGGGTTGGCGAATATCATGTCGCACCTGGTGGGGGTTCGCGTGTATCAGCATTACACGTGGGAATACGGCGGCTTGCGGCACATCGCGATTCATGGCCACCAGTTCGACGGATTTCAGGTGAATCGCGTGCGGCTCAGCCGCTGGGGCACGTCGCTTTATCTGCGGTTGCAGAAGATGGATTTGAAAGGCAAGCCGCTGGCGAGGCTGATTGACCGGCTGAACACGCGATGGCTGCGCATGTCGCCGAAAGTGGCTTCGGGAGCGCTGGCCTTTGCCGGGCAGCGCGGTGCCGACCGCATCTTCTGCGGGCATACCCACGAGGCGATCCACGTGGAGAAAGCCGGCGTGCATTACTACAACTCCGGCGGCTGGGTTGATTCACGGCTTACGTATCTGACGATCGATGAACAGGGGGTTCGGATCCATGATTATTCAGAGCGTGATTACTCAGAGCATGACGTCAACGAACACGGCGACTACGATCGACAAAACGGACGCGAACGAATTGACGATCGTCATTCCGGCGAAGAACGAGGCCAAGCTGCTCCCGCACTTGCTGACGTCGCTGACGAATCAGGACTTCTCGAAGATGTCGAGTACGAAAGTATTGGTGGCTGATGCGAACTCGACGGACGGCACGCCGGAGATTGTGCGCAGTTTTCGCGATCGTCTGAATGTAAGCGTGATCCCCGGAGGAATGCCGTCGGTCGGTCGAAATCTGGGGGCGGCGCAGGCGGATACTTCCTACGTGCTTTTTCTGGATGCAGATATTGAATTGGCCGACCGCTCGCTGATACGTCGTTGCGTGGAATTGGCGCGGGGCAAGGAGTTGCACTGCGTAACCACCAACATTCTGTGCGCGGAAGGCAGTTGGCTCGACAAGGCGTTCTATGCCGGCAATGATGTTTTTCAGTACCTGTCGTATCTTCACCGGCCCTTCGCGACTGGAATGTTCATGTTGATGGACCGGAAGAAATTCTGGGAACTGGGGGGATTTCACGAGCAGATTTTGTTCGCCGAAGATTACCGGTTAAGCCAACAAGTCGATCGCAAGCGCTTTGCTATCGTGCGCGGCGGGGTATACACGACCAATCGGCGATTCAAAAAGATGGGGCACTTGCGCGTGGGCTGGCTGTTTCTGTGGACCGCGATGAACTACTGGAACGAAAAATACTTTCTGCGCGATCACAAGTATTGGACGCCGGAAGCGGACAGCGCACCGCGTGCTTAATTGTTTTCAGTGTCCTCACGTGGTATTCAGCGATTTTTGCCGGCGGTAAGAAACGGGATTCAGCCAACCATCTGAATCCTGCTTTCGTTTGTAGTCGATCTGAGCGGCGATCCCAGCCTGGCAGACGCAGAAAACTGTAGGATGGCCTAGAACCGAAAGACAGCACCCGCGGACAGGCGCAGATTGTTCTGCGTGGAACTAAAAAATTTTGTGCGCAAGTAATCGCCTTCCACGCGCACGGCGATGGGACGAAAAATTCGATAGTCCAGTCCGCCGCCGACCGCAGTTGCGAATGAAGTATTGGAAGGCCCGGGAAGAGTTCCGCCGGTATGAATGTGCGCGACGCCAGCCATGACTTCGGCAAAGGGAGTGAATTTGCTTATGGGGATGGAGAGTCGCGGCCCGACCAGATATTCCTGCTCATGACCAGTGACGTTAACGTTTAATGGTCCATTCGGGGTAAGTTTGGTGAAGTTTTGAGAGCCGTAGTGCCCGCTCACGTCGCCGACAATTCCGAAGAACGGGATCACTTTTCCCTCAAAGGATGCGTCCCATCCGTGCAGGTTGGGCCCAGTGACAGTTGAACTGATCACATCGGGACCGAAAGCAGTGATATTTGTGCGTTCGTAAGAGTACCCAAAGAATATATTTCCGGAAGGTACTTGGGCGCTCGCCAATCCCGCAAAAATAAATAGTGCGGCTGTGATGCCTACAGCTTTCAACATGAACAGATTCTCCTTCTCCGCATCCATGAACCCAACTTCAATCGCAAAGTTTTGGATGTTTAGAGAAGAGATTCAGATATGAGCCGATTGGTTGATGAAGAAATAGCGTGGTGAAATAAGGCCTGGGAAACAAGGTCTGACAACGAGGCAAGATACGCGGGGTGTCAGAAGTGCCAGACCGGCCCAGTGGAGGCCCGATAATCGCTCTGGCGAGCGGTGGCATAGTGACCGTATAAGTAGTCTGCTTGAAATCGCCAGGAGAGCTTCTTGAAGCGAAGTTTATAGTCGGCTCCGCCGCCCGCATCAATCGAAATCGGATTGTAGACGAAGCCGTCGGAATTGATGTGGCGAATACCGCCCAGGGCTTGCACGAAGGGGCTCCATTTTCCGTAACTGAAAGTGATACGAGGACCACCCAGAAAAACATATTGCGTAACCGGAGTGGAACCGCGACGATAGTAGCCGCTGCCATCCAGGACAAATCCGAGTCGTGGAAAACGGCTTAAGGGAAGCAATTCGAGGGTTCCCTCAAACCCGCGATAACTCTGCTTGTTAATAACGTCGGTGAGCTGGCCGTAGGAGACGCCAGCGTAGACATCGCCATTGGGAAGAAGTCCCTTAAATTGCGCCGCCATGGGAATCGAGAACAAGATCAAACTAGCGAATGCCAGCACAGAGGCTGCAGTCTTCGACACGAATTATTCCTCCCCGGCGCCTGGGCCGGCAAAAAATGCAGTTTAGTCAACGAAATCCGTTAGATGCAGTGTACTGGATGCCCAAGATGCCCCAATCGGCAAAATTTGTTCGATCCGGATCCGGGACAGGTTAACGAAAATTCACATGATTTTCATGGTGCCAAAAGCAATTGACCCGCGTCTATCTATTAGCATGCAACCAATGGACATGAATTGGCAAATCAGCGGGCAGCCGGAAGTTGCGGTTGCCTTGGAATACGATAAGGAGTTGAAGTTGAAACTCAGTCTGGAAATACGGAATTGCGGCGATGTCGTGATTGTGCTCTGCCAGGGGCGCATCGTGTATCGCGATGAAGCGGCCGAGTTGTCGCGGGTTGCGGGCGAAGTGTTGCAACAGGCGCGGAATCTGGTGCTCGACTTAAGTGGCGTGAGTTCAATGGACAGCGCGGGGATTGGGGAGTTGGTTTTGCTGCAAACGTGGGCGCAGCGAAAGAGCGTGAATCTAAAATACGCCGGAGCGACTCCGCTGGTTCGCATGTTGCTTGATCTGACGAACTTGAACTCCGTGCTGGAAGTTCATCCATCGCTGGATGCTGCGTTGGCTTCATTTCGTGAGGAACAGATTTGCGCCGACTGCTAGGGCTCCCACCCTCGCCGCAAGGAGGGCGGTTAGGATGGGGCACGGCCTGAATTTATGAGTGAGGAGCAAAGTTCGCTTTGCTCCTTTTTTCGTTTGCAGTGTTAGTTCTCCCGTTGAAAGCGATAACGGCCTTTGCGATCAAGGGCCATCGCTTCGGCCACTTTCAGAAATGCACGGGCAGCGTGCGAGAGATTCGCGTCTTTTCTGTAGATGAGGCGCAGCTTGCGTTTTAACTGCAGTTCGCGCACTCGAATGGCTACTAATTCTCCTCTGGCCAGTTCGGTCTCTACGCTGATTTCCGGGACGAACGCCACTCCGTGTCCCATAGCGACGAATTGCTTGATGGCCTGGAGGGTGGGAAGTTCCAAGTCCATGTGGAGCGGAGTTTTGTGCGTCTTGAAGAGTTGCAGAACTTTTTCCCGATAGGGCGACGAGACAATGTGGGCGACGAAAGATTCCGCGCCCAACTGGCGGATGCTGACCTGCGGCGTGGAAGCTAGTGGATGTTTCGGGGGTACGAGGAACACGAGTTCGTCCAGGTACACAACCACGGAATGCAGGCTCGCTTCCTGCGGTTCGTAGGACAGGACGCCGAATTCCGCGGCGTAACGCAAGACGTCGTCCGGGATGTGGCTGCCCAAAGCGCGTTCGACTTTTATTTTGATCATGGGATGCAGGCGGCGAAACTCCGCCAGCACTGGCAGCAGATAGAGCACGGTGAATTCGTTGGCGGCGATAACCAGCTTGCCTTTTTGCAACTCCCGCAGTTCGGTCAAAGACTCGGCCGCTTCGCTGCGCAGATTGATCAGTTTTTCGGCATATTCGAGCAGAACTTTACCGGCATCGGTGAGCACGCCTTCCCGCGAAGAGCGATCGAATAAGGCTTCGCCCAGTTCGTCTTCGAGCTTACGAATGGTTTGGCTGACCGCAGACTGGGTGCGGAAAAGTTTTTCTGCGGCGCGGGAGAAACGGCGCTCGTGAGCGACCGCGAGAAAGACTTCCAATTGAGAGAGTTCCAAGGCTACCCCTAATCAATTTGAGCGGTTACATTAGTAGAACTTATTATACAACTAATGCTAATGATTGCTGAAGAATTATAAGTTTTGCTTCTGCCGGGGCTGCCCGTACCATAAAGATTCAGCTTATTTAGAGGAGATTATGACCGCAGAGCGGGCTCGCATCACAATTTTCGACACGACTCTTCGCGACGGAGAGCAGTCGCCTGGATGCAGCATGAACCAGCCGGAAAAGCTGCGTCTCGCTCACCAGCTGGACTCTCTCGGTGTGGATGTGATCGAGGCCGGTTTTCCCATCGCATCGGATGGCGACTTCGAATCGGTGAAGGCAATTGCGTTGGCCGTGCGCCGTCCTATTATCGCGGGGCTCGCTCGCGCCTGCCGTCCTGACATTGAGCGCGCGTGGGAGGCGTTGCAGCATGCGGCCCGCCCGCGGATCCACGTGTTTCTGGCGACTTCCGACATTCACTTGACTTATAAGCTGCGCATCACGCGCGACGAGTGTGTGGAGCAGGCGCGGGACGCGATTCGTTTCGCCAAATCATTGTGTGATGACGTGGAGTTTTCTCCGGAGGATGCGACTCGGACTGACCCTGATTTTCTGTGCCGCGTGCTGGAAGCGGTCGTCGAAGCCGGGGCTACTACGCTGAATATTCCTGACACTGTCGGCTACACGGTGCCGGCAGAGTTTGGCGAACTGATTACGACGATTCGCCAGCGCGTGAAAGGAATTGAGAGCGTAACCATCTCCGCCCACTGCCACAATGATCTCGGCATGGCGGTCGCGAATGCGTTAGCAGCTGTGTCGGCGGGAGCGCGGCAGGTCGAGTGCACGATCAACGGGATCGGCGAGCGCGCGGGCAATGCGTCGCTGGAAGAAATTGTGATGGCGATGCGAGTTCGTCCGGATCGGTTCGCATACGAGACGGGCGTAGTAGGCGAACAGATTTTCGCTGCCAGCCAGATGCTGAGCGAAATCACCGGAGTGCCCGTGCAGCCCAACAAGGCGATCATCGGACGCAACGCTTTCGCGCACGAAGCCGGCATTCACCAGGACGGCATGCTGAAGAATCCCTTGACTTACGAAATCATGACGCCGAAATCGGTAGGAGTGCCCGATTCCAAGCTAGTGTTGGGCAAGCATTCGGGGCGTCACGCTCTCAGCATCCGCTGCGAACAGCTGGGCTATCAGCTCGATCGCCGGGGACTGGACGACATCTACCGGCGCTTCGTCCGCCTCGCGGACAAGATCAAACATGTCGAAGATCACCACCTGCTCGAACTGATCCGCGACACGCACAAGCCGTCGGGGTCGGCAACGCCGCTCATTGAACCGCTGGCGCTGGCGAAAGCGGCTGCCGTGAACGCTTCGTCTGCGGCCCCGGAACGGTCGTCCGAACCCATGCCTGAGCCGGCGCAGCCGTTCCCCATGGCGCCGAAGATTCCAACGCAACCGCAGACTAACGCCTTTGGAGTGTCCGTGCCGGTGCACGGCGATTCCCGCCACGAGCAGACCCAGCAAGAAGATTATCTCTGGGGAGTATAGCTCCTTGGACGCCAGCATGAGCGATACGCAAGCTCGTGTTCGTTTTGAAGGCAGTCAACCTATCTTGCGTGTGGAGAATATGCAAGCAAGTCTCCACTTTTATGTCGAGCTTCTCGGTTTTAAGAACCAGCCGTGGGGCACCGACGACTTTACCAGCGTGAACCGCGACCGAGCCGGCATTTATCTGTGCCGCCGCGGCCAAGGCGCAGGCCAGGCTTGGATTTGGATCGGCGTGGAAGACGTCGAGAAGCTGCAAGAGGAATACAAGGCGCGCGGTGTTAAGATCCGCCTTCCGCCAACGAACTATCCCTGGGCGCTCGAGATGCACGTCGAAGATCCCGATGGCAACGTAATCCGGTTCGGTTCGGAGCCGAAGTGAGTCGTTGAAACAAGCAGCCGGTGAGGACTTGGTTTTGATCTCATTGACACTGGCATCCAGGAGGGTGCCCCATCCTTCGCTTCTTTTGCGAAGGGTGGGCATATCACAGGGCATTAAACTCATGGACGCCCCATCAGGACGAATGTTCCCGATATCACGGAACGCGATCCGATTGATTACGGTATGGAATTTCCTGCTATTCGGACTCTTCGTCATTCCCCCAACCCACCGTTGGATAGACCGTGGCTTTCTGGCCTTAAGAGATGTTCACCTAGAAGAGCCAGCGGGGCGGTTTCTACAAGTCTGGCTCGTTGGATCAACGCTACTTGCCACCGGTTTGCTCGGAAGGATTCTCTGGCAGAAGCGAGGGGCAACACGCGTAGGATTGCCTTCTGCATCTGTAAGGCTTGAAGCGGTACTACTCGCCGTCTGGTGGTTGGTCGTATTCGGTGCCTGTGCATATGGCTTCGCGTTAGGCATGGGAGGTTAGCTTCGATGCGAGCGTAACCTCGTATCCGCGCCCGCACATCCTCCCGCACGATCTAAAATTTCAGTCACAAGGTTTGTGATTACTATTCCAACTTACCCAACAGCTAAATTGAACTCATGCTTCTCAAACTTACGATTCTTCCCGGCGATGGCATCGGACCCGAAGTCACAGAACAAGCCGTTCTCGTTTTGCAGGCGATCGCCAACGGCTTTGGCCACCAACTTCAACTTCAACACAAGTTAATCGGCGGAGCCGCGCTCACTGCGGTGAACGATCCGCTGCCTGCCGACACGATTCAGGCTTGCCTCGGTTCGTCTGCTGTGCTGCTGGGGGCAGTCGGCAGCCCAGCGTTCGATCACAATCCTGGACACCTTCGTCCTGAGGCAGGACTGTTGCGCATCCGGCGCGAGTTGGGCGCGTACGCAAATCTGCGGCCCGCCGTCTTGTTCCCCGCGCTTGAAGATACTTCTCCGCTGCGCGCGGAAATCGTGCGCGGTACCGACATCATGATCGTGCGCGAACTTCTCGGCGGAACTTATTTTGGCCAGCCCAGGTCGATCGAAGGAAATCCGGGCTCGCGAGTTGCGGTTAACACGATGCGGTATAGCGAATCGGAAATCGAGCGCATCGCGCGCGTGGCTTTTGAGTTGGCGATGAAGCGGCGGCGCAAAGTTTTGTCGGTGGACAAGGCCAACGTGCTGGAGTGTTCACGGTTGTGGCGGGAAGTGGTGACGCGCGTGGGAAAAGATTATCCCGAGGTCAAACTCGGTCATCAGTATGTCGATTCGGCCGCGATGCTGCTGGTGCAGCGGCCCACCGATTTCGACGTCCTGCTCACGGAGAATATGTTTGGCGACATTCTTTCCGACCAGGCTGGAGGCGTTGTGGGTTCGCTGGGACTGCTGGCTTCGGCGAGCATCGGAGGGCCGGTTGGCCTATATGAGCCGGTGCACGGTTCCGCTCCGGATATTGCTGGAAAGGGAATTGCCAATCCGCTGGGAGCGATTTTGTCGGTGGCGATGATGCTGCGGCATTCGTTTCAGTTGGAGAGGGAAGCGGCGTGCATTGAGAATGCGGTTTCAGCAGTTCTCTCGCAAGGGGCGCGCACGCCGGACCTGGCGGGAAAATCGCATGCCGCGATTTCTACCGCGGAAATGGGTCGGCGAGTTGTCGAAGCGACGAGGGCCTCTACGGTTTCCTCTTCAGCGCAAGCCTGACCGGCCGACTATTGCGGAGCGGAGCCGACGATTGAATTCTGCTAACCCTCAGGTCGGGGTTCAGGCTAGGTTCTGGGTCGAGGCGCGCGGCTTTGAACCGCCTTCACTGTTGGCGGCGGACCGCCGTACTTTCCAGTCAGGTCATTCCAGCGGATTCGAAGCATCTCCATGAACATGCGGGAGCCGTCGATCAGCGGATGGATGCGCGTTCCGCCGCTGTGTCCCCAGGCGACTGGGATTTCCTGCACTTTGAAATTGAATTTTCGCGCTAGAAAAAGGGTCTCGGGATCGAAGCCCCAGCGCTCGATTTTCTGCAGAGGAAAGATTGCCTGCACCGCCGGTTGCCGGAAGGCTTTGAAGCCGCACTGCGTGTCCTTGAATTTCAATCCGAGGGTGATGCGCAACATGAGATTGAAAATTCGGCCGAAAAGCTGGCGGTGCAGGGGCTGGCGCTGGGTTTGCGTTTCGGCGCGCAGCCAGCGCGATCCTATCGCAATATCCGCGCCTTGTTCCAGTGCTTGAAAAAGTTTCGGAGCTTCTTCGATGGGCGAGGAAAGATCGGCGTCGCTGAACAAGACGATTCGGCCCCGGGCGTTGAGCATGCCGTTGCGCACGCTGTATCCCTTGCCGCGATTGCCAGGGTTTTCTACGAGCCGCAGCGCGGGTTCTTTGGCGGAGAAAGCACGAACAATGTCTGCGGTATTGTCGCGCGATCCGTCATTGACGACGATCGCTTCCGCATCCCAGCCTTGCGCATGCACGTAGGCGAGCACCTTCTCGAGGGTTGCGCCCAGGCGCGCGCCCTCGTTATAGGCAGGAATCACGATGCTGTAGGCAGGCTGCAAAAAAATCTCAGTTCTCGGTTTTCAGTTCTCAGTCGACGTGGCGATGCTAAACGCTGGCTTTAGCCAAGCCGTAGGTCATTGTACGTTGTCGTTTCGGAATTTCGGAAATCGGATTCCCGAATTTTGACGTTCCTATAACGGAGGGCCTCTACTTTTGAGCGTAGTATCCGGTTCGCGTACGCGCGGTGAGTCCCGGCTTGTCGATTTTGACTTGCAGGCTGTGATACTCGTTGGGATGATCCGCTGGCGGAGAATCGAACGAGAGCGTGTAGTAGGCGGTGGCGTCCGTGACACAACTCGCCACCAATTTGGCTATATCGTTGCTCGAGGTGAGCACCGTTCCGCCACTTTGCGCTGCAAGAACCTGCAAGCCAAGGTTGCCGTTCTGTGCCTGCTTGGCTGAACTCAGTCCTTTGAGGAAACTCTGATAATAAAATGTTCGGCCGAGCGATTCGTCCATTCCTAACGGGTCTACGTTGTAAAGCGTGATGCGAGCGGCGCGCAGTTCGTCCGACAGTTGAACCACGGTCTGGAAGAGCCATGCTTGATCTTTGGCGCTCAGTTGCACATTAGGGCCAGAGAGCAGCGGCCATCCGGGACTGAGCCAGATGACCAGTTTTCGGCCTGGTTCGGTGGCCAGATGAGCGGCGAGGTTTCCCAGAGTGTTCAGCGAAATCTGAACGCGGTCCGCACCTCCATAGAATCCCTGCGATCTGTTAATGATGCGCAGGCCTGACTGATTGGAGTTCAGCGACTCTACCAAAGCATTGCCATCGCGTGTGGCGTCGCTTTGTGCCTGAGAAGTATCAGTCATGAGAACCAGCGATGTGGGCAACGCGAGTTTGCCGCCATTCTGTTGCAGAAATTTTTGCAGTTGTTGGCGCTCGTAGCCGACGCTGTGGTACGAGGTGTTCACCGCATCGATCAGCAATATCGCTTGCACGGGACTATCTGGCGCTCCTGTGCTCTCGTCTGGGGGAATACTGGTGGCCTGAAAGGAGACAATCTTCTGCGGCTGTTTATCGTCAAGTAAAGTGAAGTCCTGCTGCTGCAGGCCGGCCACGGGCTTCCCGGACTTATCCGTTACGACTACATCGAGCGTGATGCTGCGATCGGGGCCGCCGGTTGAGACCGTTGGGCGTTCCGCGGGAGGCGGCACTGGCGGCGGAGACGCAGTCTGTTGCGCAAATCCCGGTGATAGAAAACAGCACAGAAGACAATACAGGACAGCTGGGAGAAGTTCCAGGATGCGGCGCACATTTACCTCCGCGGTGACCATACTGAAACCATAATACCCCTTCGGGTACCGGTTCCTAGGCAACCTGGCGATGCTGCTCCAGCATGGAGAAATATTCTGCCACTAATTCAGCGTCCCAGAGGCCGCGGGCCGCCTCTTCGCGCATCGTCTGAGCGGCCTGTTCGTGGGTCAATGCGGGTTTGTAAGAGCGGGCAGTGCGGAGCGCATCGTACACATCGACTACCTGCAAAATGCGCGGTAATACCGGAATCTCCGGTCCAGTCAAGTGGTCGGGATAGCCCGAACCGTCGGAGTGCTCGTGGTGGTGGCGAATGATGGGCAGCACCAGCCGCAGCGAATGCAGCGGCTTGCAGATGTTCTCGCCGGTAATGGGATGAAGTCTCATGACTGCCCATTCGGCCGGCGTGAGGTCGGTACCTTTCTTCAGAATGTCGTCCGGTACGGCGATCTTGCCGAGGTCGTGCAGGTATCCGCCACGCTTCAGTGCGAGAATGGAATCTTCATCCAAGCCGAGGTGACGTCCCAGATCGGCCGCACGGACAGAGAGCCGTTCACAGTGGCCTTCGGTGTACGGGTCGCGGCCTTCCACGATCAGGCCCAGCGTGCACAGAACAGAATCGGCGGTTTCCAATTCGTCGGTAAATTCCTTCAAGCGGAGCAGCGACTTCACCCGGGCGATGAGTTCCTCGGCGAGAACGGGTTTATTCAGGAAATCATCGGCCCCCGCCTCAATGCCGCGCACTTTGTCGCTGCTGTCGCTGAGCCCGGTGATAAGAACAAATGGAATCAGCCGGGTACCTGGATTACCCTTCAGTCCGCGGCAGAATTCATAACCTGACTTTCCCGGCATCATGACATCGGAGAGGATTAAGTCCGGGAGTTGCTTTCGCACTTCCGCTTCGGCCTGCTCGGCATTGGAGGCTGTGATCACCTCGTAACCACGCATGGTGAGCAACTGGCTCATCAGGCCAGCAATGCTGGGCTGGTCATCGACTACTAAAATTCGAGGAGCGCGACGTCGCAGTAAAAGGTCACCCATAATTTGATAAGAGGCGGCTTGACCGTTGGCAGTTGTCCGCGCTCTGGGCTGGAACGGAGTGCACCGAGACGAACCACTCATGGTGAAATCTCTAACTAAACATTCCTATTCAACATCCGGACTAAACATCCCGATTCTATCGTCATTTTCTGATTTTGGTGGGTTCGATTTCAGTTTTCGAAAAATCTAGCACCATTGGTGCAACGTTTTTATTCCCGCTTCGGAACGCCGTACTGAGTCTACGTGACAGAATCCTTGCTTTTGGTTCCGATTGCTGCCTACTCTCGCCTCATGCGTGTTTTGGGAGTTTGCAAACTTTCAGTGCTCTTGTGTGTTGTCCTGCTGCCCCAATTTGCGACTGGGGCGCCGAAGATTCACGTCATCACCTTCGGCAAATGGACCTCTGTCCTATGGTTCAGGGATTCCGGAGCGGACAGCAAGCCTCAGATGATCAAGATCCGCGCACTCAGCATCGACGGGCGTGTCAAAGAATACGCTATCGGCGCACCCCATGAGGTGACGGAGCGGCTATTTGTGGTGCGGCGCGCCTTTCGAGTAAATGACAGTCTTCCCGAGGAGCCAGCCCCGCACTGGCAGTGGCAACGCGGAGGCTGGCTGCTCATCGATCGCATAACAGGTCGCGTTTCGCCGATCAATCTTCCCGAGTTTGATGTGTATTATTCCGCGGCCAGTTGGTATCGCGATTATGTTGCTTATTGTGGGGTCGCAGAGGATGGGAAGAAAACATTTGCAATCGTTGCGCAAAATCAGCCGCCGCAAAGCGGTATTAAGAACGCCGCTGTCGAACGAAGGCATCGCCGGGGACACAGCGCCAGACTCAGCCTGTCCGGCGCCGTCGTGGCAGCGAAGTCCGGTGCGGGTTAGCTTCGAGAACGTAGAACGGCGCCAAGGAGACGTTTGCGATACGCGGGCACGTCGTTGATGTGGTGAATGATGCTGAGGACGATGAGGAAGCTTCTAAATAGCGGACTTCAGACTTCAGACTTCGGACTTCGGACTACAGACATTCGCGCTCCAGGGCGGCTGGCCCTAGGGCCGACGTCTGATGTCTGAGGTCCGAGGCCGCCGTCCACTGTCTCAGTCTCCCGCAGCTTCCACCGCCGGCATTTCCTGCATCACAGCTTTCTGTTTCACCTTTGCGCTGGTCACAAGGATTACCGAGAGAATCACGATCGCACTTCCGGCCAGGATGAAGCGGTCGACGCGCTCGTGCAGAATCAGCCAGCCGAGAAAGACGGCTACGACGGGATTGACGTATGCATAGGTTGAGACCTTGGATGTAGGAACGTGTTCGAGCAGCCAGATGTAGGCGCTGTATCCGATCCAGGAGCCGCACACGACTAGATAGAGGGTGGCGCTGATGCCGCGGGTGGTCCAGCGTACGTGAGAAAAATCGTGAACCAACAACGCGAAAATAAAATTCCCAGCGCCCGCGGCCACGATTTGCCAGCCGGTGGCGCTGAAAACGTCCATGCCCGACTGCCAGCGCTTCGAGAGCACTGACCCCAAGGCCCACGAGAAAGACCCGAAGAGCAGGCTGATCGAGGCCCACAACTCTCGCCGTCCCAGCGTGCCGGACTGAAGTTGCGGCCAGACCAGGACAACCAAGCCGAGAATTCCAAGCGCTAAGCCGGCTTTGCCTCGTGCGGAAATGTGATGATCGCTGAGTAAGAGCGAATCCAGTACCAGAAACCACAGCGGGGTGATGGCGACAATCAGAGCGGCCAAGCCCGACGATACCGCCAGTTCCGCGTAAGAGAGCGTGAGGTTGCCGCCCATCAGCAGCAACAGGCCCACCACTGCGGAGAGTGCGATTTGCCGCGGAGAATATAGAATTCTGCGTCCGCTGGCAGCGCACACCGCCAGCATGACGACTCCGGCGATCGAAAACCGGACGCCGCACATCAGCGCCGGAGGTATGGTCTGCACAGCGATGTCGATGGCGAGATAAGTCGATCCCCAGAATAGGTACACGAGACCGAAGGCAAGAATCACCATCCACGGGCGTGGGCGTTGTACAGGGTTCATTGGCTCGGAAAACAGGGGAATTTAAAAGATAACAGACGCCACGTTAGCGTGAACATCAAGATCGTCTGCTCGTGGGTCAGTTTGATCGCGACGCGATAATGCAAGGGAGATCCTTCGTCCCGCTGGAGAAAACGCGGGGCTTCAGGATGACCCTGGAGAGTCCTGATCGCTTGGAATTCCGCCATTGCAGTAGTCTCCCGTGCATCGAGGTTTGCCATTGTCCTTTCGTTACGAACTGGGGGTTACGATACTGATCCCTTCCGGCTATAATCAGTCAGTGATGTCGACGGTTTGCGATGCTGCGCAAGAATTCCAATTCGCGTCTTTCCCATGCCATATCGGCCGAATGCTGGCTGCACCTGGTGTGCGTGCCCCAGTACGTTATGTCCGCGGCGCTATCGGGCGAATCTGCCGTCACGCTTGCGCCCCAGCCTGTTCGGTAGCGACTAATTCTTTCATCCTCCTTCCTGATTCGTCTCGGCCGCTTCGACCGGTCGACTCGCCACATGTTTGGGCCCTCAGCGGCTAAAGCCCCGACATCTACTGGCCATAGATGGCACGACTGAAGTCGTGCCCTTCCCAAATCGGAGGATTCCATGAGTGTTGAAACCATGACGAAGACCAAACCCACGACCTCGAAAGACTCTTCACGAATAGGACCGAGGATCAAGACCGCGCTGCCCGGACCAAACGCGAAGCGCGTGCTCGAGGGCGACGAGAAGTATATTTCGCCTTCCTACACCCGTTCCTACCCGCTGGTGGCGAAGAGCGGGCGCGGCATCGTCATTACCGATGTGGACGGCAACGAGTTTTTTGATTTCTCCGCCGGCATTGCCGTGACTTCGACCGGCCATTGCCATCCCCATGTGGTCGCCGCCATTCAGAAGCAGGCGGCCGAACTCATTCACATGTCGGGAACCGATTTTTACTACGAGAGCATGGTGGAGCTGGCGGCGCGGCTTTCGAAGATCGCTCCCATGCCCGGCCCGCATCGCTTTTACTATGGCAATTCCGGTGCGGAGGCGATCGAGTGCGCACTGAAGTTGGCGCGCTACCACACCAAGCGGCAGAATGTGGTCGCATTTTTCGGGGCGTTTCACGGACGGACCATGGGTGCGTTGTCGTTGACCGCGTCCAAGCCGCAACAGAGGCGCCGTTTTTCGCCGCTTGTCCCGGGCGTGACCCACATTCGTTATCCTGACGTGTATCGCGGTTGCGTGGGCGGTGCGCAAGACGCGGAAAAGTTTGCGCTGGGCTGCGCCCGTTTCATCGAAGAAAAATTGTTTAAGACTACGCTGGCTCCGGAAGAGGTTGCTGCGATCTTCGTTGAACCCATTCAGGGCGAGGGCGGGTACGTCGTGGCCCCAACGGTCTTCATGCAAGAATTGCGGCGCATCTGCGACCGTCACGGCATCATGCTGGTGGTTGACGAAGTGCAGAGCGGCATTGGACGAACGGGCAAGTGGTTTGCGGTCGAGCACACCGGCGTCGAGCCCGACATGGTCTGCATGGCAAAAGGCATTGCTTCCGGTATGCCGCTCGGCATTACCATGACTCGCGCGGAAATCATGGATTGGGTTCCGGGATCGCATGCTTCAACGTTTGGCGGCAATCCAATCTGTATCGCCGCCGCGTTGGCATCCCTGGATGTAATTGAAAAAGAAAATTTGCTGGAGAACTCAGTTACCGTAGGCAACCACATGATGAAGCGAATGGCCGATTGGCCGTCGAAGCTGAAACTCGTCGGCGATGTCCGTGGCCGGGGGCTGATGATTGGCGTCGACATTGTTAAGGACAAAGCTACGAAAGAATACGGTCATGAAGAGCGTGATCGAATTGTAGAAATGGCCTTCGAGCGCGGAGTCCTTTTCCTGGGCTGCGGCCCGAGCACAGTGCGAATTTGTCCGGCGCTGGTGGTGACAAAAGAAGAAGCCGACGTCGCCATGGATGTGCTCGAGCAGTCGATTTCCAGCGTGGGCAATGACGCGTAGGTCAGTTCCGAGAGGCGGCGTTTTGCAACGACCACGCTAATTCACCACAGAGGCACTGAGACACAGAGAAGATCGTTTCTTTTCATTCTCTGTGGCTCCGTGTCTCTGTGGTGAAAAAAGAGCTGCAAGCGCTGCCTGTGTCTTGTTTCCCTATACGGGAAAGAATCCGGGAATTACAGGTCGTGTTGGACAAATCGTGTTTCCCGGTTCGCTCCCTCCGTTACAGTAGTGTATCTGTGCCGGCTATGCTTCCCGCTGTTCTTACACGAACCATTATCCACGCGCTGGATTGGGTTGCGACGCTTGTGCTGCCGACGGAGGCTCGGCCGAGGCACTTGCTCACGGGGACGCGCGGGGAAGAAGACGCATACTTTCAATTGCGGAAGCTCGGTTATACGATTGTCGCCCGCAACTTTCGTTCGCCGCGTTGCCGGGGCGAGATTGATTTGATTGGCTGGGACGAGGATGTTATTTGTTTCATTGAAGTTAAGACGCGGACCTCGCACGATGTGAAAACTGCCGAGGCAGCCGTCGATCGCCACAAACGGCGCGAGATCGCTCAAGTTTCGCGGGAATATCGAAGGCGGCTATTACCTACGTGCCAATGGAGATTCGATATTGTGAGCGTATACTATGGCAGTCTCGATTCCCGCCCCCAGATTGAAGTGTTTCGGAATGCTTCCTTGTCGGCGTAAAATAAAACATTTGCGCAGCCTGCATGGAAAGGACTTAGTAATTGCCTGAGCTGAGAAAAGATCCGATTGTTGGCCGATGGGTCATTATTTCGACCGACCGGGCGAAGCGCCCCACCGATTTTGTCCGCGAAAATATGAAGATCAAGGGCGGCTTCTGTCCGTTCTGCTATGGGAACGAAACGAAAACGCCCCCGGAAATCCAGGCCTACCGACCCAATCCGAACGGTGGACCAGCGCCGCAGCGTGACACTCCTGGATGGACCGTTCGCGTAGTGCCCAATAAGTTTCCAGCGCTTGGAATTGAAGGCACACTGAACCGGCAAGCCGAGGGCATGTTCGATCGCATGAACGGCATCGGGGCGCATGAAGTTATCATCGAGACGCCCGACCATACGGCCAGCCTCGCCACGTTGCCTCCCAAACGGATTGAAGATGTGCTGTGGACGTTCCGCGATCGCATCCTCGATTTGAAAAAAGATCGCCGCTTCAAATACATTCTGATCTTCAAGAACCACGGCGAAGCGGCGGGGGCATCACTCGAACATGCTCACTCGCAACTGATTGCGCTGCCTATTCTTCCCATTAACGTTACCCAGGAACTGGAAGGCGCAAAGCAGTATTTCCTCTACAAGGAACGCTGCGTGTTCTGCGACATCATTCGTCAGGAAATGGACACCAGTACGCGGGTGGTGGCCGAGAACGAAAATTTTCTCACACTGGCCCCCTATGCTCCGCGTTTCCCCTTCGAGACCTGGATTCTGCCCAAGCAGCACGAATCGGCATTTGAGAACTCGTCGTCGCACATGTTCGAAAACTTGGCGCGCTCGTTGAAGGATTTGCTGGGCAGGGCCGACAAGGTGTTGGACAATCCGCCCTACAATCTGGTGATTCATACGTCGCCGGCGCAGGATCCGACCAACGACCACTACCACTGGCACATTGAATTCATGCCGAAGCTGACGAAGACGGCCGGATTCGAATGGGGCACAGGGTTTTACATCAATCCCACTCCGCCCGAAGAAGCGGCAAAGTTCCTGCGCGAGGTAAATGTGGAAGAACCGGCACCGGTGCCGGTGGGTTAATCGGGAATCGAGAGAAAAAATGAGGGCACGGCCTGAAGCCGTGCCCTTCTTAGTTGGACCGGAGAGAGTGGGCCGACAGCGATCGAAGGCCCATCATCTCTGGAGCATAGGCCTCGGGAACCGGTCGTTTGTCACGAAGTTGTAAAATTTGTTGGGAATTGCTTCCGTAACCGGCCGGCGTTTTCGTTGACGCAACTTCCTCCAAATTACTGCTATTTTCAGCTTTGAGGGCTTTTCGTGAGGCGCTGCCTAACGGTCTTCACGCTGCAGAAGTTCTACGAAGAGATGGCGACGGGTAGGTAGAGGGAGATCCTTCCCTTCGCCTGAAAGGCGGCTCCGGTCAGGATGACACCTCTTTTCTAAATAGGGGTGACCCGCTCAGCCTTGCGTACGATCTTGCACTTCCTCGTGCCAGGCCATCTGGATGGCTTCCAGCTTGCCTTCGTTCGAGGCTTTGGGATCGCCCGCGAAATCGGGCAATTCGGTGACGTAGCGGTGGAGGTCAGTGAAACGTAGGGCCAGCGGATCGAGCGTGGGGTGAGTTTCAGAGAGCAGAATGCCGAGATCTTCGGCGTCGTCCCAGGTTAATTTCTTTGCCATCCTCAGTGCTCCTCTTATTAAGTAACCTCGGAAGCTCAGTGCTCTTCAGAAACGTAGTTGCGATTCCAGGCGGGAATCTCGACGACTACTTTGCCGGGCTTGACGATTTGCGCCTGGCAGCCGAGACGCGAGTTTAACTGCAGATCCGCGGCCATGTCCAACCGGTCGGCCTCGTCGTCGTCCATAGCGGAAAGATTTTCGGCGCCTTCCTTGACCCAGATGTGGCAAGTGGTGCAGGCACAATTGCCGCCGCAGGCATGGTCGAGCGTGACCCCAAAATTCAAAGCGACATCGAGCAGTGATTGTTCTTTGCCGTGATCTTCGTAGGGCAGTTTTCTGTTTTCGAACTGCACGGTCTTCCCTTCGGGCAGGAATGTAACCTGTATCGTATTTTCGCCGGGAGCTTCTTCGGTCAACGTGCCAGCTCCTTGTGTTTTTTCTTCAGCCATGACTGCTCCTGATCTTCCTCAGTGTTCCTCTGTGCCCTCTGTGGTTAAGAAGTCAAAAACTTTAACCACAGGGTACACAGAGAGGCACAGAGGTCATTCAAATTCTGCTTTCGCCATGGGATGCGGAGCGGTTGGGCTCTCGCCCAAATCCGTCTCATCCATTTTCTTGCCCTTCAGCGCCGATGTGACGGCCGTGTCCATCATCAACTCGGCCAGGCGCATGGTGCCTTGATTCAGCGCGTCGATGGCTTTGCGGATCGCGTGATAATCTTCTTCAGCGTTTACGGCGACCAAAGCCTTTTCCATTTTCGCAATCTGTTTTTTCTCGTCGGTGGTGAGTTGTCCCCAAGCCGCACTCTTCTTGCCTTTTTCGAGAGCCGCGAGAATCGTTGAAGTTTCGCTGCGCGCTTCGATCAGTTGGCGGCGACGGAAATCTTCTTCAGCATTGTCGAACGAATCCAGAATCATGCCCTCGACCTGCTCGTCGGTCAGGCCGTAACTAGGCTGCACTTGAATCTCGGCTTCTTTGCCGCTGCGCTGCTCGCGCGCGGAAACGTGCAGAATGCCGTTGGCGTCGATGAGGAATTTCACTTCCACTCGCGGAATGCCGGCGGCCATGCCAGGAATGCCCTTGAGATCGAAGCGCGCCAGTGAGCGGCAATCCTTGGCCAGTTCGCGCTCGCCTTGCAACACGTGAATCGCGACGTTGGCTTGGCCGTCGACTTGCGTGGTGTAGAACTGCGTGGCCGACGCGGGAATGGTCGAGTTGCGCAGAATGATTTTGTCGGTCACGCCGCCGGCGACTTCAATGCCGAGCGACAGCGGAGTCACATCGAGCAGCAGCATGTTCTCCGTGGCTTCGGAGCCGCCGCCAAGAATATTGGCCTGCACCGCCGCGCCCAGCGCGACCACTTCGTCGGGGTTCAAATCTGTGTGCGGTTCACGGTGGAACAATTCCTTCACCAGCGCGCGAACTTTCGGAATGCGCGTAGAGCCGCCGACGAGCACGACTTCGTCAATCTGTTCCGGCTTAAGGCCAGCGTCTTTCATGGCTTGCTTGCAGGGGCCGACGGTACGATCGATGATTGGCTGAATCAGTTGTTCAAATTGCTCACGAGTGATTTCGCGCCGATAGCGCTTCCCGCCAGGCAATTCGATGTCGAGCTTGACGGAAGTCTGGGAAGAAAGCGCGATCTTGGCCTCGATAACGGCTTTGCGGATCGCCTGTACGGCCTCAGCGTTGCGGCGAAGGTCGAGACCCAGATCGCCGCGGATATCGTCGAGCGCGATGGTGATGAGCAGATTGTCGATGTCGTCGCCGCCCAGATGGGTGTCGCCGTTGGTGGCGATGACTTCGAAAATTCCATCATGCAATTTGAGAATCGAGATGTCGAAGGTGCCGCCGCCGAGATCGTAGACTGCGACGATGCCGTTCTGTTTTTTGTCGAGGCCGTAGGCGANNTCGTGGCCTGGCGCTGCGCGTCATTGAAGTACGCAGGAACAGTGATGACTGCCTTCGTGACCGCCCCACCGAAGAAACGCTCGGCGCTGCGCTTCAGTTGGCGAAGAATGAGCGCGGAAATTTCCGGTGGAGTAAAAGTCTTGTCGCCCAGCTTGATGCGCAGTACTTCTCCCGGCTGCATGTCTTCGGCAAGACGAAAAGGAAAGAGCTTCAATTCTTCCTGAATGTCTTCTACGCCGCGCCCCATCAGGCGTTTGATCGAGTACACGGCGCGTTCCGGTGTTTCGATCAAGGAGTTCCGCGCGGTATTACCGATGACGGGATGATTGTTCGAGTCGAGCGCGACCACGGAGGGAAGCAGATTCAAGCCATCATCGCCAGGGATTACGACAGGGGTTTCCCCTTGCATAAAGGCGACCAGAGAATTGGTGGTGCCCAGGTCAATGCCGACGATGCGATCAGAACTCATTTTGCAATTTTGTAATTGAGTAATTTGGAAATTGAAAATCTTCTGGGCTTGAATTACCAAATTACTCAATCTTCTCAATCTTCCAGCGCCGCGTTCACATCTCTTACTAAATTGCGGATGTAATTGCGGCGGTTCAGGATATCCACCATTTTGTCGCGTTCCTGCCTGCGCTCTTCTTCGGAGACCGGTTGACCGTTCTGCATACGCTGGATCATTCCATCCCACATCCTCCAGCCAACCTCTAACTCCCGCAACAGCGCTTCATGTTTGGCTTCCAGCGACAGCTTCTGTTGTCCAATCTCTTCGATCAGCGCGGGATCGTCCTCGCCCGTCTTTTTGTTCATGCGCAGTTCTTCGAGCTGCATGTTGAGCTCGAAAACCTCTTCGAGCAGGTCCGGAGGAACGATCTGTTTCTTGATTCCGCCCGTTGCGCGGGCTTGCTCGGTCGCGCTCTTGGACTGCTCTTCCAGTTCCACGCCTTCGAGATGCAGCAGGTATTCGGTGCGCTTAATGGGATCTCGCAGCGTGCGGTAAGCGTCGTTGAGCAGAGAACTTTGCTCCAGGCTCCATTCCTGTTCCTGGCTGCCCGCGCGTGCATTCAAATCCGGATGGAGTTTGCGGCTCAGTTCGTAGAAGCTTTTCTCCAGCGCCACGACGTCAAGGTTAAGTTTCAGCGGCAGACCGAAGAATGAGAAGTAATCAACCGGAACGGGAGGCTGAACTTTACCGCATGACTCGCAGAAGTGCGCGGCGCGCATGGATCCGCACGACCAGCAGGAGTGAGTCTCCGGCGGCAGAGGCTTGGCGCTGATCGCGGTAAGAGCAGAGTTAGTCATTCTTTTCCCTTCACATCGCAAACGTGCAGCGCTGACTGACAACGACTTCCGATCAGCCTACGGATTGTCGTTCGCGGGCAACCTTAGCGGGCGTGGGCGCCCGCGCCACACAAACATCAGGCAGAAAACGAAGTGCCGCAGCCGCAGGACTTTGACGCCTGGGGATTCACGAATACGAAGCCCTGTTGCATCAGCGTCTCCTGATAGTCAAGGGTCATGCCGTTCAGATAGATGAACGACTTCGGGTCGACGAAGACCCGGACGTCGGAGAACTGGAAGATGCGGTCGCGTTCGCGCGGTTGCGTGTCGAACCGGATGTTGTAGCTCAGGCCCGAACATCCGCCGCCTTGCACGCCCAGCCGCAATCCGCCCTGCTCGGGCGAAATGCCTTCCTTGGCCATTGCGCTGCGCACCTTAGTCAAAGCCTTCTCGGTTACGAGAATCCCTTTCGCGGGGGCTTGCGTCGCGGGTTGTTCGATTGCCGTTGTCATATTCAGCTACGAGTCTCGATCTACGAGCTTTGAGCAATCATGCCGCGAATTTTCTTCGCCACCTGTGTTATAGGTCGGCGAAGGAGTCATAAGTCGCAACTCTTAGCTCGAAGCTCACGGCTCCGAGCTACTTCGCTTCGGCAGCGACTGGGCTGGATACTTCCTGCTTCTTCTTCCAGTCGCCGATNNGAACAATGGATCTTCACCGGAGGAAGCGAAAGCTCCTTCACGATGTCCATGTTCTTGATGGAGAGAGCTTCGTCGACTGTTTTGCCCTTGACCCACTCGGTGGCGAGGGAAGACGAGGCAATGGCGGAGCCGCAGCCGAAGGTCTTGAACTTCGCGTCTTCAATGACGTTGGTTTCGCGATTGACCTTGATCTGCAGCTTCATGACGTCGCCGCACTCGGGCGCGCCGACCAGGCCGGTGCCCACATCTGTGCTCGACTTATCCATGGAGCCGACATTGCGCGGGTTGTTGTAGTGATCGATAACTTTGTCGCTGTATGACATTTTTAACCTCGAAGTTTCAAAGTTTCACGTTTCAATGTTTCAAAACCAGATGTTTCAAAATCAGGTCCTCAAAGCCTCGAAGGTTCATAGCCTTGAAACTTTGAAAACTTGCCACCCTGCCTTTTACTCTCCCGCCCACTTCACGTCCTTCAAGTTGATGCCTTCTTTTGCCATTTCGTAGAGCGGAGAAAGTTCGCGGAGACGCTCGACGGTTTCGATGACGCGATCCGCAACATAGTCAACTTCGGCTTCGGTGTTGAAGCGGCCGATGCCGAAGCGAATCGAGCTGTGCGCCAGATCGTCGCCGGTGCCAAGAGCCTTCAGTACATAAGATGGTTCCAGAGTCGCCGAGGTGCACGCCGAACCGCTGGAAACGGCGATGTCGTTGATGCCCATCAAGAGCGACTCGCCTTCCACATAAGCGAAGCTGATATTCAAGTTGCCCGGCAAGCGATGCTCCATCGAACCATTGATGTAGGTCTCGTCCAGACGATTCATGATGCGATCGCGCAGTCGGTTGCGCAGCCCGGCGAGACGGCAGGATTCCTGAGGCAGTTCTTCATGCGCGATGGCACAGGCTTTGCCCAGCCCGACAATTCCGGGAACGTTCAACGTGCCGGAGCGCATGCCGCGCTCGTGGCCGCCGCCATCGATGAGAGCGGAAAGCTGCACGCGCGGATTCTTGCGGCGCACGTACAACGCGCCGACGCCCTTCGGTCCGTACATTTTGTGGGCAGAGATCGACATCACGTCGATGTTCTGCTTGTTCACATCCGTGGGCACTTTGCCTACGGCCTGGGTCGCGTCGGTATGGAAGATCACGCCACGTTCGCGGCAGAGCTTGCCAATTTCCGCGACCGGCTGCAGTACGCCTATCTCGTTGTTGGCCGCCATGATCGTCACCAGGATCGTCTTGTCATCCATGGCGCGCTTCAGATCATCGAGATCGATGAGCCCGTCTTTCTGCACCGGCATGTAGGTGACTCGGTAGCCATATTTTTCCAGCCGCTTGCAGGTGTCGAGCACGGCCTTGTGCTCGGTGACCGCGGTGATGATGTGGTTGCCCTTTTCGCGGTACATCTCGGCGACGCCCTTGATGGCGAGGTTGTCGCTTTCGGTAGCGCCGGAGGTAAAGATAATTTCTTTCGTGGTCGCGCCGACCAGTTTGGCGATGCGTTCGCGCGCTGTCTCCACGCCTTCTTCAGCGGCCCATCCGAAGGAGTGATTGCGGCTGGCCGCGTTGCCGAACTTCTCCATAAAGTAAGGCAGCATCTCTTCCAGCACCCGCGGGTCCATAGGGGTGGTGGCGTGGTTGTCCATATAGATCGGCAGCTTCACACCCTTCGGGTCGGAGTGGTGCGGCTGGGTGTGTACCTGGGGAGTCTTAACGTCCGTGCTCATTGATTGCTCTCCTGCCTTAGATAATTTCTTTGATGAATCTTGTGTTCGCAACGGCTCAGGTAATGGTCACCAAATCCGCCGCTTTGGGAGCTGCGCTCCCGGGCTCGTCCGGTTCTTCCCGCATGTGCGAAATCTTGATGCGTTTTAGAACCGCTTCAATACTCTCGTTTACTTTGCGCAACGGTTCGCGAATATTGCAGCGGTCGGTCTGGTCGCATTCTCCGCGCACGGTGACGCAGGAAGTGATGAAGAGCGGACCGTCGATCGCTTGAATCACCTCAAAGGCCGAAATCGTATGCGCCGCTCGCGCCAGCATGTAACCGCCGTTCGTGCCGTGCTGCGATTGCAACAGGCCCGCCTTCGCGAGGCGTTGCAAAATCTTCGCCAGTGCCTCCGGTGGAATGCCATAGGCGTCGGCGACATCCTTTGCACTGCGAGAGCCACCTGAGGTCTGTTCAGCGAGATGCTTCATCGCCATCAACGCGTAGTCGGCCTTCTTGGTAAGCTTCAGCATTGGTTCTCTATGAACTGTTGACGGCTTAGATCAAACTCCGACCTTTTCCGTCGTAATTCATTGTACGTCACTGCCATAGAATGGAGCAAGGCCCAGCAGGGACCAGTCGAAATCCTATCTTGAAAGGTAAGTATTGTGGCCTGAATAGGTTGGACGAGGCGACGTTTATGGTCGGAATTCCAGCTTGCGGCATAAGACGATCCGACCGGAATACGGCTGCTGGTGTTACAAATTTACGACAGCGTAACGTCTGGGGACTTGACAACCAGCAAACCGGGTCTAAAATACGTCAAATTCCGGCGAAACACTCCCTCCACCTTTAACCTTTGGAGACCTTCCGGATTTATGACCCCAAAGTCGACCCCTCCACAAAGCCGTGAAATGAAGCAGCCGTGCAAACATCCGCGCGTGCAAATTGTCAGCCGAGACGAAGACTCTGAGTTCGTCGAGTGCAAGGAATGCGGCGAGATCTTCGAATCCAGCGAATTCAAAGACATGAACATTGAAGAGAGTGCCCAGGAAAGCGAAATCTAATCACTGCTCAATAAAGCGGTTCGTAACGAAGGTAATCTTCTGCCCTCCATTTCGCCTTGTTCCGCCTAAAACTCCCTGCTAGTGTCCGACCGGGGGCTTGTGTAAACTGCCCGTCGCTATGGCCAAAGTGGTTCTAGTGGTAGACGATTCCATGTTGATCCGCTATACCGTTTGCGACTTTCTCGAGCGGCGCGGTTTTGCGGTGGAGTCTGCCACGAATGGCGAGGAAGCGTTGGAAGTGCTCTCCCGCGTGCAACCGGCTTTGGTGATCACCGATATGGTGATGCCGAAGATGTCTGGCGCTGAATTGATCACGGCGCTGAAGAGCAAGCCGCAAACGGCTGAGGTGCCGATTATTATTGTCGCTTATAAGGATGGGGGCTTCGACCAGACGGAGAAACGCGCGAACTTCGCAATCTATAAAGACATTGACATTGAAACGCAGCTTGCCAAAGCACTGGATGCATTGTTGGGCAGGCCGAGTCAGGCTAATGCAGCCGGCCAGTAGCGGCCTCGTACACTACCTGACGGCAGATTTTTACCGCAAGATTAAGTTGGCTTCGGCAGAGAAATCCATCGCAGCAAAATTCTTTAACAGAAATTTCGGGTACGCCGCGGCGGCGATCATGGCCGCATTGTCTGTGGACAGCGGACGTGACGGGAAATACACGGGCAGTCCTTCTTTCGCGGCCTCGCGTTCGAAAGTTTGCCGCAGTTCCTGATTCGCCGCAACTCCTCCGGTGACGAAGAGCGTGGCCACATCGTAGGCTCGGGCCGCTGCCAAAGTTCTTCCCACCAGATCTTCCACAATTGCGCGTTGGAAGGATGCCACTAAGTCGAGAGTAACTTTATCGCAATGAGCGAGGTAGTCCTCGAGCTTCGGCTTCGCAATCTCGGTCAATACCCGGAGTCGTGATTCCACCGACGCGCGCATCTGGTGTGCCTCGACATAGCGCAGAATCGCCGTCTTGATGCCGCTATACGAAAAATCAAAGCGTGGACCAGCATCTTCCGAGCCCAGAGCTTTGCCATCGTTTCTTCCGCGGCGATCGGGATGCTTGATTTGTGCGGGAGGAAAGTTCACGGCTCTCGCGTCGCCATAGGGCGCCAGCCGATCAATCACCGGGCCTCCCGGATATCCCAGACCCAGAAGTTTGGCGACTTTGTCGAACGCTTCTCCGGCCGCGTCGTCGCGAGTATGGCCGATATTCTCGTAGGTCCACGAAGGCCCGTTTCGTGCAGCGAGATAGAGATGCGTATGTCCGCCAGAGACGACCAGGGCCAGAACTGGAAATTGCAATTCGGGGCTGCCTTTTTGCCGCTCCTTGTTCTGGTAAAGATCGAGCAGGACGGCGTGAATGTGGCCTTCGAGATGATTCACAGCAATCAAAGGCTTATCGAGCGCGTATGCCAAAGCTTTTGCGTAGCTGATTCCGACCAGCAAAGCTCCGGCGAGACCAGGGCCCTGTGTGACTGCAATTGCGTCGATGGAGTCATAGGTGTGGTGGGCTTGCTCCAGGGCCTGGCGCACGACGGGCACGATGGCGCGGAGATGCTCGCGCGACGCCAGTTCCGGAACGACGCCGCCATAGGGCTGGTGGGTGGCGATCTGCGACGCGACTACATTCGAAATCAGTTGTTCGCCCGAACGAACCACTGCCGCCGCGGTTTCGTCACAGGAACTTTCGATGCCGAGAATGTAGGCGTCAGGCATGTTTGCCTTTTCAGTTTACCGTTTTTCCAGCTCCATTCGTCCGCTCGCCACCAACATAGTGTCCAGAAGAGGAGAGGTATTATTGGAATGGGGCATTCATCCTGAGTCGGTTTATGCTGAAAGAATTCGCGACATCGATCGTGCAAACCTTGCGCCAGCGCGGCTTTCAAGCCTATCTGGTGGGAGGCTGCGTGCGCGATCTTTTGCTGGGACGCGAACCGAAGGATTATGACGTGGCAACGAACGCGACACCGCAGCAGGTCATGGAGACCTTTCCCGAGACCTATGCGGTCGGAGCGCAGTTCGGCGTCGTGCTGGTACCTGCGCCTGCGTCTACCTTGCAACGAGACGCGGCCAGCGACGACTCAGCGGAAGTTTCTGCGAAGTCCAATGCGATCGAGGTCGCAACCTTCCGCAGCGATGTCGGATATTCCGACGGCCGCCATCCGGACGAAGTGCGACTCAGCCTGGATCCGCGGGAAGACGTGGCGCGCCGCGATTTCACCATTAACGGCATGCTGCTTGATCCCATCAACGATGAGGTGCTCGACTTTGTGGGCGGTCGCAACGATTTGGAAGCGGGAATCATTCGCACCATCGGCCACCCGGAAGAGCGCTTCAAAGAAGACAAGTTGCGCATGCTGCGCGCAGTGCGATTCGCCGCGCGCTTTGAATACACGATTGAGCCGGCGACCTTTTCAGCCATACAGAAACTGGCTGACCATATCCATGTCGTATCGCGCGAGCGCGTCCGCGATGAACTCACTCGAATGTTGACGGAAGGCCACGCCCGGCGTGCGTTTCAACTTTTGGATCAGTCCGGCCTGCTTAAGTCAGTCCTGCCAGAAATTGCGGCTATGAAGGGGGTCGAGCAACCGCGTGAGTTCCATCCCGAAGGCGATGTGTTTGCGCACACTCTGCTTCTGCTCGAGAATTTGCCCAACCCATGCACGCTGACGCTGGCCTGGGGAGCGCTGCTGCACGATGTCGGTAAGCCCCCAACTTTTCGCGTAGCTCCGGACCGCATCCGGTTTGATAATCACGTTGAAGTGGGCGTGAAGATCGCGGAGCAGATTTGCCTGCGCCTGCGATTTTCCAACGACGACACCGAACAGATTCTGGCGCTGGTCGAAAACCACATGCGCTTTGGACATGCGACGCGCATGAAAGAATCCACGCTGAAGAAATTTCTTCGCATGCCCAGGTTCGATGAGCATCTTGCCTTGCACCGCGCCGACTGCCTGGCCAGTCACGGAAATTTGAGTACCTATGAATTGATCCAGCAAAAACGCGCCGAGATTCCCGTGGCGACGATGCGTCCTTCCCCACTGGTGACTGGCGACGATTTAATTGCCGATGGCCGCGTTCCCGGGCCAAAGTTCCGCGAGATCCTGAGCGCGGTGGAAGATGCGCAACTCGAGGGACGCTTGCTCTCTCGGGATGCGGCGCTCGCATTCGTCCGTCGCGAATTTCCCTTGTAAGGTGCTGTAGCTGCGCGCATCGGGTGCGGGCGCCAACAATGATAAACTTCACAGATCAATTTCTGCACTCGTAAAAGAAGGATCCGTACGTGGAGCAGGCAGGCTCAGGACTGGAAAAAATCGTGGCACAGTCGTTGCGCCAGGCGCCGCCGGCGGAAGCTCCGCTGATGGCTTGGCCCATTGTCTGCGGCTCAAGCGTGGCAGAACGTACTCGCGCCCTAAGTTTTGCCGATGGAGTGTTGCGGGTGGAAGTCGAGGGACAACGATGGAAGGCCGAGTTGCAGCACCTCGCGCCGCGGTATCTGGCGCTCATCAATCGTTATACTGCCCAGGCGGTTCGTAAAATCGAGTTTGTGGCAGCTCACTCTGAAACCGCAAACAACAATCTTCGCTGAACTTCAGTTAGACATCAGACCCTTTACTTCATGAAAGTCACCGACAAAGACGTGGCGTACGTTGCCGAGCTGGCCAATCTGGAACTCAGCAATGAAGAGCGCACGGGAATGCTGCGCGATTTGAATTCCATTCTCGACTACATTGACCGGCTCAATGAACTGGATACATCCGATGTGCCGCCGATGGCTCAGGTTTCTGACCGCTACGGAGTGGATGAAGCGAAGCAGGGAAGTGATCGCTTCTCTTACGCGAGCCGCGAAGACATTCTTGAAGGATTGCGCAAGTCGTTGCCGCATGAAGAAGCGCTGGCAAACGCTCCGGATGCGGATGATGAGTTTTTCAAAGTTCCGAAAGTAATTGAGCGATAGAAACGCAGCGCAACATTCATTCAAAGCCAAATGGATTTGAAGTCACTCACCATCGATGCGGCTCGCTCGGCCGTGCAGGAGCGCAAGACGACGGCGCTCGCGCTGGCGGAGGCGCACTACGCGCGCATCCAGCAGGAAGACGGCCAGATCGGCGCATTTCTGACGCTGTCGAAAGAACGGGCTCTTGAGCAAGCAGATCGCATCGACCGCATGGCAGCCGAAGGGAAGACATTGCCGCCGCTGGGCGGGGTGCCGGTAGGGATCAAGGACGTGATGAGCACGCGCGGCGTACGCACCACTGCGGGATCAAGAATTTTGGAAAAGTACATTCCGCCTTTTGATTGCACAGCCGTTGCGCGCATGGAAGCGGCGGGAGCGGTTGTACTGGGCAAGATGAACTGCGACGAATTTGCCATGGGCTCGTCGAATGAAAACTCCGCCTACCATCCGGTGCGCAATCCGCGCGATCTGAGTCGCGTTCCGGGAGGATCCTCGGGCGGTTCGGCCGCGGCGGTCGCTGCCGACATGGCTGTCGTTACTCTGGGCTCGGATACCGGAGGATCGATTCGGCAACCGGCGTCGTTTTGCGGCGTGGTGGGGTTGATGCCAACCTACGGTCGCGTGTCGCGCTATGGATTGATCGCATTTGCATCGTCACTCGATCACATTGGGCCGCTGGCGAAAACAGTGAAAGATGCAGCGATTGTCCTGCGCACCATTGCGGGACGAGATCCCATGGATTCGACTTCGGCTGACGTTCCATTACCTGACTTCGTGGCCGAACTGGGCAAGCCGGTTCACGGCATGAAACTTGGTGTGGCCAAAGAGTATTTCGGCGAAGGGCTTGACGATGAAGTGCGGCAGGCTGTGGAATCGGCCATCGACAAGTTGAAAAAATTGGGCTGCGAAATTGTGCAGGTCTCGCTGCCGCACACGCCCTATGCCATTCCCACGTATTACTTGATTGCCACAGCGGAAGCATCGGCAAACCTAGCCCGTTATGACGGGGTTCGTTACAGCCGCCGTGCGCGCGGAGTGAAGACATTGTCAGAGATGTATCGGCGCAGTCGCGACGAAGGTTTCGGCGCGGAGGTGAAGCGGCGCATCATGCTGGGAACGTACGCTTTGAGTGCGGGCTACTACGATGCGTATTATTTGAAGGCGCAGAAGGTGCGAACTTTGCTCACGCGGGACTTCGATGAGGCGTTTCGCAAGGTCGATGCGATTGTCACGCCGACGAGTCCGACGGCTGCGTTTCGGCTGGGCGAAAAATCGAATGATCCGTTGGCGATGTATCTGGCGGATATCTATACCGTGACCGCGGATCTGGCAGGGATCCCAGGTATTTCAGTGCCGTGCGGCGAAACGAAAGACAAGTTGCCGATCGGATTACAGATTCTGGGCAAGCATTTTGATGAGGCGACAATCCTGCGGGTGGCGAATGCGTATGAGCAGGCGGCGTAGGCCACCTATATGAGTCCTTACACGCTCATTTGTGAATATGCTGGAGAGACCTACATTGCGCAACTGAACGCAACATCCCCGAAAAATGCGATCATGGCTTGGCTTGGTGCTCGCGGCTCACGCAAGTGCATGCCGAAGGAAGCGCGATTGCGATTCAAAGAGAACCTCGATAATGATCCGCTCGTGGCCATCGCTCGGTGCCGAAATGTTTGGTGCTACTGCACATCTTCCTGGAGAGGACTCGTACTGAAGTCTAGTGCGCACATCTTCGAACCGGCCCCAAGTATCATAAGGATTCGTAATAGCTTTCTCCGGCGCAGGCACGACACAAAACTCTGCCTTCTCGTCGCAATTCCCGGCGAAAGTTGATGCCTTCTCCGCACGCCTCGCAGACCACGCGCTCGCCTTTGTAACCGGGAAATTCTTCCGGAGGCAGTTGAACTCTCACCCACTGTGTTGTGAAAAGATCGTCGTCCGAAATTTCACGGTAGGACAGCATCTGCTGCTGGTTCTTGTCTACGATTTCGGGATGCATCTGGCGAGCGAGTACTTTCGATGATTCTTTAGCCGCGATGCGGATTGCCTTGCCACCGTTCACGTCCACGAACGTCGCCGCAACTTTGCCCCAGTCGCGAAACTTCAGCGCGCGCTTACCCAAGCGACATCCAGTCACCACGGCGACCGCATCAGTGGCGCAGCGGTCGATTTCCACGAAGGTGACGAGGCGTTTCCTGTCTTTTCCCTGCGGATCATCGATGCCAAGTTTCTGCAAACCGAGCATGGCGAGGCGCACGCCGAGGACTTGCCCAGCGCAGAGATGGCCATGAGCCTGCGCGGCGTCGAGAAGATATTCGTCAAAAGATTTCATGGAGAAAAGCTGTCAGCTATCAGCCGTCCGCTCTCAGCTTAACATCTTGGCGCAACCGCGACTCTAAGCAAGCGGCGAAGCAAGATTATTTTCTGCGCCAGCGAATGCCGTCTTTTGTGATTTCCACGAGAATTCCGGCGTCGGCGAGTTCGCCGCGTATCGCATCCGAGGTTTTGAAATCGCGGGCGGTTCGCGCAGCTTTCATTTCTTCCACCTTCTTTTCAATGTCGGAATCTGAGCGCTGGTCCGACTGAAGAGCATCGCGCAACTCAGGACTAATCTCTTTTTCTCGGCCTTCAGCAATTGCCCATTGCAACACTCGTTTCATCTTCGGAGCATCGTCGTCATCCAGCACGGCAAAAATCTCGTCGAACTTGGTGAGTGCCTCCAGCAAAGGGGCCACGTCATCCTGCTTGATTCCGCGGGCGTCGGCTGCGGCATTCGCCTGCCGCACCATCTCGAAGATCGCCGCTTGTGCTTGCGCCGTATTGAGATCATCGTCCAGCGCGGCCTTAATGCGCGCAATCGTGTCGGCCGCGAGTGAGCGAGTCTCATCGCTGGCACCGGAAGGAAAACTTCCCGCAACTAAACGTAGTCGAAAATTCCGCAAACGCTCAACCGAAACCGCAGCCTGCTTGAGTCCATCGAACGTAAAATTCAGTTGATGACGGTAGGGGACCGAGGCGAGTAGATACCGTATGGACGACGGTTTGTGTCCTTTGAGAATCAAGTCGCGGAGCGTGAAGAAATTCCCCAGGCTCTTCGACATCTTCTCGCCCTCGACCAGCAAGAAGCGCGCATGAAACCAGAAGTGCGCGAAAGGCTTGCCAGTAAAGGATTCAGACTGCGCAATTTCGTTTTCATGATGCGGAAATACGAGATCTTCCCCGCCCGCGTGCAGGTCGAAAGTTTCTCCCAGTTCCCGCATCGACATAACGGAGCACTCCAGGTGCCAGCCCGGACGACCCGGTCCGATCGCCGTATCCCACGAAGCTTCCCCCGGTTTGGGCGCCTTCCACAGCGCGAAGTCGCGCGCGCTGTCTTTGTCGTATTCATCGATGTCGACGCGGGCGCCATCCAGCATGCCGCTGAAATCTCTTTTCGAGAGCTTGCCGTATTGGGGAAATTTGGCGATGCGGAAGTAATACGACCCGTCGTCGGTGCGGTAGGCGAAGCCTTTTTCCACCAGCTTCGCTACGAAGTCCGCCATTTCCGGAATGTGTTCCGTGGCACGCACCAACGTTGGCTCCTCAATGCCAATCATGGCCGCATCTTCGAGAAACGCCTTCTCGTACTTCGCGGTATATTGCTGCACGCTGACTCCCTCGCGCGAAGAATTGCGAATAATCTTGTCGTCCACATCGGTAATGTTCATGACGTGGCGCACTTTGTATCCGCTCTGCCGCAAGAATCTCCGCAGAATATCGACGGCAACGAAGGTACGGAAGTTGCCAACGTGTCCGTAGTCGTAGACCGTCGGCCCGCAGGCGTACATGCGGACTTCGTGGTCGCGAAGCGGGCGGAATTCCTCAACCTGCGAGGACATAGTGTTAAAAAGACGAAGCGCCATAAGAGGTTTAAGCACCGCAAAACGAACTAAAGATTCTAGGTTCGGCGAGAGAGCGGGTCAAATCGCCTTCAGATGGCGGGATTCCGCACGGGAGGCAGAGCATGGGTATGCTGGCGTAAGCGCCGCTGCACCAGAATGACATAGTGCAAAGCAGAAATGATGGTAAAGAAAAAAGTAGCCCGAAGGAACTCGGTGCGCGCTATCCAGATGCCACGCAAGGGACGAATCTCAAACAGAAGAACGAAAAATACCGCGCTGATCTGCGAGAAAGTATTGGCTTTGCCAAAAATGCTGGGACGGAAATTCCGTAATCCAGCAATCGCGAACAAGACAGCACTGGCCGCAAGAATGGAAATGTCCCGGCTGAAAACGAGCACGGTGTATTTCCAGGGAATCTTGCGCAGGATGGAAAGCACAAGAAACATCGTGCTCAACAAAAGCTTGTCTGCAATCGGGTCCAGATATTGTCCCAGCAGAGTTTGCTGGTGAAGCGTACGAGCCAGCAAGCCGTCCAGCCCATCGCTAAATCCAGCAATCATGAAAACCACCAACGCCCAGAGATAATGCCCCTCCACAAGGTGAATCACGATGAAGGGGACAAAAATCATGCGCAGCAGAGTAAGTTGGTTAGGAGCCGTAAAAATTTGAGAGTACTTCAAGCACGCTCCTTGCCCGCATGAGATGTGGAATCGTGAAGTTCTTCACCGGCGCCGCCTTGAACTATGCTCCGGGGCGCGAGCGCGGAGGATGGTTCCAGCCCGGTTTTTGCCAGGAATCGCTGCGACAAAGAAGGCAAGCTTCCATCGGGAAGATCGAGTTCCACGCGCTCCAGTCGATGCATGGGAAAGAAGACCACCGCGGGAGTGAACGGCTCGCCGTCCCGCACCATTACCGCAAGATCTTCGAAAGAGGCGAGTTCAGCTCCGCTCAGGCTCAGGCCCTCCGGTGCCAGGGCCAGAATCTTACCCCAGAACTTTTCTCTCGGATTGCACAAGGTCGCAATTACGATTGCCCCGGGGGCAAATGGTTCGCGCGCTCTTGTAGGCGCGACTGCATCATCGTTGGTTGAGGTGATTTCCACTCTCCGATTGTCGCCGGGAAAAGAGCGTATTGCAAATCTGCCGCTGAGGCACGGCCAGTTCCACCTTGACGGAAAACTCCGGTATGCTTGGCGGACACATGGAATCCGCGGCAGCACCTCCCGTAATTGAATTCCGCGACGTTTCGTACCAGATAGCCGGCAATCAAATACTTTCCGGATTTAATCTCCAAATCCAAAGCGGTGAGTCCGTAGTACTGCTGGGCCGCAGCGGTTCGGGCAAGACCACATCATTGAAGCTGGTGAATCGGCTGCTCTCGCCGTCGTCGGGAGAAATCCGAGTAAAGGGAGTGCCCAACACCCAGGGAGATCTTATTCGGCTGCGTCGCAGCATCGGTTATGTGATTCAGGATGTCGGCCTGTTTCCTCACTTCACTATCGAACGCAATATCGGTCTGGTTCCGAAGATTGAAGGTTGGCCCGAGGAGCGGATTCGCGCGCGCGTGCAGGAGTTATTGCAACTGGTGGGGCTTGCGCCGGCGATAGCATCGCGGTATCCGCATCAGCTATCGGGCGGCCAGAGGCAGCGGGTTGGCGTGGCGCGCGCATTGGCCGCGGATCCGGAAATTCTTCTTATGGACGAACCTTTCGGGGCGCTTGATCCTCTGACGCGCGACGAGTTGCGAAGAGAATTCCTGTTGCTGCAGCAACGACTGCACAAGACCGTGCTGTTTGTCACTCACGACTTGCGCGAGGCGCTGCGGATCGGATCGCGAATCGCATTAATGGAATCCGGCCGGCTCATCACGGTTCTTTCGCCAATAGATTTCTTGCGATCTGCGGAGCCACTGGCCTCCGCCTACGTCAAAGCATTCGGCGAAGGTTTGGAGTCGGCTGCAAATCGAGGAACGTCATGAACGTATTTCGATTCATGCTTCACAATCATGATCAGGTGCTGGAACTCACGCTCGAGCATCTTCGACTGGTGGGCTTCTCCACGCTGTTCGCGATGTTCATTGGTATTCCGCTCGGGATTGTCATCGCGCATAGGCCGCGGTTGAATAAGCCTGTTCTAGCCAGCGCCAATATCATCCAGACCATCCCTAGCCTGGCGCTCTTTGGATTTCTTCTACCCGTGCCGTGGTTAGGCAGCAGCGCCGACAGGCTCGCGATTCTCGCTCTGACTCTTTATGCACTATTGCCCATCATCCGAAACACATATACGGGAATTTGCGGGGTTGACGCCGCAGTGGTGGAAGCCGGCAGGGGCATGGGACTGACGGAATCTCAACTTTTATTCCAAGTCGAACTACCTCTGGCGGTAAGTGTGATGCTTTCGGGCGTGCGAGTAGCTATCGTTATTTCTGTAGGCCTGGCGACGATTGCCGCTGCCATTGGCGCAGGCGGTTTAGGAGAGTTCATCTTTCGCGGATTGGCGATGGTCGACAACCGAGTCATTCTCGCGGGCGCAATTCCGGCGGCGCTTCTGGCTCTGCTGGCCGATTTTGCCGTGGGATGGCTGGAGAGGCGTCTGCGGCCAAGATGAAGATACTTCGATCAAGCGCTTATACAGCGGCCGTGATCGCGCTCGCTTTGTTTCTTCTATCGTCATGTTCTGCGCCGCGCTCCGACCGCGTCGTCGTCGGCTCGAAGAATTTCACCGAATCATTCCTGCTGGGCGAGATCATCGCACAAATGATCGAGACGCATACTCACCTGAAAGTGGATCGACGTTTCTATCTGGCTGGAACATATATCTGTCAGCAGGCGATTCTCGCCGGGCGAATTGACGTTTATCCTGAATATACGGGGACCGCGCTCACGGCGATTCTCAAACAAAATGCTGGCGGCGATAAGCGTGAGGTTTATCAGCGTGTCAAAAATGAATACGAACGCCGTTTCAGACTGACGCTGGGGCCAGCTTTTGGCTTCAACGATACATTTGCCATGGAAATTCGAGGCGAAGATGCTCGCCGGTTGAACATCAAAACTCTGTCGCAGGCGGCTGCGTTCGCTCCTCAGTGGCGCGCCGGATTCGGCTACGAATTCATGGAACGGCCAGATGGATACCGGGGCCTCGCCGCAACCTACGGGCTGCACTTCGCCGAACAACCGCGCATTATGGACCTAGGTTTGTTGTCCCGAGCTCTCAAAGATCATCAAATCGACCTGGCCGGCGGCAATACCACGGACGGACAAATTCTGGCTCTGGGTTTGTTTGTGCTGGAAGATGACCGGCACTATTTTCCACCGTATGAGGCTGTGCCCGTAATACGCCAAGAAACTCTGCAACAGCATCCGGAGATTAAACCAGTGTTTGCGGCCTTAGCCGGAAAAATTTCTGACGAAGAGATGCAACGGATGAACTATGCGGTGGAGGGCCAGCACCGTGACGCAATAGAGGTCGTGCACGACTTTCTGAAAAATAAAAACCTTGTGCCCTGAATCGGTAAAAAGTGAAAGATGTGGAGTTTCAGATTAGCAGCGAACCGCGCAGAGTTAGAACAGCACCGCCCTTTAGGATGACTCGCTCTCCCGCCATTTGGCACCAAATTTCACCGCCGCGCTGTGATATTTGGCGCGCATAAAGCTGCGATTTGCAAAGGCGATCGGCCCAGTATGGAGCGAGTACACAGTGCGACGAGCCAGTGACCGGGTCCTCGGGGATTCCGTAACTTGGCGCGAAATACCGCGAAACGAAATCACTCTTCTTGCCGGGCGCTGTGACCGCAACCGCGAAGGGATGGAGTTGCTCCAGTTGTGCGCAATCCGGACGGATGTTTTGGATTGCTTCCTCGGTTTCATATACGACGACGTAGGTTTCATTCGCTTCCAACACAACGCCGGGAAGTTGCTCCAACCCCAGACCCCGAGCCAGCCTCTCTGGTGGTCGTTCGCACGGTTTAGCGCGCATCGCGGGGACGTCCATTGCGAACATTTCGCCGTCCCTGCTGACGCGTAAAACCCCACTGCGCCGCGTGTGGAATTGAACCGCTTCCAAGCCGGGCCGTAACAGGTTCATCACTACATAAGCCGATGCCAAAGTCGCATGGCCGCACAGGACCACCTCGCAACGGGAGGTAAACCAGCGCAGGTTATAATGGCCAACTCCGCGCCCGTCCCGCTGACCCTCCTGGCCGCCCCGGGAGACGAAAAAAGCGGTCTCAGAAAGATTATTTTCGGCGGCGACTTTGCGCAGAGTCTCGTCATCTAACCAGTCTTGTAAAGGGCAGACGGCGGCTGGATTGCCGCTGAATGGCTGATCTGTGAAGGCGTTTACATGGAATAGCGGTATTGGCACGTCGCTCATTCTACTTTGAGAGCAGCCCTGAAAGTTGGAAGTGTCAGAAAGGCGAAACTGCCATGTGTCCTACCGAAGCAGCATGTGAGGAGGCGGAATGTCCACTGCGCTCGCGGATGTAGCAGTTCGACGTCAGCTACTCGATCGCGTCTCCGATGCCCGGCGCAGGAGTGACGCGCTCTTCGACATCGTCCGCCAGGATTCCATTTACGATCGGCCGATCCCAGAGCGGCATCGCATCATTTTCTACGTGGGACATCTCGAGGCGTTCGACTGGAACCTGTTGCACGAAAACGTATTGGGGCTGAAGAGCTTTCATCCGGAATTTGATCGGCTGTTTGCCTTCGGTATCGACCCCGTGGGCGGCGGACTGCCTACCGATCAGCCCTCCGACTGGCCGTCAGTCGAAGCCGTGCGCGACTACGTCACTAAAATCCGTACTGCTTTAGACGAGAAACTGGTGAATGGAAGTCTGGAATCATCCGCGTTGACCCGCGACGGTTTTCCTCTCGACACCTTGCTCAACGTGGCCATCGAACATCGTCTGATGCATGTCGAGACTCTGGCTTACATGCTTCATCAGTTGCCGCTCGATCGAAAGATTCAGAAAGAAAGACCAGCCAGTTTCGTAAGCGCCCCTGTGAAGCACCAGATGATTGCGATTCCTGAAGGCGTGACAACACTAGGCTTACCACGCGATGGCGAGAAGTTCGGCTGGGATAACGAGTACGAATCCCACACGGTTCGAGTGCCTGCATTTGAAATCGATCAGTACGAAGTCACGAATGCTCAATACCTGGATTTCGTGAATGCCGGCGGTTACGAGACGCAAAGTTTCTGGAGCGCCGATGATTGGCAATGGAAAACCGTCAATTCCGTTTCTCATCCCGTGTTCTGGATCAAGACCGCCAGCGGCTGGCTTTACCGGGGAATGTTTGAGGAACTTCCGCTGCCTCTCAGCTCTCCCGTGTATGTGAGTCATGCGGAAGCTGCGGCGTATGCCCGCTGGGCAGGCAAGTCGTTGCCCACAGAAGAGCAGTGGCATCGCGCCGCCTATGGTACGACTCATGGAACTGAAAATCTCTATCCCTGGGGGAATGCCGACCCCGATGCAAGTTTTGGCAACTTCGATTTCCATCATTGGAATCCGGTGCCGGTAAACGCTTTTCCTGCCGGATGTAGCGCTTTCGGCGTCCACGATCTGTTAGGCAATGCGTGGGAGTGGACTTCAACCCTTTTCGCTCCGTTCCCAGGATTCCAGCCATTTCCTTTCTATCCCGGTTACTCCGCTAATTTTTTCGACGGCAAACATTTTGTGATGAAGGGCGGTTCGCCGCGCATTGCCGCATGCATGCTGCGGGCCACGTTTCGCAATTGGTTTCAGGTGCATTACCAATATGTTTACGCGGGCTTCCGTTGCGTGAATGGCTGATTCGTAAAGTTTGGAGCCAAGGAGTTTTTCTATGCTGGTTCATGCGATCCCCAGTAATGTTTCTTACGATTTCGGCGCTGACGTTCGCGACGGCCTTACTTGCTCGGGACAGAAAGAACTTCCGTCCAAGTATTTGTACGACGAAGTCGGCTCAGCTCTCTTTGAAGTCATTTGCCGCCTGCCGCAATATGGGCTCACGCGCGCCGACGAACGTTTGCTGCGACGGCATGCGGATGAGATCGTCGACCGGCTTCGTGGTCCAGTGGCGGTAGCCGAACTGGGCAGTGGCAGCGGGAAGAAGACTCGATGGCTGCTGGAAGCACTTTGCCGCCGCCAACGCACGTCCTACTATCCGGTCGAAATATCTCGTTCAGCTTTGGTTATGTGCGAACGGGAATTGAGCGACATTGATTCCATCAGCATCGTCGGATTCGAGCGCGAATATCTCGATGGATTGCTGGAGGTGGCCTCGTACCGCAAGAGCGGCCAGCGCTTGTTCGTATTGTTTTTGGGAAGCACGATTGGAAACTTCGATCGACCGGCGGGTGTGAAGTTCTTGAGTGCAGTACGCAGCGTTCTGCAGCCGGGAGATTCTCTTCTCTTGGGAGCCGACCTGGAAAAATCGACCGCACAACTGTTGGAAGCTTACGACGACGAACTTGGCGTGACGGCAGCCTTTAATCTGAACCTGCTCGCCCGCACCAATCGCGAACTCGGCGCCGACTTTGACCTGCGGCAATTTGCCCATCTCGCCAAGATTAATCCCATCGCTCGCAGCGTCGAGATGTACCTGCAGTCGAAGCAAAGGCAAACGGTGAACATTCCGGCGGCGGAAATTTCAGTTGAGTTTGAGGAAGGAGAAACAATTTGGACGGAAAGCAGCCATAAGTATTCTGCGAAAGAGATTGTCGCGACCGCGCGAGAGGGCGGATTTCGCTGCGAATGTCAGTGGATCGATCAGCAATGGCCTTTTTCCGAAAACCTGCTGATCGCCGAGTGATCGATCGCCGAGTGAACTTTCGCGGAGTGAGCGCGAATGTACGGATGCTTGCTCAGAGTCGCGGCTAAGACACTCCGGATTTACGCCATGCGTGCAGGTTGATGGCGCTCATCACCATGCAAAAAACGTTGGCCGGAATGAAGCCGAGTTGGTCCGTTCGTAAGCCGATGATGCATACTACTACGCTGTTAACTCCAGCCAGCGCCCAGCCTTCCCAGCACCGGCGCCCAACCAGAACTGTGGACGTGATGGTTAATACGCAGGATAAATAATCAAGCCGAAACACGGGATTGTGAACCTCTGCAATGATTGTGAGTGAAACCGGCAGCGGTTAACAGTGCTCGTGGCCTTTCGTTACATGACCGAGGTCACTTGACGGAAATCTAATGTGAATTTTCCTGGAGGATGCAATGGCAGACCAATGCACGCATTTAGATCAGATTAAAATCGAAACCACCAACAAGCATGTATGTGAGGAATGCGTTAAGACGGGAGACTCCTGGGTTCACCTGCGTTTGTGCCTCATTTGCGGACACGTGGGCTGCTGCGACTCCTCGAAGAACAAGCATGCCACGAAACATTTCAAGAAAACGCAACATCCGTTAATTCGTTCCAATGAGCCGGGCGAATCGTGGGTATGGTGTTATGTGGACGAAATCGAGGTAGGAGAGTTGACGGCGTAATTCTTATGCAGTTCCACGATCTTTAGATGTGACGGCAGCGCACTATAATGTCGCGAATGTCGCGACTGAGGATGGTGAGACGATGAGCCTTGAATTCGCGCTGTCCCTCGCATTTGGTATCGGCGTAGTGGCCGGACTTCGCTCCCTGACCGCGCCGGCAATCGTAGCCTGGGCGGCGCACGTCGGCTGGATCAATCTTCATAGTTCTCCTTTGTCGTTCATGGGATCGTTCTGGTCCGTTGCGATCTTTACGGCGTTGGCCCTGGTCGAGTGGGTGGCTGATCAACTTCCCTCAACGCCATCGCGCACGGCGCCAGTTGGACTTTCGGCACGAATCCTGACTGGTGCTCTAACTGGGGCATGCCTCGCACTGGCTGCGGCTGCTCCGCTCTGGGCAGGCGCGCTATTTGGTGGCATCGGCGGAATCGCCGGAGCATTTGCGGGGCATAGTGCGCGAGTGGGATTGGTGCGAGTTCTTCACGTACGCGATCTGGCGATTGCCATTCCAGAGGACTGCATCGCAATCGGGCTCGGTTTATTACTGGTTTCTCGGTTCTGAGGTGAAAAGCAGACACATAGCGAGCCTTTTTTACTTACTCGCCAGCACAAATTAGAGGTTTTTCTTGTGACTACTACTGCGGAACAATTCGACGCGGTGATTATTGGCTCTGGACAAGGGGGTACGCCGCTTTCCACCGCACTGGCCGAGGCGGGGATGCGGACCGCCCTCATCGAGCGGAAACATGTCGGTGGCACTTGTATCAATGAGGGATGCACACCGACTAAGACCATGGTAGCAAGCGGGCGCGTTGCCTATCTGGCGCGGCGCGCCGCTGATTATGGCGTGCGGACCGGCGCAATCAGCATTGACCTCGCGAAAGTTCGTCAACGCAAGCGCGACATTGTGGAGAGCTTTCGAAATGGAATCCAGGCACGCATCGAGAAAACCGCAAACCTTGAACTGATCTTTGGCGACGCCAGCTTTACCGGCCCCCAAACAATCGCTGTTCGCTCACAGAACGGGGGGCAGCGCCTGATTTCTTCGGGGCACGTTTTTATCAACGCGGGCACGCGCGCGTCGAAACCACAAATCGACGGGCTAGATGAAATCCCTTTCCTCGACAATGTTTCCATCATGGAACTTGACGCGCTTCCAGATCATTTGCTGATTCTGGGTGGAGGCTACATCGCTCTCGAGTTCGGGCAGCTTTTTCGCCGCTTCGGCAGCCCGGTGACGATCATTCAATCCGCGGCCCAACTTCTGAACCGCGAGGATCCCGACGTCGCCGAAGAGGTCACCAAAATTGTGCGCGAGGATGGGATTGAGGTCCTGCTGAATGCGAATGCTACGCACGTGGAACAGACCGGCAAGGAGATTCGATTGAAGGTGCAGTCGAACCCTGGGACACGCACGTTATCAGGTTCGCATTTACTTGTTGCCACGGGTCGCGTGCCGAATTCGGATACGCTGAATCTTTCGGCGGCTGGCGTTCAAACGGATAAACACGGTTTCATTCAGGTAAACGACCGCCTGGAAACAACCGCCAAAAATGTCTACGCCCTAGGAGACATTAAAGGCGGGCCTGCGTTTACGCACATATCCTACGACGATTTTCGAATCATCCGATCGAACCTGATCGAGAAGAAAAATGCGTCCACCAGGAATCGTATGGTACCGTATACGCTTTTTATCGACCCGCAGTTGGGTCGAGTGGGTTTCACCGAGACCGAAGCGCGCGCGCAAGGACGCAACATTCGAGTCGCGAAGTTGCCAATGAGCCATGTGGCGCGTGCTCTTGAAGTTGACGAAACTCGCGGCTTCATGAAGGCGATTGTTGATGCGGAAAGCAGCCAGATTCTCGGTGCAGCCATTTTGGGGATTGAAGGCGGAGAGGTGATGTCTGCCATTGAAATTGCCATGATGGGCAAGTTGCCGCACACCGCATTGCGCGACGGCACGTTTGCCCACCCCACGCTGACGGAGTCGCTGAACAACTTATTTATGTCGATGGACAGCGGGTCATAGGAGACGGGCGACAATCGACGATCCACGGCTGACGATACAAAGTCGCCTGCAAGAATCCTTTTCCACGCACCCCGGAGCCGTTATGGTTGTGTACCTCGTTGACGGTACCTACGAATTGTTCCGGCATTTTTTCGCCGTGCCCGCTGCGAAAGATGCGAGCGGTCAAGAGATCGGCGCGGTACGCGGCGTCCTGACTTCCGTTCAGTCCATGATAGAGCGCGGCGCTAGCCACATCGGCGTCGCAACCGATCATGTGGTGGAATCATTTCGCAACGATCTCTACCCCGGATACAAGACTGCGGAAGGTGTGCCTCCTGAACTACTCTCGCAGTTTCCGATTCTGGAAGAAGCGCTGGATGCGATGGGAGTTGTTGTATGGCCAATGGTTTATTACGAGGCCGACGACGCGCTTGCTTCGGCTGCCGCCAAAGCCGCGCAGGACGAACGCGTGACACAAGTCATAATTTGTACGCCGGACAAAGATCTGGGTCAGTGTGTGGCAGGGAGCCGGGTCGTTCAACTGGATCGCAGGCAGAATATCGTGCGCGACGAAGCCGGGGTCATCGCTAAATTTGGAGTCAATCCACCCTCGATCCCTGATTATCTGGCTGTGGTCGGCGACAGCGCCGATGGTTTCCCCGGCGTCTCTGGATGGGGCGCCAAGGCGGCCGCCTGCGTGTTATCCCAGTACTCTCACCTGGAGGCGATTCCGAAAGATTGGCGGCAATGGCATTCTTCCATCCGGAAAGCTCGTACTCTTTCCGAATCGCTGTTCAGCATGTGGAACGAGGCCTTGCTGTTTCGCACACTCGCAACTCTGCGACTCGATGTACCCGTCTTTGAAACGGTCGAAGATCTGCTATGGCATGGTCCTCGTCCCTTGTTTGAAGCCTATTGTCAGCGGTTGAACGCTCCCGATCTTTTTCGTCGCGTCGTGGCCTCGGCGCCAAAATGTTAATGACTCTAAGAGCCCGGCTGCGCGGCTGCATGGTAAAATTCATGTGCAATCATGCCGATCCCGCCATCGTTGAACCAACTGCGGGATGGCAAAAGTAGGCGCGTAGCTCAGTTGGTTAGAGCGCTACCTTGACACGGTAGAGGTCAGGAGTTCGAGTCTCCTCGTGCCTACCATTCTTTTCTTACACATAGCCCACTGATCCCAACCGCCTGAGTTAAATCCAAAAACTTTTGTACTGGAATTGTACTGCCCGAACTCTTTGAACCGGGGGTTCCGGCAGTTTTCCCAGTATTAAGCGGCATAGGGAAACACGTATGACGGTTACGGTTTATGCAAGGCATGGTCGCAAGTGTCCAAAATCAGGCGCGAGGGGAGCAGGGCAGTACAAGCGTTGCAAATGCCCGCTCTGGCTGCGGTGGGGCACGGATGGCAAGAAGTCGGCAAAGACCCGCAGTTGGGACATCGCCACAAAGCGGCACGCAAGCTCGAACAAGAACTCGAACTGGCAGCCAACGGCATCGAGCCTCCAAAGAAGCCAGACCACATCACTATTCAGTCGGCTGTCGATCTTTACCTAAGCGACATGAATCAGCGATCCCTAGCCAAGCCAACAGTCGATAAGGCTCGGCGGAGAATTGGCTCGCGACTACGGTCCTTGCGATTACGACATCCGGCACAATCTCAACGCGCAGTACGTCTATCAGTTGCCAGTTAAAGTGCAGAATCATTTCCTGGGCTACGGGCTCAATGGCTGGCAGATTTCTGGAACGGCGTTCTGGCACAGCGGCGTTCCGTTCTCCGTTCTGAGCACGCCTTATTCCGCGGGAGGAAATGGCATCGTACAGGGCAGCGGACCGGAGTTCGCCAGCGTCGTTCCTGGCGTTCCGCTGTATGCGCATCATCCGATTCCGGGCGTCACACAGGCGGGAACGATGCAATGGCTTAACCCGGATGCTTTCGTCTCGACCGTTGATCCGAGCACTGAGCAATGCTATGGCGGCGACAGCCCGCAGCACTGCCAATTCGGAAACCTAAGCCGCAACTCACTGCGCGGCCCTGATTTCCTGTGGAGTGACTTCTACCTGACAAAATGGTTTTCCTTGACCGAGCATGTGAAGCTGCGCTTTGAGGGGCAGTTCTTTAATGTCTTCAACCATCCGAATTTCAGCCTCCCAAGCGTGGTGCAGGCCGGCATTCCAGGAGAGGCCTCCACGCAAACTGGATTCGGAGCGCTTACGTCCACAACTTCTCCGCCGACCGGCTTGCTCGGCGTGGGTTTGGGCGGCGACAGCACTCCCCGCATGATCGCCTTTCAGGCGCGGCTGGAGTTCTGAGCATTCTCAAGATGTAAGGAGCATCCTCACGTGATTCGGCACGTGCCTGTCGGGTCGCGAACCACCGCTTCTGGTGGGCGACCTTCACGACCCGGTGTTAATTCTATGAGCTGACTCTGTGGAAACTGACCGTCATGCCCCAAGGGAAGAAGTACCTGTCCTGCGCCCTGCGACGGCTGCAATCGCGTTGAGCATGCCGCCGAAAATCCAGCGATGTATAGGATAAAGCATGTACCAATAGAGAAGCCCCGCCAATCCGGCAGGATCAAAAATAGCAGTCTGTCGAATGACGGAACCTCGGCTATTTGCTTCCACCT
>PKXU01000082.1 GCA_003132445.1 Acidobacteriaceae bacterium | reverse complement strand
TGTTCTTTCGTCAAGGCAGGCGTGTTCAGATCGATCGCGTTCAGATCAATGGAGCAATAGTCCTCGCCCATGTGGAACGACACAGTCGGCAAGTTGTATAGCCGAAGAAAAGCGGCCGATAGCACGTGCTGGCCGGAGTGCTGCTGCATGTGGTCGCGGCGCCGCGCGGCGTCAATTTGCCCCCGTACCCGGCTTCCGGGCTTCAGCTCCTTGGGAGTCGCGTCGAGATAATGAATGACTTTTCCATCTTCTCTGTCCGCCACCTCGGTGACGTTAAGTTTCGGATTTGTATCGGAACTGAGCCAGCCGGTATCGAAAATCTGGCCGCCGCTCGTGGGATAAAATGCAGTCCGATCCAAAACCAGCGCTGGACGCGGGCTGTCGATGACTTCGCTGACTAGGGCGTCGAAATCGTAGAGAAAAGAATCGTGGTAGTAGAGTCGCTCAGTCACGCAAGAAACTATTTAATCACACCGAGCGTAGAGAAAAGAGAACTGAGAACAGAGAACTGAGANNCCCGTGTTGAATAAAACGACAGTATCTTCGGGTTTGAAGAATCCGGTCGCGCGCAATTTGCGGTAAGCGACCAGCGATGCCGCCCCTTCCGGCGCCGCAAAAATGCCTTCAACTTTCGCCCAGTGTCGCGTGGCGTCCAAAATCTCGTCATCGGTGGCGCTGACGGCCGCGCCTTTGCTCTTTTTCAAGATATCGAGAATCAAATAATCGCCATATGGTTTTGGCACGCGCAGACCCGAAGCAATGGTCACAGCCTCCGGCCACATTTCGGCGGTCGAGCGGTGTTCCTCCCACGCCTTCACGATCGGCGCACAGCCCGCGGATTGCACCGTAATCATTTTCGGACGCTCGGAACCGATCCAGCCCAGGGCTTCCATTTCTTCGAACGCCTTCCACATGCCGANNTCTTGCCTTCCACGCGATAAGGTTCTTTGGTCGTACTGACGTCGAACCACGCTTCTCTTGCCCACACATCGGAAGCCTTCAGCTCGGCAACTCTGGCCGCGCAGTCGCTGATCAAGCCATCGACGAGGGTCACCTGCGCGCCGTAGAAGTCGCACTCCACCCGATTCGCTACAGGCACATCTTTAGGCATAAAGATGTGTGCTTCCATGCCAGCGGCGGCGGCGTAAGCCGCGAGAGCGCCGGCGGCATTGCCAGCCGATGGGATCGCAAGTTTCTTTAGGCCGAAGTGGCGAGCCATGGTCACGCACGCCGAAAGGCCCCGNNGTAAAGCCTTCGCCGAGCGACACCGGATTGGCGTCGGGCAGCACGGCGTCATAGCGCCACATGGTAGGAGCGCGACCGGCGAGGCGCGCGGAAGAGAATGTGCGCTTCACCGTGGCGAGATCGTAGCGCGCATAAAGAACGCCCGCGTCTTTAGGGCAAACCGATTGCGGACGGTCCGCGGGATAATGTTCCCCGCATCGGGTGCATTCGAGGTGCGTCAGCATCGCCATGCTGAGTTTAGCATCGGCGGAGGAATCTGTTCTCCGTTCGCGCTTCCAACGGTGCGCGGTTTCAACAGATTGCGATCTGACTGGCGTCACCGGGCCGAAGTCACTGGGAAGGTGAAGCGTGTTCGGCGGCTGTGGCCGTCTTCATCGCTTTCAATACCTCTAACTCTTCATTTACGTGCGCTCCGGGGTCGGGGGTTGTTTGCGACGCCGCGTAATACTGAATAATGTTTTGTTTAACATTCTCAGAAACCCTGCGTTCTGGTTTGGATGTTAAACGCTTAAGCAGCTGAGCGTAAGTTTTGTCGGCCAGAGGATAGTCGCCGCGTTTAATAATTTTGCCGGTATCCAGATCCAGATTCGCTAAAGTCATGTTCGCTAAATTTAGTTTCGCTAAATTTAGGTTTGCGACATTGGGCCTGGCTGCAGCAAGCGAAGCGTTCCCCGTGTCCGCGCTGCCGCGAAGTTTATCCAGCATAGCGCGAAAGGAATCTACAGTCTGATTCACGCTGCGCAGGTACCACTCCTCCGTGTCTTTGTTGGGAATCTTAATCGCGAGATCGGCAGCGGTACCGATTTTTGGCATGAGGAAGACGAGCGCTGCCAGAACGTGAGCCTTGAATCCCGGGCCGCGGTAGGTATGTTTCCAATTGCGCTCGTAGTTCGTGCGCGAAACGCGCTCGTTGAAAATGCGATAGGCTTCGTCATCCGGAGGCGGCAGAAATTGATGACGATGCAACACGACTTCTGCCTGCGCAATCGCTGGAATGAAGCTGCGTACCGCGGTTCGATAGCTGCGAAGCGCGGGATGCGCCCGGCCCAGCACTTCATGAACGTCGAATCCATACGTTTCAAAAAAAGCTTGTTCCAGAAACTTCCTGGGCACGTGGAAGCCAATGAAGCTTAAATAAGCCGGCGGCGCAAAAGCCGCATCGGTCAGTCCCTCAATATCAAAGGCGAATTCGGTGCGAATGTGACCGTGAGGACTTTCACCGTAAGTCACCGAGCGGCCAAATTTATCTTTGAGCTTAGGAAATTCGACGCCCGTCGCAGGATTGATCGCCTGGGAATGTCCGATGGTGTCGCCCAGGTAATGCGACAAAGCTCCAATTGCGAAGGCATATTCATCCATCGTGCGGGCGTTGCGAAAGAGCCACACAATGAAGTCGCCGGTACGAACATAGTGCGTGAGATTGCTGAAAAACTTCTTGCCGAAAGGATAGTAACCCATATCCTGAATGGCGGAACCGCCGTAAGCGTAGGCGTGGGCTTCACGCAACTGATTTTCCGTTGCTCCGGGAAAACGCTCCAGCAGGAATGGCCGTATGGAAGAGTTCCAGGCCAGGTCGATGAGTTCTTCGTGAGTGAGCACGGAATACGCGCCAGCGTTCGAATCGCAGAACGCAATCGCCAACAAGATTGCAATTGCGCAGGCGCGCGAACGAAGCAACGCGGTCATCGCCGTCTCATCCTTGCATCCTCTGACACATTCATTCGCAGATCCTATTGCGCAAACCATGAGTCATCGAAATACCAGTCATCGAATTCGAGTGGCCGAACTGACGTTCACGCCAAATCTCCGAAGATTACGAGTGCAGTTCGACAGCGCGCTATCGGACGTTTCCTGTATGTCCGGGACTTAACTTCGCGGCTTGGGTTACTATCGATATTCAAATTTAAGAGGTTTTAGGAGATTGTGCATGGGAAAGTTTCTGCTGGGTCTGATCGTGGGGTTAATCGTGATTCCGGTATGCGTTTATATGTACTTCTCTTCCGGCACAGCGCCAGTGGCCACGACTGCCACGCCGATGCCATTTGAGAAGATGTTGGCGGGCATGGCTCTGCATGCGCGTTTGCAAAAAGAAATGCCAAAGTCATCACCCATCCCGGCCGATGAATCCGCGTTCTTAGCCGGCGCGCAGGTTTACAAAGATAACTGTGCCGTATGTCACGGCCTGCCGGGACAAGCGCAAACAGCCATTGCCCAGGGAATGTTTCCCAAGCCACCCAAGTTAATGGAGGGCACCGGCGTCACCGACGATCCGCCAGAAGAAACGTATTGGAAAGTTGCCGGAGGTATCCGAATGACCGGGATGCCTGGATTTCAGAAGTTGCTGTCGTCCACTCAAATGTGGCAGGTCAGTTTATTGCTGGCCAATGCTGACAAGCTTCCGAAAACGGCGAAGGATAGCCTGAACTCCGTGGGAACGCCAACGCCCATGAGTCACGACATGACGAAGTAGACCAACTCAGGCAACCGCTCGACCCATGTCGGAGCGGGCAGTGCTAGTTGGCGGCTCTGATTAGGGTCCTAATTGGCAACCTAATTGTCAGCCTAGTTAACCAGCGTAAAGTTCACCTGGATTGGAGTCTCGACCTCAATCGGCATTCCGTTCAGCAAATACGGCCTGTATTTCCATTGCTTGACGGCTTCCATGGCAGGCGGCGCAAGCAACGCATGCCCGCTGACGAGTTGAATATCGGCAACATTCCCTTCCTTGTCGATAATCGCTTTCATCCAAACTACACCCTGAATGCGTTGTTGCTTGGCATCCGCAGGATATTTGGGAGGCACCTTGGAGGTTATGAGGCCAGACATCACGCCTTGCGATACAGGCACACGCTGGGGTACGCCAGCTTGACCTGCGACGGCCGGGGCATCAATGATTCCGCCCGGTTCTCCGGCTGGAATCCCTCCGGGCATATCGCCGGCCACACCTTCTGCAGGCGGAGTGCCGGCCAGCGTGAAGTTGACCGTGACTCTCGTTTCAACATCGATAGGCTCTCCGTTCAGCAGGTACGGTTTGTACTTCCACTGCTTCACCGAATCGATGGCAGCGGGCGCGAGCATCGGGTGTCCGCTGACGAGCTGAATTTGCTCGACATCTCCGGATTTACTGATCTCCACTTTTAAAACGACCGTGCCCTGAATACGCGCCCGCCGCGCCTCCGCAGGATAAACCGGGGCGATTTTCTTCACGATCTGGTCCGCCATTTGAGCGCTCGAAACATCGCGTGGCGAAGTACTCTCCTGCGGGAATGCCCATGCCAGGGCCAAAAGAGAAATCAGAATCAGAGACGCTGCGAAATGCCATTTCATTGCAAGCCTCCGTTTAACCGCGAAGGATATTTTCTGGCAGTCCCGCCTGTTGTAAAGCGAAACTTACGCACAGGCCCTAACGCACGGGCTCTTAAACACAATGGTCCGGTAACACTTTAGACCCCGGCTCGCATCCATTTGTTCCCACTGAATGCGGCAACGTATCTCGCAATTGTGCTGCCTGCGCCAGCGCTGACGCCTTAAGCAAATCTCGGCATTTAGCCCCTCTCTAGCCGGCGAATGAGCTGCAAATAAGCCCTTTTCTGCATGCTCCAATAGCGCCCTTCCTGCATCGAACCTACTGCATCGAACCGGCAAAATATCGTAAGCTATACATGAGGGGCACAAGGAGGAATGGTGCGCTGTCTTCGTTGCGGCAACGAAAATTCCGAGGAGAACCGCTTTTGCGGAATGTGCGGAGCAAAACTCACGCCCGTGCCCGTGGCGGTGACGGCCGCGCCGGCTGTGGTTTCGTCGAAGATGCCAGCTGCGGTTTCGCCGAAGGCGACCGTTGCTTCTCCATCGGCTGCGCGCTCCGCTCCGTCTCTCGCGGCTGCGGCGCCTGTCTCCGCAAGGTCGCAAGAACTGTCGGCTCCAAGGCCTGCGGGCCGCGCGACAGAGGAGTCGGAGCCAGTCATTAGCGGCCCATCCTTCCTGGGCTTAAACGACCCTGGTCCGCGCAAGCGAGCAAGCCTAAGCGCGGATCCGCACTCCGGTTCCGGCGACGTCGATTATTTGCTCGAAGATGAAGAAGAACCGAAACGCGGAGGTGCGGGAATCGTCCTCTTAACTTTGTTAGCTCTAGCGTTAGCGATAGGCTTTGGATATTTGCGCTGGAAGAACCAAGGGTTCCCTTGGCTGCATTCGGGCCCGAGCAAATCAGCGGCAACCGATCAAAACTCGGACGCGACGGATGCGACGTCGAATCCCGCGCAGCCAACCGCAGCCGCGCCGTCATCGAGCCCATCGCCAACAACATCTTCCTCAGACTCTGCACCCCAGGCGGGCGCGTCCAACACACAGCCCGCACCGGATTCCGCTTCTTCTAATACTCCCGCCACAGGTGCTCCGGTTGGCAACACGACGCCGACAGCAACCGCAAATACTCCGGCGAAGCCAGATCAACCTGGCCCAGGTCAACCTAACCAAGTTCAGCAGAGCCAAGATCAGCAGAGCCAAGACCAGCAGAACAAAGATCAACAGAACAAAGATCAACAGAACAAAGATCAACAGACCCAAGACGAGGCCAAGTCGGCCGATACGTCGAGTCCGTCGCCGGATTCAACAAGCTCCGCCCCTGCTGCTACCGACAACGCGGCAGCAAAACAACCAGCCACTACAGCAGATGCAGAAAGCGCGCCGCCGCCGACTCCAAAACCGAAAGCCGCCGTGCCCAAGCCACATGCCAGCCTCGCGCCGCCAAAGTTGGCCGATCCCGTGACCGAAGCGCAGAAATATATTTATGGACGCGGCGTGACTCAGGACTGCGACCGTGGCATGCGGCTGCTCAAGCCCGCCGCCGCACAGGCCAATCCCCGGGCGATGATCGAAATGGGAGCACTCTACTCAGCGGGTTTATGCACTCCGCACGATCTTCCCACGGCGTATCGGTGGTTCGCCATGGCCCTGCGCAAAGATCCTGACAATCAATCGGTGCAAGCAGACCTGCAGAAGCTATGGGGAGAAATGACGCAACCGGAGCGGCAATTGGCAATCCGCTTGAGCCAGTAATTCTCAAGCCAGTGACTTCGTGAAGAAGTCGACCTCTGTCCTCGCAACCTGCGCTACCGAGCGACAACCCTGTACGGCCCTATCGCGCATCCAACTTTTCCGTGAACGCGAATTTGCCGATCGCGCAAGCTGCAACGGCCGAGGCTGGGATGGCCAAGACTGGGGTGGTCAAGGCTGCAGCGGTCAAGGCTGCAGNNCGAGTGCTTCTGTTGCGCACTCGATGGCAACGCGTCAAAAGGTCATCGGGATTTCGAATTTTTCAAAAGTCTCTCCCAGCCTTTATCGCGGCGGGCAGCCTTCATCCGCCGGAATCGAATCGCTGCAAAAAATGGGCATCGGCATTGTCGTCGATATGCGCGGAGGACGAAATCAGAGCGAGAAAGCTGCAGTGCAAAAGGCAGGCATGCAATGTGTTTCGATTCCGTGGCATTGTCCTTTTCCCAGCGACAAAACGTTTGCCAGGTTTTTAAAGTTGATTCAGGAAAACCCGCAAGAGAAGATTTTCGTACATCGCCGTCTCGGTGATGATCGCACCGGCATGGCCATGGCCGCCTATCGCATGGCAATCGAAGGCTGGTCGGCAGACGAGGCGATGAACGAGATGAGAGCCCTCGGGTTTACCGGAGTCCATCACGAAATCTGCCCGGGGCTGGCGCGTTACGAAAAAAGTTTCCCGCACCGGCTACAGACCGGAGCATCGTTTAAGGATCTGCGAGCGCACGGCAGTCCCGCGCTCTCGAAATAAGCTCTCGAAATAATGAGATGGAAACTTCAGAAATGCGTCAGCCACGCTTCAAAAAACAAATCCCGAAGGCGAAACGTGGACACCGGCTAGAATTCGCTATTTAAGGCCGCTGTTTAAGCCTGTTGTCTGCGCGAGCGCTCCCACCATACTTTGGGATCGTCGGGGCGATTCAGCATGTTGGACAATTCTTGTTTGATCTCGCGCAGGCGGCTGGTGCGCAACTCAAGAGCCGTCTGATCTAGGGCATTGTGCCCGCTCTTTTCCGTGAAACGGGCGTTCAGGTTTCGCAAATCAGCGATTTCCTGGCGAAGGCTGGAGAGATGTTCCGTGATATAGGGCATCTCCTTGATCATACGCCCTATTTGCCGAACTGCTCGTGAATTCGGTAGCTGCCACGAGATTCGGGCGCAAAACCTCTAATTAAGACCTCTTCTGAGGTACACTTTAGCGCTTCAGGAGTACCCATTCAATCAATAACCAAGCAAGGAGCCATCCGCGCAAATCGATGCCCCCATGCAGAGTGAATCACAGAGTGAATCGCAGGGTGAATTACGGGGTGAATTATTATGACCCGTAAGGCATGCGTGGTTGGCGCGGGTCCCAATGGATTGGCGGCGGCGATCGTTCTTGCCCAGGCCGGCCTCCAAGTCGATATTCTGGAGGCCCAGCCTACGCCCGGCGGCGGCGCGCGAACGTTGGAGCTGACTTTGCCCGGCTTTTGGCATGATTTCGGTTCGGCAATTTATCCCATGGGGGCCGGCTCGCCATTTTTTTCAGCGCTGCCTTTAAGCGATCACGGCTTGCAGTGGATTCAATCGCCCGCCGCCCTGGCTCACCCTCTGGATGACGGCACCGCGCTCATGCTGGAACGCGATCTGGCGGAAACTGCAAAGTCGCTCGCAACTGACGGCCCCGCCTGGGACAGCCTCATGCGTCCATTCGTCGAACATTGGGACGAACTTGCTCCCGCAGTCCTGCGTCCAGTTTCCTTTGCCCCTCGACATCCATTTTTGATGGCCCGCTTCGGAATGCTCGCGATTCAGTCGGTGCGGAGCCTCGCTCGCCGCTTCCGTGACGAGCGAACCCGGGCCCTGTTCGCCGGCTTGGCCGCTCACTCATTTTTAAATTTCGACGAACCGCTGGGCGCTGCGTTCGCTCTGCTCATGGCGATTCCGGCCCACGTCGTCGGTTGGCCCATCCCTCGCGGCGGCGCGCANNTCATCTCCCGTGGATAATTTGGCAGCCTTGCAGAACTACGACATTTTTCTTTGTGACCTGACGCCGCGGCAGCTTGTCCAAGTCGGACGGGAAAAACTATCTGCCGGTTACAAGCGTAAGCTGGAAAAATTCCGCTACGGAGCCGCCGCTTTCAAAGTCGATTACGCATTGAACGCGCCCATCCCATGGAAAGCGCAGGAATGCTTGCGAGCCGCTACCGTGCATCTGGGTGGCAGCTTTGAAGAGATTGCCGCCTCGGAAAAAGCTGTGCGCAATGGAGAGCCCGCGGAGCGTCCGTTCGTGCTGCTCGCGCAGCCCAGCCTGTTCGATCCCTCGCGAGCCCCAGCCCGGAGCCATACGGCGTGGGCTTATTGCCACGTGCCGAATGGTTCCACATTCGACATGCTCGAAAGATTGGAGAATCAGATCGAACGCTTCGCCCCCGGCTTTCGCGACTGCGTTCTAGCGCGCCGTGTTTTCTCTCCCGCTGATTTAGAAAACATGGACGCGAACCTGGTGGGCGGTGACATCGGCGGCGGCGTAATGGATATTCATCAGTTCATCTTCCGACCCACCGCGCGACACTACGCTACCTCCGCGCGCGATGTTTACATCTGTTCCGCCTCCACTCCCCCCGGCGGAGGCGTGCACGGCATGTGCGGCTATCACGCCGCAAAAATGGCATTGTCGAGGCTGAGTTAAAAGACAGTTGCCGTCATCACCCACCGCAACCCCAGCGATGAAGAGGCCTCAGCGACTTTGCGACGGCTGCGAGAGTTGTTGCCTGATGCCATCAGGCCGGGGCAGGTCGAAATGCCGTCCTCAGCCAGACAGTCCCTCGACAATGACAGTAGTAACAGCCGCTGACCCCAGCGGACTAGAGCCGCGTCGATTCAGTGATAGCCGTCACAGCTTCCCAACTGCGTCTGTGAAATATTTTAGCTAAGGAAGTTGGTGGTCAGATGTCCACCGCCGAACCTGAGCCGCAATCGTGCTGGGAATGCTCTCGCAGGAAGATTGTGCGTCTGCCGTGTGGGGGAGAGTACGTGGATTGCGCTCCGACCCAATGGAAATGGCACTCCTGTGCGGCACGACTGCTGGACACGATAGAAAAACCTCTCCTCTCTTCTCCGGTTGCGCCGCAGGTTGAAAGTTCGCCCGAAGGCGCAAGAGTGAACCCACCCGTGAGGCTAGATCCGGGTCAGCCCGAATCCTTGCGGAGTAACCCATGTGGAGAAAAATTATGAAGCACTTACATGGTGCAGGCATAAGCAGAAATCGGTCTAAAATCGGCCTGTGCCGCGACCCGACGGCGTCCTAAGACGTTAGCTGTAGTTACACAAACTCTCCGCCAACTGTAAGATAAATGCGCGGAGTGTGACGCTCGCAGTTTCCGATGCGTCAACTTAACGTGCCCAAGTAAGGAAAACGCATAAAAGGAGAACGCGTATGCCTCTCGTGCGGATCTGCACCAGCTGCGGACAAAAGAACAGAGTTCCAGCCCAACACCTCGCTGACACTGGACATTGCGGAGCCTGTAAGTCCTCCTTGCCGCCGGTGAACGAACCTCTGGAAGTCGACTCCGAGCAGTTTGACGAAATCACGCAAAACGCCCGCGTCCCCGTGCTCGTCGATTTCTGGGCGGCCTGGTGCGGTCCTTGCCGGATGGCCGCGCCCGAGGTTGCCCGCACCGCAGCGGACATGGCCGGCCGCGCCGTCGTTATCAAGGTTGATACCGAGCGCTATCCCCAACTCGCCGCCCGCTTCAACGTTCGTGGCATCCCGAACTTCCTCGTTCTCTATGCCGGTCGTCCGGTCACGCAACAGGCGGGACTGGTCGACCACACGCAAATGGAACAATGGTTGCGCTCCGCAACTTCTGTGCCAGCGGCGTAACCCGCATTCACGTCCTCCCATTGCGCCAATTAGTATTAAGATCAGTCAGAACGACTATTGTCATCAGGCGATTTTTCACCAACCGGTTCTTCATTTCGGCGTGAGCCTATAATTTTCCGATTCTCTAGTCCCCGAGATTGCATTAGGAACAGATCGGCGTTTGCGCTACTGCTGGTCCTCGCTGTTTCTGGCGCGAGCGCGGGCTCGGACTCTCGGAAGCAGGTGCAGGTGCAGATCCTCTCAACGTTGGCACAGAATGTAGGTGGTGTCGGCCCTGGCACTGGCCCGTTGCTCCCGCCGGGTGGCGATGGAGCCAGCACCGAGACATGCCCGCTACCTTATCCGGACGGTTTCCACAACTTCTCGCAATCCCAAATCCCGGGCCCATGAGTCGAAGCGATCCTCACGAGCGAAAGTGGCCAAACGTAGTACGCAGTCCTGGGTTGCCAAAGACAATACGGTTGGTGCATTCCCTTGGCGACCATGCTGCCTATCGCGGGAAGCTGAATGATCGGCCTGAATGGCTTGAGAATTACCAGCATCGACCGTGTTACGGTTTTATAAAAGTCTCGCTGCACCCTGACGGAAAGAAGAAGGTCACCTATGAGATCGAATATGCGGTGAAAGTAAAGTTAGTAAACAGTGCTGTCCAGAGTAGCCAGACGCCTACTTTTACACTTCTCGTAAAATTAAGAGATCACTCGAGAGATTTCCTCTTATAATTAGTTGCCTTCGAAAATAAGGCGCTCGCTTGGATTAGCGAGGCATAAACGGGTTGGCTTGGAGCATTCCATGCAAGCAGCTTGGTCTTCCGCTTCCTNNCGAAGTTGAGCGGAAATACCTCGGTAACCGTGTTGCTCTCGAGCACCGCCAACGATCAAGTCACGCGATTTGATGTGGGATTTCAGACATTGACGCTCACCAGCCAGTCAGGGAAGACCGTCACTCTGTTATCGTCACAGCAACCTGCCGAGTTCATGCACTTGAACGGAGCCTTTGAGCCGTTGATGACCGTCAGCGTTCCTCAGGACATCTATACTTCAGCCACGGCGACGCTCGGGGGAGCAGTATTCGTCTGTCTTGGGCAGGTTCTAGGCGGCGGACTCGGAATCGCGAATTATTCAATTGTGAATCAAGGCCCGACGGTGAGCTTGCCCTCGCCGATTACGGTTACGGGCAACAGCATGGGGCTGTTACTGAATATGCAGGTTTCCAGTTCGGCGGTTTTTTCCGATTGCTGGACCAACCCTCCGTTTGAGGGGTTCTCCATGGCGCCGACCTTCAACCTTACTCCGCTTGTCCTGTCTACTTCCCCCACGAACTCTGGAAACGGCAAGGTCAGCGGCCTTGTGGCGACCGTCGCGTCGGTGGGAACAACACCGTCAAGTTTCACTCTCACCATTGCCGGGGGGCCGTACGGAACCAGAACTCTTTCGGCGAGTTTCAACAGCGCAACCGTGTTCCAGGGCGTGAGTGGCGCTTCTGCACTCTCCCCCGGAATGTTTTTGAACATGGACGGTGCGATTCAGTCCGATGGATCGCTGCTGGCGACTCGAATTGAAGTGGAAGATTCTTCGGCGATCGACGACTCCAGCGGTCCTCTGATGACTGTCGACAATGAAGTCCCGCTTCTTACTCTCTATGGCCGTACCGAACTGGGCTCTCTGCAAACCATCGGTGACCAAAGCGGAATCTACTGGGACGTCGCCAATTTCGACTTTAGCAATGCCGCGTTCCAGATCTCGGGCCAGTTTACCAACGTTCAGAATCTGCCGTTCGTTCCCACCTTCAACGCCTCGAACATGGTGGCGGGTCAGAATGTCGACATTGCTTCGGCCAACTTTTCAATCGTCGGGCCAACATATACTCCTGCGAACACCATCACCCTCGTCCCGCAGACCATCAATGCGACAGTGGTAGGTTCGCAGCAGAGCGGCAGCTCCGTTGACTACACCGTCTCTTTAGCTCCCTACGATTTGTTCCCTACCCTGGCCGTGCAGCAGGGACAGACGACACTTCTCAATAATCCGAGCCAAATCGAGGTTTACATCGATAACAACACTCAAAAGCTCAACACCCAGGCGCTGGCTACGGGCAGCACGCTACGCTTCTACGGGCTGGTCTTCAATGACAACGGCACGCTGCGCATGGATTGCGCGCAGGTGTCCGATGGAGTGACAGTAATCCCGCAGGCGAGCTCCGCCGTCGCTGTGCAGAGCTTCAGGCAGATGGTTCGCCGTGACTTGGGCGGATCTGTGCTGCAGACAGTCACGACGACAAAGTGAGAGGCTCAATTGCAGACTTCGTGACACCGAGCGCTATCCGCAGCTCGCTTTAATGTTCGTGATATCCCGAACTTCCTCGTACTTTACGTCGCCATCGCTGCAAAGGACTCGATCAACTGTTAGCAAGAAAAGTGCTTGGAATTATTTACTCGCGCGGGCCTACCGTTGACCAGTCGATTCCGTGGATTGAGCCTTCTGGGTCGCGCGCTAAAGTCGGCGCGTACAGTCCCACATATTGACGGCGCCACCACAAGCCCTGCGTGCGTTTTTCCGACATCGTCGTAAACCAGTACTGCCACAGTACGGCGCGCACTTGCTGTGGAGGCTGGCGCGAAAACGGATTGCCTGCAAATAGATTGAGAACGTCGCTGTCATTGGAAAGCAGGCGCACTTCAGTTCGCGGTACAATAGAATAATCCTGCCACGAGCCCAGCGACGCGAACCAGAGATTCCAGTCGAAGCGCGGTTGATAAGGCGCATAAATCCCCGGCGCCTCGTCCAGAGCCTGCGGCTTATAGCGAAACGGATAGGGCACCCAGGTCTTTCCGTCGTTCGATCCCTGGAATTCGATTTCATATCGGCCACGCGTCATAATGCCAAACAGCCCGTAACGATTGGCGATACGAAGAGGTTCCAGCGCCGCGACCGGCGAAGTCGGCAGCGGAACTTCCCCGAACATCCAGATCAGCTCCGCCGAAGTTGCATAAAAAATCCAGCCGAGAACAATGCCGGCTACAGATAGCCTCACAACTTTTAAGGGACGACGGAACCGACCCGAGCGAACCAAAGATTGCGTCGGATTCTCGGGCGATGTCGGAACCGTTGCGAAAGACTTCTTCCATCTCTCTGGAAAAAATCGCAGCGCAAAGCGATCGTCCAGCAACAGTACGCCCAGCGTCAGTACAAGATAATTCAGGAACGTATAGTTCGCGGTCAGAATCACGCCGACTTCCCACGGCGTCACAATCAGAAAGCAGGCAATGCGCCAGCGGCGCGGCAGAAATAACATCCAGACCAAAGCCAACTCGAGCGCCAGCGTGGCGAATACGGTTGACGCATGGAACCAGTGCGGGAGATGTTGCACGTACCAGCCGATCCACGTGGGCAAGGGACCGTTCTGGTAGTACTCGTCCATGGCGGTGAAGTTTCGCCACTCTGGATCTCCGCCCAGAATCTTCGCGACTCCGGACTCGAAATAAATGCGAAACCACTCCCACTGCAGCAGAAATAAACTGGCGCGCGAGGGCGGCGACGCGCGCCCAAGTCCTGGCCAAAATCCGCGCGGCGCGAAAAAAAGAGAAATGAAGCCCGCTTCCAGCAGCATCCCGTCCGACTGATAACCCGAAAAGTCCTGCGCCGCACTGACGAACGAAACGAAGCACACGAAACAAATCACCAGCATTCCGCGTGGCCACACATTCACAACCAACAGCAGCGAAGCGATCATGCCCACCCAGCACAGCGCCGTCAGCATGTGCGGTCCGCTCGAAAGCCACAGAACGCTGGGCGCGAACCACACACCGCGCGCGTGCCCCAGCGAATGCGCTACCGCTTGCAGATATTCATTGGCGGGAAGAATTCCTTGCGGCCCGATGAGCCCACGGATCTGGAAGGCGAGCGAGAAGAAGGCAGAAAAATAAATCGTGCCCAGCGCGCGCAGGAATAACCAGCGAGGAATTAGGCGGTCGACTGCGCCCTGCTCCGAATCAAATAACCATCGGGTAGCAGACAGAAGCCGGTCCATGGGCGGCAATTATAGGGGCAATTATAACGAGAGGTAAAAGAACTCCGGGCGTCCACAGGTCATTTACAGTTCGCGGCGGGCACCCGGACTCATATCTGTTCTCAGCATCGGCGCGGCAGGAAAGTCACGCGGCGATGCGCCGTGCGACTTTTCGCGCCTGCTTCACCAAGCTCGGTTGGCCGACGGGAACGCTCGCCTCCCACGGCTCCTCGACGCCCATCAGGGCCAGCGCTCCGCCCGCGAGCGCCATGTTCTTCATGAACATAATCATGTTGTTCATGCGAGTGTCGGGATCCTCGTCGCGCCAGAAGTCGTGCATCACAGGCGAAACTCCCGCCAGGAAGCCCAGCAGGGCCATTGCGCCCAGCTTTGGTTTTACGCCGAGCAATATGCTCGCGCCGCCAACTAAAAGTGGAATAGCCGATAAGGTTACCGCCAATTCCGGCTGCGGCACGCCTTTGGCGCGTGCGTAGGCTGCCATGGACTTCCGGTTTTGCAGGTGGCTGATGCCGCTATTGATAAAAAACCCGGCGAACAGCAAGCGACCAATAAGAAAAGGGGCCTTCATTTCAAATTCTCCTCCAACGGATTTTCGCCTATAGACGAGTGCGCCCAGTTGGGATGAGAAAAGAGACGTGTCGGTTGCAATTCAGATTCCGGCCCCGTGTCTCCGAAAGCGTAGGATCGCTTATGCTGCGGCCAGGGACTGTGGCTGCTTGTAAACGCCGATTTGCTCGAGCATTCCAAGCTGATCCCAGTTGTCCCAGCTTTCGACGATCTTTCCGTCGACAATCCGGGCGATCGTGATCCCTCGACTACGCACGGTCTGGCCGCTCGCCGGCAGCCCGAGAGCATCTCCGGTGTGAGTCATGATGGCCGACCATCGCAGAACAACTTTGTCGTCGGCGCCGAAGACGTCCTCGACTTTGAGCTTGATATCCGGGAACGCGCCGCGAATTTCCCGAACAAATTTTGCGAACTCCTCCGGCCCGCGAATTTCCGCGTCCGCGCCCCTCTGTCCTCTGGCGACCGCATCCGGAGAAAGCAAGTCGTATACCGTCTGCATCCGGCCGTCATTCCACACTTCCTGAAACCAGCGTCGCATCAGTTGAATATTTTCGTCGGCTGACATATTACGTGACATCTGCGTTTACTCCTGTCGAACGAAATCGGGCATCACACGTTAGCTCGCTGCCGTAGAGTGGGCAAGGGAAATTTCCGACTTAGCTGGCACATTTCCGAGTCGATGGCCAATGGTTCGTCGTACGGCGGAACTCTGATATCCTCCCCCCCCCACAATTTTTTTGGTGTATCGCTCTAAGATCCTCAGGCCATTGGAGTTGCCGTTATTCGATATAAGTCGATCCGCGTAAAATCTTGAGCCATAAGGACTTGTGGCTAAAATCTTCCGGAATAAGGACTTAGTCACGACTTTCAGGGAGCTCACGGTCGCGATTGTGAGGAGACGGTTGGGAGTGCCCTCGCGCATCTGGCGAGCATGCGCTTTCTGAAATCCTCAGTAAAGGTTACTCGTCACACGAAGTGAGATTTTTCTGTGGACGGCTGTGGAAAAATAGTGCGAGTGCTTTGCGCTGCGTAGTTCCCGGTCGGCGGACGGACGAATGCGTCCGTCGCTACGTGAGCGTTGTGATGACGTCCGGACTAGGAAAAAAGCTGGGCTATGCAGCCTTAAGCTGCACACCGCCCCACTCAAGCCAAAACCGGCTTGAATGGGCCACCAACTCGTGGTTCCCACCTTCTTTCGCAAAGAGAGCGAAAGAAGGATGGGGTACGCGGCGGAAGCGAAGCTTTTTTTCCCTCTTCTCAATCATTAGCACTGCGTTACTAGGCACTGCTATTGGCCGTCGCAGGTTACGTGGTTGTTCCAGTCCACGAACGCGCCTTGAGGGTTATCGCGCCAAGCCCAGACGTGGAGTTCGAAAAATGAAGGAATGTTGAAGCGATTCGGGGCGGCGACAAAATTGAAGACCTGCCCTTCGAGCACAGGAGGAGTGTTGTTGTGTTTGGCGAGCCAGCTCGCCGAGTCCAGAATGAACTCGACGCCTACCAGTGTCATCTTGCCATCGGAGGGCTCGTAGATGAGCGCCTCGGGTTGCGAGGGTTCGAGGGTGAGATTCCCGAGCAGGGTACCGTTGACGTAATGTATGCCCATGGCTCCGTGGTCGGTCCCGGCAACGCAGCCCAGAAATGGTCCGTAGCCGGCGGCGGTGGCGTTGTTGACGTCGACGTACTGGCGCGTGCCTTGGCGAACCAGTTGCACCAGCTTGGCCGAGGAAGAATCTGAATGATCAGCAGGATTGTGGGCTTCCTGGGCGACGAGCAGCGGCGCGGCAAGGACTAGGCTGTTGAGCAAAGCCAGACTCAGGGTTCGTAAGATCGATTTTTGCAGCAGATGGAAGATCATCATGATGGTTTTTCCTTTATCCTTTATCCGTTCATCGTTGAAATTGTCAGCCGCGATCGCTTCCGGCGGTCGACCCGACGCGGGCCAATCTTGCATGGGACTGTAAAGGCGTTCAATCCTTGCTGCCTCCTTCCTTCCCCAAAATTTCCTCCATCGAATAACCCTAGGAAAAGCGTGGATTTAGCGACATCTTGAGGGAAGCCGAAGTCCCCGAAATGTGGTAGCCTTGAGAACTTTATAGGAGTGTTCGTATGTTGGCAGCGGCTCCGGTTTCGCGCGTTCTGCGGTTTGACGGTTTTGAGCTTGATGTTCGCGCCGGCGAACTGCGAAAAGCTGGCGTAAAGGTTCGCCTGCAAGGCCAACCCATACAGGTACTGGCGACCCTGCTGAATAGAGCGGGCGAACTGGTGACCCGCGAAGAACTTCGAGACCAAGTCTGGCCAGCCGAAACCTTTGTCGATTTTGACCACAGCCTGCACAACTCCATCGCGCGGCTTCGGGAAGCGCTGGGAGATTCCGCGGGGACTCCGCGTTACATCGAAACTCTGCCGCGCAGGGGATACAGATTTATTGGCGCGGTGGAAAGAGTTGGCAGCGAGGAACCCGCGCCGTCTGGGCCAACCGAGCAATTCAAGGAAGCTCCGGTGGTTGCCGTTCGAAACAGTCCTCCGCCGATGCTCAGCGCTGTAACGTTGCGGACTGTTGTGATCGTTGTTGGGATCATTGTTGCGATTAGCGTTGCGACCGCGGCGGTTCTAGTATCGGTACGCATTGTTTCGCACCGCGCGGCGGTCACACCCTCCGTGCGCTCGGTCGCAGTGCTGCCGCTGGCTAATTTTTCCGGGGATCCGGCGCAGGAATATTTCGTCGACGGCATGACGGATGAGCTGATTACGGACCTTGCCAAAATTGGCTCCCTCCGGGTGATCTCGCGAACTTCCGTAATGCGCTACAAGCGCACGAGCAAGAGCCTGCCCGAGATTGCCCGCGAACTGAACGTGGATGGGATCGTCGAAGGATCGGTAACGCGTTCGGGTCAACGAGTGCGGATTACGGCGCAGTTGCTATACGGGCCCACCGACAAGCATCTTTGGGCCGAGACCTATGAGCGTGACCTGGGAGACGTGCTGGGCTTGCAAAGCGAAGTGGCGCAGGCGATCGCGCAGCAGGTGAGGGCGCAGGTTACGCCGCAGCTGCAGGCTCGTTTTCGGACGGCCCGCCCCGTCAATCCGGAAGCTTACGATGCTTACCTGAGGGGGCGCTATTACCTGTCGAACATGTTCACGATGGCGGAGCCTCTCAATATGGCGAAGACCTACTTCGAAGAGGCTGTGAGAAAAGATCCGGGATTTGCGCCGGCCTACTCGGGGCTGGCGGAGGCTTACATCTACCTGGCGATTTTCCGGCAATGGCCGGCAGAGACCGCTCACCGGCAAGCGGAAGAGGCTCTTCGGCACGCTCTAACTCTGGACGACAGCATCGGCGAAGCCTACGATGCCCTCGCTATATTGAGTTGGCGGTACAGCTGGGACTGGGATGCTACCGAACGGGAGCTGGACCAGGCGATTGCTTTGGCGCCGAGTTACAGTTGCGCCCATGAAGATCGAGCGGAATACCTCGCCTTCCGGGGGCGGCGGGCCGAGGCTGAGGCGGAAATGGCCAAGAGCCTGGAGTTGGATACTAGCATTGGTTCGTTCCTGACCGAATCGGCAGTTTTTTTCCAGTTGCGCGATTTCGATCGGTTGGTGGAGGCAAGCCGCAGAGGAATGGCTTTGAATCCGAATGAATGGCTCGAGCATTTCTATCTCGGCATGGGCTATGAGGGGACTGGAAAACGACTGGAATCGATCTCGGAGTATCAGAAAGCGGTCGAGTTGTCAGGCGGCGATCAAGATGCCACCGTGGCGCTGGCGCACGCCTACGCGGGCGCCGGGAGACGAGCTGAAACTCAGAAGATGCTGCGAGACTTAGAGCAAAAATCGACCAAAGTCTACGTTTCGCCGTATCTTATCGCGACGTTATATGCCACGCTAGGTGACAAAGACATAGCCTTCAAGTTCCTGGAGAAAGCCTATCAGGAGAAATCGCTCGACCTGTCCTGGTATCTGAAGGCTGATTTGCGAATCGATAACCTCCGTTCTGACCCCCGCTATGAGAGCCTGCTTCGAATGGCTCACTGAAACACTGGTACGACCCGCTGCGAAGTCAGTTCGATGTATTGACGGACGCAAGAGCGATGTTCCTCATAACGCACAGAGCGCGGGTGCAATTGGAATACATTGTTGCGACGCATTTTCCAGGTGACCCATTTAGGCTAGACGCGCTCATGGAAGCCCCGCCGTCTGAGGAAAACATCAAACTCAATATTTAGAGTCATCCGCGTCCCAGAGAGTTCAACCCCGCGCTATCGGTGGAAGCGCCGACTATCTCGGATGTCCCTAACCGACAGGTGCGCGAGAGCTCTTTGTCCGAGCAGGCGCGCGGGAATTCCCACTTCTCAAGCTACGGTACTGATGGCTTCGGGTTGGTGCGGGCTTCTGGGGCTGCGCTCCATCCGGGGAGGGTGGTGCTGCCGGTGATTAAGCGCGCGCCTCGTTCGTAGGTGACGTAGGACCAGGCCCATTGAATCAGAACCAGCAGACGATTGCGGAAACCGATGAGAAAGAGAATGTGGATGAATAGCCAGGATAACCAGGCTACGAAGCCAGAGATGTGAATTTTGCCGAATTTGGCTATGGCCGCCGCGCGGCCGATCGTGGCTAGGCTGCCTTTGTCCCAGTAGTGGAATGCTGGTCGCTGATCTTCTCCAACGTTCGACTCGCTGCGCTCGCTCAGGGCAGGAGCCTTCGAAGAGAGCGAAGCAGATGGGGTGCCGGGCCCGCGCTGTCGCGAAGGAAGGGAGTCAAAATCCCCGCCCTGTCGCAAGGGTCGCGAGAAAGACGGGTCACCCGGCGCGAGAGATGACCGCTCCGGAGGGGAGCTAGAATTCCCGCTTTTCGCAAAGGAGGCGAAAGATGGGGCACCTGCATTCGTGGGTGATGCCAGTTCTTCGCGAATCAGTTTCGCGACGAACCTGCCTTGCTGCATAGCTACCGGGGCGACGCCGGGGAGTAGTTTGCCGTGGGCATCCTTCAGCGCGGCGAGATCGCCGATGACGAATACTTCCGCGTGACTGGGAAGGCTGAGGTCGGGCTGAACCAAGACGCGTCCAGCGCGATCGGTGGCTGCTCCAAGTTTTTTGCCGATCGGAGAGGCGGCGACTCCAGCCGCCCAGAGGATAACGGTTGCCGGAAGGCGCGTGTTTCCAGCGTACACGGCGCCCGGTTCAATCTGCGTCACGGTGGTGGAAGTGCGAACCTCAACTCCCAGATGATTTAACTGCTGTTGTGCGCTGCGCGATAGATCTTCCGCGTAGGCGGGCAGGATGCGCGGGCCACCCTCAATGAGCAGAATATGAGTGCGGGCGGGATCGATGGATCGAAATTCGTGAGTGAGGGCGTGACGCGCGATCTCGGCAAGAGTGCCGGCGAGTTCGACCCCGGTAGGGCCGCCGCCGACGACTACGAAGTTCAGAGGAGGCGCGGTTTCGTTGGCGGCGGCGTGCCGCTCGGCTAGTTCGAAGGCGAGGAGAATGCGGCGGCGAATCTCGAGCGCGTCTTCAATCGTCTTGAGGCCGGGAGCGTAGGGTTCCCATTCATCGTGGCCGAAATAGCTGTGGCTCGCTCCGGCGGCGACGATCAGATAGTCGTACGGCATGGCCTCTTCGGAAGTTTTCACGATGCGACGGTCGAGATCGAATGCAATAACTTCCGCCATGAGCACTTCAATGTTTTTGTGCGAGCGGAGAATGGAGCGGATGGGCGCAGCGATCTCTGCCGGGGAAAGTCCGGCGGTTGCGACCTGATAAAGAAGCGGCTGGAAGGTGTGGAAATTCTTGCGATCGATGACCGTGATTTGAACGGGCGCATTGGCGAGCGCCTTCGCGGCGTTCAGGCCGCCGAAGCCGGCGCCTACGATTACTATTCGAGGTTTCCTTTCACCACTCACGTTGCTATGGCCCACAGTTTGCTGTTTCAGTGCCCACCTCTATAAGATTCAGCGCGATGGCAGACGGTGCGAGAAATCCGATGCGGGCCGAGAGTCGAGCCTGGGCTGGTCCAGGTTCGGTTAATGCAGCTTCGGTTAAACCGGCATGGGTACGCTTCGTGCTGCCGTCGGGTGCGGATCTTATTTTTTTCGCCATGCTTGGGGTGCTCGTGCTTACGCCGCTTTCGGTGCGGTTGCTGGGAGATGCGGGAATTGGATGGCACATTCGCACGGGACAGGAAATTCTGGCGACGCACTCGATTCCGCGGGTGGATTCGTTCTCGTCGACCATGGCTGGCAAGCCGTGGTTTGCCTGGGAGTGGCTGTATGACCTGACGGTAGGGAAATTGGAATCGGAATGGGGACTGAACGGGGTGGTGTGGTTTACGGCCATGACGATTGCGCTCACGTTTGCCTGCACGTTTCGCTTCTTGATGGCGCGCAGGACGAACGTGGTGTTAGCGCTGGTGCTGGTGCTGCTGGCGGTGTCGGCGTCGATGATTCATTTCTTGGCGCGCCCACACGTGGTGAGTTGGCTGTTTACGCTGGCATGGTTTTACTTGCTGGATGGCTCGGAACGGCTGTCGCTCAAGGGTCGTGGCGGATCGCCAAGATGGATATTTGCGCTGTCGCTGCTGATGTTGGTGTGGGTGAATGTGCATGGCGGATTCTTGCTGGGATTTGTGCTGTTGGGAATTTTTCTGCTGGGAGCGGGATGGACCTGGTTCAACACAAACGAGAACCGAATCGAGGAGATGCTACAGAAGATTGCCGCGGCGAAACGAATGCGAAGCTTAGCCGTGGTGACGCTACTGTCCGGGGTAGCGAGCCTAGTGAATCCGTATGGATGGAAGCTGTACGGGCACGTTTACGGCTATCTTTCAAATCGTTTTCTGATGGATCACATTGATGAATTTCAGTCACCGAACTTTCATGGGATCGCGCAGAAATGTTTTCTCCTGCTGCTGCTGATTACCGTTGCAACCGTGGCGATTCGGGGGAACGAGTTACGGCTCAGCCAGGGGCTGACGATTTTGTTGGCGGTGTATGCGGGACTTTATGCGTCGCGGAATATTCCGGTGTCTTCCATTCTGCTTGTGATGATCGTGGGCCCGTTGGTGCCGGCGGCCAGGTTTACTCGCGAATTCTCTCAGAGAATGGCTGCGGTTGAGACGGGACTGCGGGGACACCTGTGGCCGATTCTGGCGATGGTCGCGACGTTCGCAGTTGTCGCCAATGGCGGGCGCGTGGGCTCGGGAGTATGGATGGATGCGCACTTCAGTAATGCGAGGATGCCGGTGCAGGCGGTGAATTTTCTGGAAGAAAAACAAGTCAGGGGAGCGATCCTTAGTCCTGATTACTGGGGCGGGTATTTAATCTACCGGCTTTATCCCATGGTGCGCGTGGTTGTGGATGACCGGCATGATCTGTATGGGGAGGAGTTTTTCAAGTCATATCTGAAGACGATGCGCGTGGAACGAGGGTGGGAGCAATTTCTTATGGTGCATGAGAGTTCTGTCGTGCTGTTGCCCAGAGATGCGGCGCTGGCCAACGTCCTGACCGAAACTAAGGGATGGAAACAGATTTACGCGGATGATGTGGCGGTTGCGTTCGTGCGCGAAAGGTTCTAAGGAATGGAAGTTAGCGGTAGTGGGCCGGTTTCAATTTGTCTCCTATGAGAGCGTCGAAGAAAGGCGGTGTCTTCAGCCGCGAGGGATCTCCCATAGGTACGACTAGAGGGAGATCCTTCCTTCCGCCTGAAAAACGGCTGCACTCAGGATGACCCCGAGCCGCCACCAAATTAGCTGAGGTTGTGTGCCGGTCAAAAAATCAGAGTATCGAAGCTGCTTAGAAGCGGTCGTTGGTATCGATGCCGAAGCCGAGGATGGCGGTGACTGCGACCGGCTGGTTGCCGCGCATGGCGGGTTGAAATTTCCAACTGCGAAGGGCGGCGACGATTTTGGCGGTCATCTCAGCCGGGCCGGGCTCGAGGACGCGAACGTTTCTCAAATTGCCGGAAGCATCCAGGGTGCAGGCGAGGACGATGCGGGCATGTGGCAAGCCCTGCGCGAGATCGGCACGCAGCGGCGACGGGGCAGTGAGCGTACCTCCGAATGAATGGGCGCTGGCGGCTTCGTCGGAAAATTCCATGACAACCGTGCCCAGCGAAGTATCGAAATAGGTGGTGTACTTCTCGCCACGCAGAAGATTTTTGTACGGCTCGAAAGCTCCTCCGGAAGTGGCGGTTGCCACGATTGTTACGCCTAGGGCTTCGCGTTGCTTTAAGGTTGAATGACCGGGTGCCGAGGGATTGTTATCGGTGGAATCTGAACCGAAGCTGGGCAGGTTGACGATCCCGCTGCCGCCGCTGATATCGATACCGCGGACGGGCGGCGTGCCGGAAGATGCGTTTCCTGCGCCTCCAGGACCTGGCGTGGGAGAGATGCCGTTGTGTGCGACGGCGTCGGAGCCGCGTCCAGCCTCAGTAGCTTTTGCTGCGCCGGAGCCTGCGCCATTCATAGCGCTGCCAGGACCGTTCCCGTGACCGATGCTGGCTCCGTTACCGGCTCCGCCGAGGCCGGGCTTGTCTCCACCAGAGGGCGACACGGCTAGGGAGCCAGTGTCTTTGCTGTTGGGCAATCCTACTTTGGGGCCGGGCTGGCTGGAAAGTACAGCGCCAGCGCTGGCATCGCTGCCACTTGCATTCGGAGGCGTGAGCCTTGTGACTGCGTCTGGGGGTACGCCGAGGGGGTCGGGTGCGGTGCGACTCAGGCCGGGGTGGCTACTGTCGACTGATGGAGGCGGAGCTACGACGTTATTGTCCGCCAATGTTCTACGAGAATTGTAGGCTCCGGCACCGTTTGCCGACACAGTCGGCGGAGGCGCTACTACGCTGGGCACGCCGAGCGTTGGCGCAGACGACGATGGCAGAGGCCGGGTGCCGTTCGCGCCTGATATCCCAGTGGAGAGTGGCGGGGCGATTACATTTGGTCCGGGCAACGGGCCCATGCCGTTGCGTGCGCCGTGAGGACTGCCAGCTGCGGCGACCGCGGGCGGGGGCGGGACGACATTGGCGCCCAGCAAGGTTCCGGCTGCAGTGCTGGAGTTGTTGGAATGAACGGACGGAGGTGGTGGCACAACTTCGCTGGCGCCGAAAATTTTGCCCATCAGATTGCTCATGAACGATCCGCTGCCGGTGGCCGTGGGCGGCGGAGGCACAACTGTCCTCGAGGAATCCGGAATAGCGCCGCCCGCGAGCTGGCGCACGGCTGGCGAAACGTTGGCTGGTAGAACGTTGGCTGAGGGCGGTGGCGCAATGACCGAGGGTGCGGGCAAATTCAGTTTCGGGTTTCGTGAAGTGGTGCGCTCCGGAGCCGAGACCGGTGGCGGCACCGCCGTGGCGATCATTTGCACGGGACGGTGGGAAAATTCTCCGCCCACCGCGGCGGGGGCAGCCGGAATTACGTTCGGCGCAAGGGAAGGCGCGGAGCGTGCTCGATCCTGGGAGATGCTGGGCGCTGGCGCGACTACTGACGGAATGAGGGCTGGCGTCATGTGTGCGCGTTCGCGAGTGACGCTGGGAGCGGGAGGAACGACGGTGGGATCGAGAGCCGGCGCTACCAGAGAGTGGTCACGCGCCACAGTTGGCGTGGGCGGAATCAAAGTTGCGCTGAGATTCGGCGCGGTGACGGGCTGATCGCGCGACACCGAAGGGGCGGGAGCGATTACCGATTCGACGGGAGCAGCGTTGCGGGTATAGTCGCGAATCACATTCGGAGCCGGAGCGACGAATGTGGATGTCAGCGTTGGCGCGGTGCGAGTTGAGCGCAGTCCCTGCGACGGCGGAGGCCCGGGATTCGGCTGGACGGCTAAAAGGTTCGCGACCGCATCGCGCGAGGACGGAAGTTTCAAATTAGGTGCGTCGACAACTTTCGGGACGAGGGAGCTGCCGCGAGCGATTTTAATGGTCTGCACGCGGTGCTGCGTCTCGCCGCCACCGGCGCGTCCAGCGTTTCCAGCCTGAGAGCCGCCGAGATCTTCAGTGCGCGGAAGTTCGTCGCCGCTGTAATAGATTACGTCGTGACTGGAGAAGCGGGGAGCGACGAAGGGCTGCAACTGCGCAATCTTCAGTTGCACCACGATCACGGCAAAAATCAGGAAGGCCTCCAGCACATAGGAGGGGATCATGATGCGCAAGGGAATCAACCCGAATGGGGCTTCGCCCGCCAGCCGGCGTTCTGAGCGGACCAGCGCGGGGCGGATGGACGTAACGAACTCGCGCCAGGGCGAGGACCACTCGACCTGCAGTTTGGGCGCGTCGTAGTGTTCGACCGCTGTCTCTTCGAATTCCAGAGTTTCAATCACGCAGTTGGTCTTCTAGTTGTTTATTTGTTTCGTTTGTATTTCCGTCGATTGTGATTTCAATTTGATCGCCTACGGCGGTGCTGGTTTCAGCCGCGGTGCGGCAGGGAAGCTCGAGAACCGATGCCGCCTGGGTGCGAACCGGGGCGAAGCGCCAGGGCTGCAGGTCGGGCTGAATATGGATTACAGTCATGGCGTCGTCCAAATAGATCACGTCGATGGGAAAACCCATGCCTAATGTGTGAACGCCGTGACTGGGAACGATCCACAGTCCAGAGCCGCTGCTGAATTCGCTGGAACGGAATCCCAACAGGCCGCGCAGCCGGGTCCAGTGTGTATCGGCCACAGACAGGGCCGTGGCGAGAAAGGCCTGGCGCGTCTGATTAAAGGCCCGTCCCTGTGTCATGAATACGAACGCCCCCGGATGATTCGCGCCCTTCTTTCGCCTGTCGACTGACTTTTCGTTCGTCTGCCGGTTCCTCTATTTGCCGGAGATGGGCCCCAATTGCCGGATCAGGTCAATGATGGCCGGGCCAATCGTGACAAAAATAATTGACGGCAGAACAAATATCACCAGCGGGGGAACCATCTTGATGGTAGTTTTTGCAGCTTGCTCTTCGGCTCGTTGCCGGCGCTCGGTGCGGAGCGAATCGGAATGCACCCGCAAGGCTTGGGCAACGCTGGTCCCGAAGCGGTCTGTTTGAATCAGTGTACCAACAAGGGAGCGGATGTCGTCAACCCCGGTGCGGTCTACCAGGTTGCGCAGGGCCTCGGCGCGCGGCTTGCCGGCCCGCATCTCCAAGTTTACGAGATGAAGCTCATCGCTCAGGTCGGGGTGGGCATGATGAAGATCCTGGCCGACACGCATCAGGGCCTGATCGAGCGCGAGACCGGCCTCGACGCAAATCACGGTGAGGTCGAGAGCGTCGGGCAAGCCGATGCGAATGCGCTGCTGGCGGTTTTTGATCATGCGCTTCAGGATGAAGCGCGGCAACAAGAACCCGAGCCCGGCCACCCCGATCAGTAAGGGGAGATTGTCAAAGCCTGTCAATAAAGCGACCGCGCCAAATCCGACGACACCCAGGAGAACGCGCGCGCCGAAGTAATAGCTGACGTCAATGGCGTCGCGGTATCCCGCCTGAATGAGCCAGGCATGGGTGCGGGAGACGTCGGCCGGTGAGAGTGGAATGGCTTTGCTGAGCGGATCGAGTGCCTGCTCCATGCGTTCGCGGAACGCAGGCTTGTTTTCGACTGTTGGTTGCTGACCTCCCAGCGCGCGCAAACGCGCGCCCAGGAGTGAACTGGGGGTTACGACGGCTGCCCCAAAAGCGAATACTGCCATGACGACAGTGACGAATACGACGGCGATGAGAATCAATGACAGCACGGTTTATTCGTTGCTTCTTCTTTGCTGGAAGGTCGAGATGCTCACGGGTGGCTGCGTTTTGGCTGGCGCGACGCAGCCGAGCCGATTGAGATTCCTCGGCGCGTGATGCAAAGCACGCGGTCTCGGAATGACAACGGCTTGTGATCGGATCATCATTCGCTTTTTCTTTCTTAATTCGCTTTTTCCTTCTTACTCTCCTTCTTTCTTCTTTCCTCTTTCTTTCTTCTTTCCTTAGCGGCTGCTTCGCTCCTAAACCTGAATGCGAATAATTTTGCGGATTACGAAATAACCGATCGTTTGCAGGATGATTCCAGCGACCAGTAGCGTGTGTCCGATGGGGTCCGAAAACAATGGGCGAATGAAGGCGGGATTCAGCACCAGCATGACCGTGACGATGATGGGCGGCATACCCATCAATAGCCCCATGGTGAGGCGGCCTTGAGCCGTGTAGACCCGTACCTGCCGCTGGATTTTAAAACGCTCGCGAATGACGTAAGACAAATTGTCGAGAATCTCCGCCAGGTTGCCGCCGGTCTCGCGCTGCAGCATGACTGCGGTGACGAAGAATTTCACGTCGACCAAAGGAACGCGCTCGGTGAGATTGATCAGCGCGTCGCGGACCGGCATGCCGAATTTTTGTTCTTCGTAAAGCTGGCGAAACTCGCCGGAGACCGGTTCGGCGACCTCATTCGTGATTATTTCCAGAGCGGTAGTGAAGGCATGTCCGGCTCGTACGGCGCGAGCCAGAGTGTCGATCGCCTCGGGAAAAAGCTCTTCGAATTTCTCGAAGCGCTGGTTGCGGCGAAACGAAGCATAAGAATAGGGCAGGAGGAAGCCGACCAGCAAAGCTACCCACGCAATTTCAATGCGCTTGGTGAGGACGTAAGCCGCGACGGTGGCGAGGACGCCGGTGAGAGCGGACAATGCTAAAAAGTTACCCGCCCGCAGGGACATGCCACCCTGCGTGAGCATTTTCTGGATATCTGTAACCCGCGAGGAGCGGCGGAGCAAAGTGTCGAGCGCGGGAATCTGGCTGAGTTGCTCGTCGCGCAGCAGAGCGAGTTCTTCTTCAATGGCACGCTCAGGGGCCTTGCGCTCATTGGCCAGGCGTTCCTTGATCAGTCGAGCCTGGGCACTGCGCTCGTCGAGGAGTGAGACCACCGCGAAGACCGCAAGCGCGACCAGAACGAAGACCAAAATCGCAGTGAGAATTACGGGCATTGCCTTGGTTCAGACCTCGCTTCTAGATTCAAAGAGCGCTGGCCGCAAGCGAGCGCCCGAAGTTGCCAAGCGCTCGGCAAACTGCGGGCGAATGCCGGTGGCGCGAAAAACACCGCGAACTTTTCCGCCCTCGTCGGTGCCGGTGCGGTCAAAGCTAAAAATGTCCTGCATGGCGATGGCTTCGGCGTCCATACCGGTAATCTCGGAGATGGTAATCACTTTTCTGGTGCCGTCGGAGAGGCGCGCGATCTGAACCACGGCATGGACCGCGGAAGCGATCTGGTGCCGCACGGCGCGCTCGGGAATGTTGAGGTTCGCCATCGAGACCATGTTTTCGACGCGAGCCATGGCGTCGCGCGGAGAGTTCGCGTGAACGGTCGTGAGCGAACCTTCATGGCCGGTATTCATGGCCTGCAACATGTCGAAGGCTTCTTCGCCGCGCACCTCGCCCACGACGATACGGTCGGGACGCATACGCAGACTGTTGATGACCAGTTGCCGCTGCCGCACAGCGCCCTTGCCTTCAATATTCGGCGGACGAGTTTCGAGGCGGACCACATGCTCCTGCTTTAGTTGCAATTCGGCGGCATCCTCAATGGTGACGACGCGGTCGGAGTTGGGAATGTACCCGGAGAGAACATTGAGCAGAGTCGTTTTGCCGGCGCCGGTTCCGCCTGAAACCAAAATATTGAGCCGTCCCTTCACCATGGCGGAGAGCAATTCGAGCATGGATTCGGTGAGAGTTTGATTCTCGATCATCTGGCGCGCGGTGACGGGATCGCGTCCAAAACGGCGGATGGAGAGGCAAGGACCATCGATGGCCAGTGGTGGAATGATGGCGTTGACGCGCGATCCGTCGGCCAAACGGGCGTCCACCATGGGAGACGATTCGTCTACGCGCCGACCGACGCGCGAGACGATGCGCTCGATGATCTGCATGAGATGCGAGTCATCTTTGAAGGTCAAGCCTGTGCGTTCGAGTTTGCCGGCGCGCTCCACGTAAACCTTGTCGAAACGATTGACCAAGATATCGGAGACGGTCGCATCTTTCAGCAGTGGCTCCAGCGGGCCAAGACCAAAAATTTCGTCGAGAATTTCGCGAGAGAGGCGTTCGCGCTCGGCAAAACTCAGCGGGACGACTTCGCTGTTCACGGCATTGCGAATGACGACCAGGACCTCGTCCCGTGCCGAGTCGCCGGTTGCCTTGCCGAGTTTTTCCAGGTCGAGGCGATCGAGGATCTTACGATGCAGGTCAGCTTTTACCTGCTGGTAATCGGTGCGCTCGAACGATTGAAGATTGGCCATGATTTCCTAAGCTATCGATTTCCTAATTTTCGGCCCGAATAACTTCCCAAAGCTACATTCTCAAACCGATTTAAACAACGACCATGTGCCGCGTTTTACGTCCGTGTCGTTGCGGGTTAATTCCTGCGAGAGTCCGGCGAAGCAGCGAGCCATCTCCGAATTGCGCTGGTCCATCACGGGACTTCCCCGGTCGATTGCGCCCGATACGGCGAAATACTGGTTGGGAATCCGCCACAATAGTTTGGCGCCAACTGCCGTCTCCGCGTCGCCTTCGCTGAAGCCCGGGACTTTGCGAAAGCGATTCAACACCAGACGCACGCGATCGCGGCTGCCGGCCTCGCTGAGATATTGCTGGACCCGAGCGGCGCTCCAAAGAGACGCGACATCACTGCAAGCGACGAGAAGAACGGTTTCTGAAAGACTGGCAATGAGACGGCTCACAGCGTCAAAGCGCGAAGACCCATCCACCACGACGTAGCGGAAATGTGTGACCAGCATGTCAAAGAGGCGAACAAATTCCGCAGTGGAGGGTTCCGCGGTTGTGGGGACATTGGTGCCAGCCAGCAATTGCAAGCCGCCGCTGTGGCGGGTCATAAAACTTTCCAGCAGGGAAGCGTCCATGCGGTGAAGATTGCGAGTAGCGTCGGCCACATTGAAGATTGGCTTGAGATTCATATGCAGCGCCGCGTGGCCCAGCGGAGCGAGATCGACGAGGGCCGTTTGCCCGGCGGAAGAGTGCAGAGCCAGCGCCAGATTGACGGCTACGGTTGTTGCGCCATTTCCGCCCTTAGCATTGATGACCAGGAAAACTTTCCCGCGAATTCCTTCCTGGCGGGTTCGACGTTGCGCGGTGGTGAGACGCACGAAGGCCTCGAGCAGGTCCGTGGTGGTAGTGGGGCGCTCAATGAATTCGCGAGCTCCGGCGCGCATGGCGTTGACAATGACTTGCGGCTGGTTCAGATTGCCGATGGCGAAAATCGCCGCTTCGGGCATCTCCTGATGCAAGAGTTCGATAGCGCGCAAGGCCAGGGTGGGATTATCGGCTGGAATGTCGACCAGAGTCACGTCAGGATTGGCGGTGCGGACACGTCGCGTGACAGCGTCGGAGGCAGCGACGGGAAAACTGGCGCAAGTATGAACGGTGCGCGCCACACTGGTGCCATCGACGAGCACTTGCAGGACCGCGCGTTGCTCGTTATCCGTGGCAACAATGACGACTGATAGTTCTGCCATAACCGCCTGCGTTTTAGTTACTTCTTCCGAGAAATTGTTTCTCGAATTCAAATTCGAAAAACGGTTTCGTGTTTGTTGTCTTCACCAATCCTCACTATCAATCTTTCCGAGCAAATCCCCTAGCAATTTTCGTTAGCAATCTGCGCTGCTACTTGCTCTTGTCGAACTTGCCAGTGTCCATAAAAGGTTTCGGATTCTTCGGCCCTGGAGGCGGTTCGTTGTTGGGAAAGATGCGGTGCACGGTGCACAAGACCATCAGCTCCGAATTTGTTTTCTGCAAGCTCTTGCTGCGAAAAAAATTTCCCAGGATGGGGATGTCGCCCAGGCCGGGAATCTTGTTGTAAATATCAGTAACCCGATTATCGAGGAGTCCGGCGATCACAAAACTTTGTCCATCCTGCAATTCAAATTCAGTTTCGGATTTGCGTGTGCTGAGAGCGGGCACAGTGAAGCCGGAAATTGTCAGCGCGTTTGAAAAGTCCAACGTGCTCACTTCCGGAGCTACCTTCAGGTGAATATTCCCGTTGGGCATGATTACCGGGGTGAAGTGCAAGCCAACTCCAAAATCCTTGAACGAGATCGTCACTGCCGTAAAACCATTGCCAGGTTGCACGATCGGGAACGGAAATTGACCTCCAGCCAAAAAGCTGGCTTCCTTGCCGTTGACCGCAATCAGGCTAGGTTCGGCGAGAATCTGCAACAGATTTTTGGTTTCGAGGGCCTCGATCGTAGCTCCGAAATTAATGTCGGAGCGAAACAGAAAAAGGTTCAGGACGTTGTTTATGGTTTGAGTGGCCGTGGTGGTGGTTGTGCCGGCAGCTGTGCTGGTAGTAGTGGTCGGCGGAGCACCCAGCGTCTGCGGGCCGAAACTGCCGTACTGGCCTGTAGTGATGGTGCCGAGGGTGTTCCCAGCACCAGTGGAAATGAAGTTGATTCCCAACTGAGTGAGGGCGGTGCGGTCGACTTCCGCAAATTTTACCTGTAGCAAAACTTCCTGAGCGCCGACCGGCCCGAAGGTCAGGACGTTCACGACTTTTGGGGAATAGGCGCTGGCCAGTTCTCCGGCGCGCTTGGCAACGTCTTCCGTGGAAACGTGCCCAGAGAGGACCACGGCTGCGCGTGAGGGCGTGACCACGATCTGCTCGTCGGGGAACACGCGGCGCTCTTCTTCGGCACAGGCGCTCACGTCGACATCGACGCGCAAATCGAAGCTGCGCGAACGTTCCAGTTCATCCCAAATCAGCAGCGAAACTTCGCCCGGAGTTTTGCCATGAACCAAAATCTGCGTGGGTGTGATGACCTGGGCAAAGGCGATTCCGGGATCGGTAACGGAGATGCGCTTCAGTTTTTCTGTGGTTGTGACGAGAAGAGATTTGCCGACCATGACGCGCAATGGAGCCGAGCCCTGCGGAGGTTGCGATTCCGGCGGCAGGGTCGTGGTCTGCGTACTGGTGGCGGGCGGACTTTGAGGCTGGCTGTCCGCCTGTTGCATCATCTCCGGGAATACGAAACAAGGGGAGGCGACAGCGACCAGCAGGGCCCCGAGCAACGAGCTGCGAACTCTCATCTTCAGATTTCTCTCCCCGTGAGGAAGGTTGCGGGCATGTACCGAGGCGACTTGAAGAACCGATCTGTTGCCATCACTTAGTTTTCGGAATTCTGGTCTGGGAATTTAACCACGTCCATTTTTTTGTCGCCCTGATAAACCTCTACCTGCACGCCGGTCGAAGAAGGTGGACCGGGAGCAACTTTCTTCATTGCCGTGTGATGAACGACGGGTTGAACGGGTGCCGCGACCCCCCGATACAGGCCTCTCGAATTGGAAGAAGGCACCTCGTCTTGCTTGGTGTCGAGAGGATTGCGCAGCGCGAGCTGGATGTGTCCTTCAGAACTGGCCAGAGTGAGGCGCTGGGCATCATCCGGCGAGACCAGGAGCGTGATGACGGCCGTAGTCTGGGCCTCGCCGGTTGCGGTTCGCTCCAAAGTATGGCCCGAGGCAAGGACTGCGACATTCTGCAGAACGGTGGTAGTCTGCTGTTCGCCGCCGCCCGGTGTTCCGGTCAGCAGAACATCGACGCGAGTTCCGGGAGTTACAAATCCGGCTACGGAGACAACTTCGTTTACCCGCACGGAAACGGCGCGCATGCCCGGAGGGATGAGTGAAGGCAGTCCGGAGCCGGCGTTCTCACCCGCCAGCCGGTTGGGCAGAATGAATTCACCCTTGGAAATGGGGACGATGACACCGTGCCCAACTACCTCAGAACGCCTGCGCGGGGCGCCGGGAGGCAAATCGGTGGCAGGAATTCTGATGATTTTGATGTCATGTTCTTCGACGCGGGCACCGACTTGCAGATCATCGGCTGCAACAATTACATCAACGCCCGACTCGGAGCCGGGTCCTGATCTCGCCTGGAGGGTCCGGTACACATACATGCTGGCTATCAAGCCAAGCGCGAGCGCCACGACTCCGATCGTTAACAAACGTGTGCGGTTCATACTGCTCCCTCAGAAATTAAATGCTTACGCAGCCGCAACGTGATGACTGGCGGCCTCGGCAAATCGGGTTGTTGCTTACTTACTGGATGGAACTGGCGACGGAAGAAAACACATTACTGGCATTGGACCCGATTAATCGGACGGTTCCAACGACAATGACCAGGATGACCGCCAGCATTACTGCATATTCCGCAATATCCTGTCCTTCCTGTTCTCGCCAAAGGTTTCGTATAAGCCCCATGGATAACCCCTTTTTGACCTCAAACTCGAGTAAACGTGTCCCGTAGCTCCTGGGACGATCGCTAAGGTTGGTCAACTCGACTAGGCTAATAATACCCTGTGAACAGCTGAAAAAGGCGTAATTTCTTGCATCTTGAATGAAAAAGAAGTTCCCCGTCTATTCGGTTTTTAACCCGCGAATCGCAAGGTTTTCGCGCTGAGTCACAGGTCTGGAGGCGGAAGTCAAGGGATATTGCCGGAAAGGTCGAGCTTTCGACCCTCCTGCTGGGGGATGCTCCAAAGTAAACAGCTCAAAGCGAAGGAAACAGCTAAGGGCAGGAGCGGGCTGGTGTAAAGCGGCAGCTGCCAGAAGCGCAGCAGCCTCGGAATAGGAACCAAGAGCGCGGCCACCAATAGACCGAAGGCGGCGATCCAGGACCAAGCGAGTAGCGCCCACGCCGCCGCTACAATCATTTTCGCGGGCGTACCGGAGGATGAAAGAAACTTTCGCATGTGAATCATGTTCAAAAATCCGGGCAAGAGAAGCAGTTGCGCGTGAGGAGCGAGGGTTGGGATGACGATAAGAGTTACGGCCAATAACAGAGTCGTGATAAGAGAGAATCGCGCAGAATTAGCTGCTTTCGAGCGATGCTTCCAGCAAACGGCTAAGGCAGCTAGAAGAAGACAGACTCCGATAAATGCTCCCCCCCTGGGAGTGAACCAAACATCAAGCAGGGAATGACCGTAAGTATAGAGACGATAAGCACGCAAGACGCTGAAGAAGGTGTGAATCCAGCCCGGCACGAGCCAACTGCTCATTAGAAAAAGCAAAAGCATCGTGATCAGAAAACTCCACGCTAGCGGGCGCCGGCGACGCCAGTCGCCGGTAATCCACAATGCCAACCCGAGAATCAATCCAGCGGCGAATTGCGGTTTGAATGTAGACAGAGCCAGGAAAATGCCGGCGAGAAGCAAGTGGTCCGCAGACACGAGAAAAAGTGAGAGTGCAATTAATGCGGCCGCGATTACGCTTAAGTTTTGTAACCGGATTGCCTGCAAGGCGGGAAAACTTCCCAGGGTAAAGAAGGCAAGAGTCATCCACAGCAACGGCGAGGGACGCAATCGCAGAAAACGGAGCCAGAGCGCCAAACTGAGCAGGATCGCAAGTACGGATGTGCCTAGAAATAATTTCTGCACTTGCTCGAACGAAAGATAGACGGTTGGCCAAAGGAGCAATGCTGCATAGGGAGGGTAGGCGAATCCGCCGGCAATGTTTGAAGGATCATTTGTGGAAACGTCGCTTGCCGGCGCACCGTAAATCACCGTTTGAATCTCATGCGCTACCGCGGGTGAATAGGGATTGCGTCCGTGCAAAAGCAGCTCATGCGCGGCCCACCAGGGGGCATACAGATCGGAAAATTGCGGAGGCTGATTAGCGCTCCAGACGGCAGTGACATACCAAGCCATGCTGCCAGCCGACAGAACGCTGAGGAGCAGCCACAAAAGTTTCTTTCGGATGAAAAGATTATTCATGACACGGGGTGGGCTGGTGGCGAAAATGCGTTCGGTTTCGGGCTACGCAAGGAGCCACCTGTAATGGCGATGGCCAGCGCGGCTACGGGCAACGCCACGACGATGTCGATGAGGTAATGCATTTCGAGCAAGAGGATGGAGGCGATCAGCAATAAATCGTAAAACGCGAGGACAATCACGGCCCTGCGCCAGCGCCGCAGAAACCACAGCACGATAATCGGCTGCACGATATGCATGCAGGGGAACGCGATGAAGTAATCGGTGGAGATTTTAGAAATGCGTTGGTGATTCCATAGCGCCAGAGCGTGTGGGATTAAAGTTTTTTGAATGGTGTACGACTGAAGGCTCGGCGGGAAGCGCGAGAAGTGGGCAGGGCACAAAGTATAAGGTCCTTGCGCGGGCCAGATATAGAAGACGACAAGCGCCAGATAGTACGAGGTGAGGATCGTACCGACGAACTGCAGCGCCAGCGTTCTGCCGTCATAGAGAGCGAGAAAAATGAGGGTGGCGCCGATCTGAAGAAACATTCCGAAATAAATGAATTCTAAAAAGTTGAAAAAAGAAAGCGGGAAGACCTGCAACGCCCAATGGCAGAGGCCAGAAACCGAATGACCATGCAGCAGCCAGCGATCGATCGCGGCCAGCGCAGGATCGGTTGCGAAGTTGTATCGCATCGACACAATGACATTGTTGTAGGCGAGAACCATTAGAAAACCGAGGAAGAGGTAGGCTGTGGGGGCCAGGATTGCGGCTGCCGCGCGGCGCAACGGTTTCCCGTGCAGACGGTTGATCAGTTCGAGTGCAGCGACCGCGTCCACTGTTAACACGAACGCTTTGAGACCACCGGCGAGCCAGATCAAAGCGATAACGAACAATAGCAGAGGAACAACTCGGAGCGGGTTCACTCGATAGCGAGCTAGAAAAGGATCAAGGACTTGTTGACGAGGTAATGCGATCAGGCACAAAACGACGGCAACGCATATGGATTGCGCAGCCAGGACGAACCAATAAGCCACGCTCAATGTGATCCAATCGAATTTCAGCGGTAGGTGCTCGTGGCGCAGAAGTGGGATTATGGCCAGAGCGAGCAGCACACTCACGCCGTAATGCCAATCGCGGAGCTTGATGGCGTTATGGATTGCCATGGCGAAAAAAGTCGCTAAAGTGAATGCGCGTTCGACGCGACCCCGTGCAGCGGTTCGCGATTTCCTTGTTCACTGTTTCGTTCCTTTCGCAGAAGTACTACGGCCAACATGGGCAGATAAAGGAAGATTACGGTGCAGCGTCCCACGCTGGTGAAACTGGAAGGAACGTGATACCAGCGCCAGATTGCCGCTCCCCAACTGAAAAAAACCGTCCAGACGATTTCGCGGCGCGATTGCGGAATCAGCCAGAGGATAAAGCTGTCAAAAAACCAGCGCTGGGGCATACATGCGGACAGGAAAAGAAGCTGCGCATCACGCTTCCTGTATCGCAGCAGCGCCAGCACAAGCAGCGCCCCGGGAAGAATGAGAATGGGAATGAAGTGTTCGTAATTGCGAAGTTGCCGAAACCAGAGAAGCGGCCACTTTGGCATCACAATAAGGCTTACCAAGCCTACGGCAGCGCACGCGTATAAGCCACGACGGCTGAATCGCGTCAGGAAGACGGGCAAGCCGACCTGAGGTTTGGCCATGGTTGCCGGTAGCAGAAGCGGGAAGAATCCGCTGGCTGCAATGAGCGGAGACCACTGCACGGTGAGGAGTCCTGCCCAATAAGGATAGGCGAAGAAGATGAGCAAGCGAGTATAGCCGCCACGCGTGAGACCGAAGGCGAGAAAAAATGAACTGATTCCCCAAAAGAATCCGGCGGCGAGTTCAGGCTGCAAACGCACAAACGGGAGGGCGAAGAGCGCCGCGGTCAAGGGATATTGTTCGAGTGGCGTATCGTAAGGATTTTGCCGGGCGAGCAGGCGGTTTACAAGATGCAGCGCCCAGCGAAAGTCTCCCGCATCCTGGTGAAGGCGTTTCATGAGGAACCAGCAGAATGCGCCGCTGGCAATGCCGATTGCGGCCGAAACTGCAATGCGCACTCGCATGAGATAGGTTGTTGCCCACACAGTTGTAACATGAAGCCTTCGCCGGCAGCCGTTATGGCGCTGGTTGAAGGAGAAGCGCTTAACTTTGCGGAAGAGACTGCCATTCATCGCCGGATTTTTGCTGGCCGTTGTGGCCTCGGGCAGTACGTGGTTTTATATGAATCGCATTCTGCGGGCGCAACAACTTGCCGATGCCGCTGCGCATGATCGCCCCCGCGGCAATTTATCGGATCTTTATCCGCGCTGGCTGGGTGCGCGCGAACTGCTGCGGCATGACCGCAATCCTTACAGCGCGGAGATTACGCGCGAGATTCAGCAGGGATATTACGGCAGGCCTCTCGATCCGGCCCGACCAGACGACCCGAAAGACCAACAAGGATTCGCGTATCCAGCCTATGTTGTGTTTCTGATGGCACCTACCGTCGATCTGCCTTTTGACGTTGTGCAGAAAGGATTCCGGTGGCTGTTGCTGGGGCTGGCGCCGGCCAGCGTTTTGTTGTGGCTTTACGTTTTGCGGTGGAAGCCGTCGGCCGGTATCGTTCTGATCTTCATGGTGCTCTCGCTTGGCTGGTTGCCTATGGTGCAGGGGATCAAGTTGCAGCAGCTCAGCCTGCTGGTCGTGGGTTTGCTGGCGGGGTGCGGCGCGTGTCTGGCCGGAGGATGGTTTGTTTTAGCGGGGGCCTTGCTGGCGCTGGCGACGATAAAACCTCAACTGACGTGGCCTCTGGTTTTGTGGCTTTTGTTTTGGGCGGGCAGCGGGTGGCGATCGCGACGACGATTTGTATTCGGGTTCGGATTCGTCATGTTGCTTCTTTTGGGCGGAGCGCAACTTATTTTGCCAGGATGGTTGCGCATGTTCATCCGTGGAATTGCGCAGTATCACCAATACACGCAAAATCAGTCTGTGCTAACGGAGTTGTTCGGTTCGATTGCAGGAGCGATTCTGGGAACTGTCAGCGCAGCGGCTTGTGCCCTGTGTGTCTGGCGGATGCGCCGTGAACCTGCTGGCAATATGGCATTTGGTCAGGCATTTGCATTGGTGTTGGCGGCGACGGTGTTGATTGTTCCCATGTTCGCTCCCTACAACCAAGTGCTGTTGGCTCCGGCAATCTTTATTCTGGTACGAAGCGAGATGTTGAGACGGATCCCGCGGGAGCGCGTTTTGCCTGCGGTGCGATGGGCTCGCGCTGTAGGTTTCGCTTTACTTCTGTGGCCCTGGGCGGCAACTGTGGGGCTCAGTCTCGCTTACCCTTGGTTGACGCCCGGGGCGAGGCAAAGGGTTTGGCCGATGCCCTTTTATGCTAATTTCATGTTGCCGGTATTCATCTTCGGATTGTCGCTGCTGCATGCCTGGAACTCAGAGACAGGACGGCAAGTGATACCGGTTCAGTATGATCGGGACGGTATATGAGCGAGGGAGATCCCTCGTCCCGCTGGAGAAAGCGCGGGCCTTCGGGGTGACCGGGGTCTTCAGGATGACCGGAAGACGGTAATCGCCAAGGATTGGCAAGCTGGGCATCGGGCGAAGTGCGTGGCTTGCCGGAGAACGTTGCCGCAGAGTAGTCTGTTGCGACAGAGATATTTCTGCATGTGGCGCCACTGGCTGCGGTTTTTCAACATCGGCGCGCGCTGAATAACCTTCCATGACCTTGACCGCAATCAGTCCTGTCGGCTCTGGCTCCGGTATTTTTCCGGTGCTGAAGTTCGTGCAGGGCGGCGAGCAGAAAGACATCGTTCTGAATCGCACGCCGTTCACGGTAGGACGGAAAGTGGATAAGGATCTGGTGATCGCCGACCCTCGCGTGTCGCGAGATCATGCGCAAATTAGTCAGGAAGGCCAGGAGTTCTTCCTGGTCGATTTGGGCAGCAAACACGGCACGTTCGTGAACGGGGAGCGCATCCAGAGGCAGAAACTGGAGCGCGGCGACCGGCTGGAGTTTGGGGCGCGCGACGCAACTTATCTTCTCTTCAATCCCGGCCAGGCTACTTCGAACACGGCTCGCGAATTTCTTAGCCAGATTTCGGGCATTCAAATCAAGCAGGAAGCGACCGACCTGGAGAAGCTGACGCTTTTTCTGGAAGCTGCGCGCAAGCTCAATACGGTAGGCGTGCTCGATGAAATTCTGATGACAATGCTCGACGTAACTCTGGAGTTGACGAGCGCCGAGCGAGCCTATGTTTTTCTGAAGGACGACGAGGGCAAGCTGCGGCTGGCTGCCGGGCGTAATTCGAAGAAAGAGCCGTTGCTCGACGATAAGACGATTTCACACTCGATCCTCGAAGACTCGCTGCGTTCGAATTCCAAATTTCTGCTGACTGACACAAGCGGGTCGCTGGATCTTGCGGGGCGGCAAAGCATTGTCGCGTACGACTTACGGACGGTGCTCTGCTTCCCTCTACGAAAGATGCAGGTGCAGTCGGCTCGGGGCGGGCAAACGCCGGCGCCCGCCGCGAATGCGGCGGAGGCGATGGGAGCTTTGTATGTCGATTCGCGGTTTGCCTCGCGAGACCTCATTGGGGTGAGCCAGGATATTTTGGATGTAATCGCGACCGAAGCGGCGTCGCTCATTGAGAACGCGCGACTGGTGCAGGCCGAAGAAGAAGCGCGCCGCTATCAGCAGGAGTTGAGCATTGCGGCCAGCATTCAGCAGCGTCTGATGCAGGTGAAAATTCCGGAAGTGCCGTTCGCGAGTTTAAGCGGGAAAAATCTTTCCTGCAAAGAAATCGGGGGAGACTTCTACGACGCGGTGAATACCAAAGAGGGCCTCGCCGTTGTGCTGGCTGACGTCAGCGGGAAGGGCGTATCGGCGGCGCTCTTGGCCTCGACGTTACAGGGGATGATCTACTCGCAATTGATTGCCGGCATGACGTTGCTGGAGGTCGTCACGGTCGTGAATCGGTTCTTCACCGAGAGAATGGGCGGCGAGAAATACGCGACCTTGTTGCTGGTGCGTCTGCGACGGGATGGCGAGCTGGAATACGTAAATTGCGGGCACGTGCAGCCGCTTCTGGTGTGCGCGGGGGAAGTGATACGGCCTCCGCACGGGAATGTGCCCGTGGGTTTGCTTGCTGACGCGACTTTCGAGAGCGCGAGATGTCAGATGAAATCCGGCGACCGTTTCATTCTGGTGACCGACGGAGTTACCGAGGCTGAAAATGCCGCGGGCGACTTTTTCGAAGATTCTCGCCTGGAAGCGGCGGCCATTAAGTCGCCGACCATGGAGGGAATTTTTTCCGCTGTGACTGCATTCTGTAGTGGTAATCCTCTGAACGACGATTGCACCGTGGTCGAGTTGTGCTACACCGCCCTTGAGGCCTGAAACTTCCCACCGGCCTGTAACGCAGATGTTTTCCTGACTGCTCACCACGGCAGTCTTGATCAACTGTTTTCGACGGTTACTGTATAGTCAGTCCCTTCCCAGCGGTTCTCCTCCGGCCAATAAAAAGTGAAGACTACCTGGCCTCCCGCGGGCAATGACGCGGTGGGTAGATGGAGTACATGAAGGTCGAGGCCGGTGTCGCTGGTGTCGGTATCTTGCGCGGTCTTCCAGCCATCGACGCTCCAATGCACGCGAGCGGGCGTGAGGAGGGCGATGCGAAGGGTCTGATTGCGCGGTATGGAACGGACCTTGTTGTTGAACCGCCAGCCGAAATGCTGGCGCGTGTGTTTCTCAACCAGATATCGCTGAACGGTCTGTGGAGGCTGGTCAAAGATTTTGTTGTCGTGAATCGAGCGTCGGAGCTTGATGTATTCCGAGTGAGCCCAGACGAGTGGGCAGGCTGAGCCAGACGGTTTTCCGCGATAGAGTTCGAGCGCGGGAATATCCGCGGCATCCCAGACCTGCTCGGACAGAAGGCGGCTTTGTCCGGCGGTGGAGTTCTCCATAACCGTAAGCAATGCCACGGCCTCGTCGCGATGGCCGCCCGCTAATGCGTAGTGCGCACGCTCGCCAGCCAGCAAGGGCCACGGGCGGCCGATGCCAGTGCCGTCAAAGGCGGAGCCGTCTTTGTGTTCGCCGTAGCCGTCTCCGTTGTAGCGATACCAACACGGCCCCTGGGGTAACTCAACGCCGAGCAAGGCATCAATGGCGCGGAGTGTGTTCAGAATGCGTGGATCGTTGGGCGCGCGCAGTCCGAAGCGCACGAGCGCCAGTGCGTCGGGGCTGATCATGTGATAGGCCCGTTCGCCGTCCTGCCCCGGCGCACGGTTCTTGATGGGAACAAATCCCTGAGTAGGCGAGGCGGCGCTGGCGTCGGTATTAGGCGGGGCAATGCGCACATAGTAGCCATCGATGCCGAGTTGTTGCGCCAGATCGCCTCCCGTGGCGTAGACCCAGCGCTCGATGTTGTCGTTCCAGGCATCGGCGGTGTCGCGCATGGTTACGGCTTCATGAGTGTGTCCGGTGAGGTCGGCAATGTCGGCGCCGGCCAGCAAGGCGGAGATTTCCGCGGCCAAAGTGAACGGCGAGTAGCCTGCGTCTTCTTCCCATCGATCCTGTTGCGTAACCGGACCGTTGCGAACAATGAAACTGGCGGCTTTGCGCACCATGGGCCACCAGCGGTCGAGTGTTCCCAAGGCATCGGGCGCTTCGCGGCGGAGCAGATCGATCAAGAGAATCGGAAACGCGGTTTCGTCCATCTGGATGCCGCTCCAGTAAGGCCGTCCATCGAGCCAAAGATTCTGGACCCAGTTGCCCGCCACCTCCTGAGTGGATTCGAGATAGCGGAGCACACGCACGGCATCGGAGACGTCGCCCGCAGCCAGCAGCGCTCCCGCGGTTTCGACCAGATCACGCGGCCAAACCAGATGGTATCCACCAAGATCCTCGTCGCCCTTGTTGAATCCCCAGGGAATCGAGAGGCTGGCGATGATGCCGCCCAGAAAATCCTTTGACTCGTGGGTGCGCAGCACGGAGGTAGAGGCGCGATAAAGATCGTTCTGACGCAGAGGTTCGTCCAGTTTGCGCAGTGTGGTTTGCCAGTTTTGCCACTGCCCAAGGTAGTGCTGCCGGATTTCTTCATAGTCTTCGAATAACGCCGATCGAGCCTGCTGGCCGGCTTCTGACCAGATTGATCCGAAGCCCACTGCGAGTATGAATTCACCTTGGCAGGCGGCAAGATCGATCTCTCCGGTGAAGGCAATGTTGCCGTTCTCCGCCCGCGTGTATTCCCACTCCATCTGGAAATGCTGGGACAAATCCTGCCAGCCATCGGAAGCGCCGACGAATCCCACGGAGGTTTTCCTCCAGGGAGCTGACGACGCGAAGGACAGAGTAGCGCCGTCGCGCTCGGCGAAGAACATGGGAACACCCTTGTAGTCGCCGATCCAACCGGTGTTGTGATATCCGCAATTTGCCAGATGCGGCGAGAGCAATGCGTAAAGGTGGTAATCGGACAACGCTCCCTGCAGCGCTTCGAAACGGACCTTCTGGAGAACGACGTTGCGGTAGGGGTCTGTAAGAACTTCTTTGTGAATGCGATAGCGTCCGCTGTTTTCGGTATTGATCAGTTTATAGCCGGGAACGCCCGGTTCAAAAGGCCGGTTTTCAAAGGTGCAGTGGCGCTTTTCTTCAGAGAAAAAATCACGGCCATTGGTAACGATGAATCCCATGTCTCGGGTGCAAGCCTGATCAACGCGGGGAAAATAAACTTCGTTGAGGATGCCGTGACTGATCGTAAACCAGACTTTGCTGTGCTGATTGAGGGCCGTACCCACCCCACTCTTGGCGCTCGAGGTCCAACGTGGAGGAATGCCGGGCCAGCCCGGCGCATAGCGTGCGGAAGAGTCAGTCATGCGGGTTTTGTCCTCGGGCTGAAGAACGTTTTCGAACAGATCGTCGCCACGCGGACTGTCGCCAAACGAATGGTTGCAAAACGAACCAGTGCCCAGCGGTTACAAGAAAGGGCTCGAGCGTTTGCGGCGGGAATCATCAAATGGATAGCGGCCCTAGGCCGCCCAAATTGCAACTAATCACTAGATTAAACGCGCACTGATTCCAAAAGAGCACTGAAGCAACGGGATCACGATTACTTAATCACTATCGACCATAATCGACGATACTACGAAGTGAGATGGCTATGCCATTCGATGCACGAGAGCGGATCATAGTAGCAGTCTTGTGGTTGGGTTGCGCTCTGTGCCCGAGAGGGCGAGCCGAGGATCTGCCGCTGTCCGGTGTAGGTTCCGCCCTCGACCGCGGATATTTTGGACTGTACAATCTGGATTTTGCGGGCGCACAAAAGAACTTCGCAGCTTTTCAACAACTGCATCCGGACGATCCGGTTGGCCCAGTGAGCGAGGCGGCGGGATTTTTATTTTCCGAGTTCAACCGGCTGGGAGTGCTGGAGTCTCAGTTCTACGAGAATGATGCCGCATTCGCAGGTCGTCGCAAACTAAGCCCCGATCCCACTCTCCGCGGGCAGTTCATGGCAGCCATTGGACGAGCCGAAAATCTTTCGCATGTGCGATTGGCCAAAGATCCTAAAGATCAAGACGCTTTATTTGCCCTGACTTTGTCGGCAGGGCTGCAAGCGGACTATGCGGCGCTCATCGAAAAGCGAAATCTGGCATCGTTGCACTTCACTAAACAAGCTTCGGCCTCCGCGCAGGAACTGCTGGCGGTTTGCCATGATTGTTACGACGCGCTGCTGGCGACGGGCTTCAGCAAGTACATTATCGGAAGCATGGCAGCCCCGATTCGCTGGCTTCTTCGCATGGGCGGGCTTTCTGCGGATAAGCAAGGAGGACTCGCCGATCTGCAAATGACTGCCGAGCATGGGCACTATCTGGCGCCGTTTGCTCGCGTGCTGCTGGCTATTGTTTACGTTCGGGAGAAAAATAATTCGCGGGCACTGCAGTTGCTGGCTGGCTTACGGCGGCAGTTTCCCGCGAATACGCTGTTTCCTCGCGAGATCGCGCACCTGCAAAGCGAACGTTAGAAAAAATGAAATTCCCTTGCTTTTGAGCAGCCTGTCTCAATCCCTGCATTGAGTGCTGTGCCTTTCATCAGAAATTCACCCGCCTGTAACCGTCTTGTAACATTCTGCCGCTAGAACGGGATATCAATTTAAAGGAGGAATTACCTGGTGCGCAAGATCATGCTGCTGTTGGTGTGTGTGCTGCTGGCGATGCCGGTAGTGGGGCAGACAACGCTAAACGCAGCCGGGGCAACGTTTCCATATCCGATCTATTCGAAGTGGTTCAGCGAATATCACAAACTGCATTCTGAGGCGCAAGTTAACTATCAGTCCATCGGCAGCGGCGGCGGAATCCGACAGGTAACGGCCGGCACCGTGGATTTCGGTGCCAGCGACATGCCCATGACGGACAAGCAACTCCAGGAAGCGAAGACGAAGATTCTGAATATTCCGACCGTACTGGGAGCAGATGTACCGGCCTACAACATTCCCGGAGTAACCGGGGAAATTAAATTCACGCCCGAAGCTTTGGCGGGAATTTTCCTGGGCAGGATCTCCAAATGGAATGACAAAGCGATTACCTCGGCGAACCCGGGAGTAAGCTTGCCCGACAAGGAAATCATCGTGGTGCATCGTTCCGACGGCAGCGGCACTACCTTTATCTGGACCGACTATCTTTCCAAGGTGAGTCCGGAGTGGAAGAGCCAGGTGGGCAGCGACACCTCGGTGAAGTGGCCGGTTGGTATGGGAGGAAAGGGGAACGAGGGGGTCGCGGGATTTATTCGCCAGCTGCCGGGGTCGATTGGTTACGTAGAGTTAATTTACGCGGTGCAGAACAAGATTCCATACGGGAGCGTGGGCAATTCCGCTGGAGCTTTCGTGAAGGCGTCACTGGAGAGCGTTACCGCGGCGGCCGCTTCGGCGCCAAAGATGCCGCCGGATTTCCGGGTGTCAATCACGAACGCTCCCGGAAAAGATGCCTATCCGATTTCCAGTTTTACCTGGTTGCTGATTCCGGCGCAGTCGAAGGATCCGGCAAAGGGCAAGATCCTGGCCGACTTTCTGAACTGGATGGTTACTGACGGTCAGAAGATGACTTCTGAGCTGTCCTACGCACCATTGCCGGAAAATGTTGTGGCGAAAGTGAAAGAAGCAATCAAGCAGGTCAAATAAAAAACTCCGCAAGCGGCGGGGGATATTCATTCATCGCGGCACAAAAAGGAGAGGACGATGAAGTCTGTGTGGAAGTTGTGTGCCATTCTGTCTCTGGCGACGGGACTGGTCGGACAGACCAGCACTGCGCCCCAACCCAGGAAGAAACGACCGGCGGAGACAGTAACCGCTGCGGATGTGCAAGCGCTGAAGGATGCAATCGCCTCGCAACAGGCGGCTCTGGCGCAGCAGCAACGGGAGATTCAAGCACTGCGCGATGAACTTCACAACAAGGATCAGGCGACGCAACAGGCGCAAAGCGCGGCCAGCGACGCACAGAGCAAAGCGGACACGGCCCAGGCGCAAGCTGCGCAGCAACAACAGACTGTCAGCGAATTGAAGAGCGATGTGACTGACCTGAAAAGCAATATCGCCAGCACCGTCGTGAGCGTCCAGGAAACACAAAAGAACATTTCGGCAGCTCCGATGGCTATTCACGTTAAAGGCGTGACCATCACGCCGGGAGGCTTTCTGGCGGGTGAAACGGTTTGGCGGCAACGTGCTCTGGGGGCGGACATCAACACTCCCTTCAACACTGTGCCCTTTCCCGGCAGCTCCACCTACAATATGTCGGAATTCTTCGGTTCCGGACGGCAGTCGCGACTCTCGATGCTGGTGGAAGGCCGTTTGAGAAACGCGAAGTTGTCGGGTTACGTTGAAACTGACTTCCTGTCGGCGGCTGATACCTCCAACAACAACCAAAGCAACAGCTACTCACTCCGCCAGCGGCAAGCGTGGGGCAAGGCCGAGATGGACAATGGCTGGAGCGTCACCGGCGGACAAATGTGGAGTCTGGTCACGGAAACCAAGCATGGCGTGGATAATCGCACGGAAGCGACTCCAATGACCATCGACCCTCAATATACGGTGGGCTTCAGCTGGGCGCGGCAATACGGATTGCGCCTGGCGAAGAACTTTAACAACAAGGTTTGGTTGGCGGTGTCGATGGAGGACGCGTCGGCCACGCTCACTGCGCACAATAACGCTTCCAATTTCCTGGTAGGAACCGCGGGCGTGACCAGCGGCCTGTTCAATAACCAGTCTAACTATTCCTTCAATCCGTCGCCCGATATCGTTGCCAAGCTTGCTTTCGAGCCGGGTTTCGGACACTACGAAATTTTCGGCGTGTACAGCCGCTTCCGCGATCGTGTCTTCCCTTGCGAAGACGTAGCCACAACCACGGTGTGCGGCGGCAGCACCAAGGCCGGACCGAACGCTACTGGCGCGTATAACAGTTCAAAGGACGGTGGTGGAATCGGCGCCAACGTACGCTGGTCGTTTGCCCATAAGCACGTCGATCTCGGACTCCATGGCTTTGGCGGCAGCGGCGAGGGGCGCTACGGCACAGCAGGATTGTCGGACGTTTCTGTCCACACCAATGGAACGCTTTATCTCATCAAGAGCCTGCAAGGGTTATCGACTCTTGAATTCCACAACTCCAAGGCTGATATCTACTTCAATGGCGGGGCAGAGTATGCGGGCCGCGCGGCGGACTATGACCCGGTGCAAAAAAAGTATGTGGGTTACGGGTCGCCGTTCTTTGTCAACACCGGCTGCTTAACCGAAACCGGACCGGGTTCAGGTGGATTCTCTCCTGGCGCGCTCTCGAATTGCACGGGCGACTCGCGTGTGGTCATGGAAGGCACTGCCGGTGTCTGGTTCAAGGTGGCTGACGGAGCCAAGGAGAAATTTAACTGGGGCCGAATACAGTTTGGTCCGCAGTACTCGGTCATAATCCGCAATTCCTGGTCGGGTGCGGGTGCTCCAAGCTCCGCACAGGGAGTCGACAACATGATACTCACGTCGTTCCGCTACTACCTGCCATAGCGTAGGAAATGGCGGACACTTTTGCCGGCGCTTTTGCCGGTCAACGCAAAGCTACCGGCACCTGGACAGATTCACGCTGTCTGGGTGCCGTTTTGATTTTGAGCGAAGACAACGGTTCGAATCTCTTTTGGGTCAAGCGGCTGCGTAGCCTTGCTCGATGCTTTATACTGAAGGTCCCGTACTTGGAGCTGCACTCAAGGGAATCGTTCGCAGGGAAAATCTCACAGATAAAACGTAAAGCGCTCTCCCATGGCTCGAATCTCGCTCGACAACCCACAGTACTTTTTGAACCGCGACACTTCCTGGCTGGCATTCAATCGGCGGGTGCTCGAAGAGGCATCGGACGAAGGAAATCCGCTTCTGGAGCGGCTGAAGTTTCTGGCCATCTCCGCGAGCAACCTGGATGAGTTTTTCGAAGTGCGCGTGGCCGCCATGATGCAGCAAATCGAGGACGGCTACAACGAGGCCGGGCCCGACGGTGTAACGCTGATGGAAAAACGCGGTCTACTGAACCGGCTGACGCACGAATTTGTGGACGATCAGTATGACTGCTGGAATGGAAGTTTGCGTCCAGCGCTGGCCGAGAATGGAATTCGGGTTCTGGGACTGCACGAACTGGATGCCGATGCTTTAGGCTTCGTAGAAGAATACTGCGAAAAGGAACTGGACCCGCTGTTGACGCCGGTTACCGTGGATCCGGCGCATCCCTTCCCACGAGTCATTAACAAAGCTTTGTGTCTCGGTTTTCTGCTGCGCCGGCGGCGGCGCTCGGCGCTCACTTACACTGGCGTAGTTTCCGTGCCGCGGGCTTTGCCACGGCTGGTGCGGTTGCCGTCAGAGGGCACTGCCGACTTTATTTTCCTGGCCGACCTGGTGGCACATCATGCCGTGCGCATGTACCACGGATATGACATCGTTTCGTCCGCGCCTTTTCGCGTGACTCGCAACAGCAATCTGTATTTGGCGGAAGAAGAGGCGAGAAGCCTGCTGGAATCGGTGCGTGCGGAATTGCATAACCGGCGCAAAGGGGATGCGGTCCGCATGGAAATTGAAGCGGATGCCGACCCGGAGATCATCGATCGCTTGCGCACGGTGTTCGAGCTGGATCCGTGGCAGGTTTTTCCGGTAAATGGTCCGGTCAATCTTTCGCGCCTGTTTAATGTCTACGAGCAGGTGAAGCGGCCGGATCTCAAGGACCCCGCTTTTTCTCCGCGCGAGTTACGGCTCACTTCTAAATTCAAGGACTTGTTCGAGGAGCTGCGCGCGCATGACATTCTGCTGCATCATCCATTCGACTCCTACGACGCCGTTATTTCGTTTATTGAATCGGCGGCGGAGGATGAGAATGTTCTTTCCATCAAGCAGACTCTCTACCGCACCAGCGAACATTCATTGATTGTGCCTTCGCTAATGGACGCGGCGTCGCGCAAGGAAGTAACCACCGTGGTGGAGTTGAAGGCGCGCTTTGATGAAGCTTCGAATATACGCTGGGCGCGCGATCTGGAAGACGCGGGAGTGCAGGTCTTCCACGGCCTGGTGGGCCTGAAAACGCACTGCAAGTTGTCTCTGCTGGTGCGGCGCGACCCTGACGGGGTGGCGCGCAGTTATGCTCATATCGGCACTGGGAACTACAACGCAAACACTGCAAGAATCTACACTGATTTAAGTTTGTTCACGGCCAATCCTGAGATCACGCGTGCCGTGCACGATGTTTTCAGTTTCCTGACGGCTTACGCTGAGAATCCAAGCTACGAGCCGCTTTTGGTGGCTCCTCTGGATCTGGCGGAGAAGTGCATCGCCCTCATTGATCGGGAGACCGAGCACGCGCGGCAGGGCAAAGAAGCTCGCATCATCGCGAAGATGAACGCGCTGTTGGACAAGGGTGTGATCCAAGCCCTTTACCGCGCGTCGCAAGCTGGCGTACAGATTGATCTGATTGTGCGCGGTATCTGCGCGCTGCGTCCGGGCGTGCGCGGGGTGAGCGACCACATCCGCGTGCGCAGCATTGTCGGCCGGTTTCTGGAGCATAGCCGGATTTACTACTTTTCAAATGGGGGCGAAGAAGCGATTTATATCGGCAGCGCAGATTGGATGCCTCGCAATCTTTATGAGCGTGTCGAAGTGCTGGTGCCGCTGCGCGATGAAATGTTGCGGGAACGGGTGCGGCATGAAATTTTGGATGCCTATTTGGCCGATAACCGTAAGGCAAGAATTCTGTTGAAGGATGCTACTTACATGCGTGCCTGGCAGCCCATGCACGGCGCTCGCAATCGCCGGCCGCCCACTGGGGCCGCGGCTTTCAGCGCGCAGGATTTCCTGATGCGGGTTGCGGAAGGGAAGGTTCCCACCGCCATCCCCGCTCACGTTCCAACAGGAAAGCGAAAAGCGGTGGGAAAGGAACGATAAACCCAGATGATCCTCTATTTTCTACGCCATGCCAGCGCGGGCGAGCATTTGGTGAATCCGAAGAAGGACGAGAAACGGGCGCTCGATAAAGAAGGCATTGAACAGTGCGGCTACGTTGGACGCGCTTTAGCCGCGCTCGATGTGCAAGTGGACGTGATCGTTTCCAGCCCACTGAAGCGCTGTACTCAGACCGCCTCTCTGGTGGGCAACGAATTAGGTTACGAAGGGAAGCTGCAGATCGACAATGGGCTGCGCCCAGAGGCTGGGCTGGCTGACTTTCGCAAACTCCTGGAGAAATATGCGCGCCAGGAGGCGATTCTGGTGGTCGGGCACAATCCGAACCTGAGCCAATTTCTAGGCGCGGTGATCAGCGATTCCGGTTGCGAGGCCTCGGTGGAACTGAAAAAGGGCACTGCGGCTAAGGTGGAGATGCGCCGCGCTGCGGGCACGCTACAGTGGTGTGTTACGCCGAAAGTTTTGAGGGCGCTCTACGACACAGCCGTTGAGAGTTCGCGGCCGAAGACTTCGCGGAAATAATCGCGTTCTTTCTCTACTGCCCAGAGTTCCAAATCCACACCCATTCGCCGCCTGGGGACCAGACTCAACTTTACTTCTGCCGAGCGAACTCCCACGCGCACTTTTTCCACTGCACGACTGCGGCCCAGGTTCAAAGCACGCGCCAAGCGAAGCAACAGGATGGCCTTCTGCACATTCGCGCGATCACCTGGATCGAGCAACTTCATGGGACCATCCTCCAGAGCAGGGCGCGATTTTCCCAGATAGCGGGCGACGGCGGCGATGATGCGCCGTTGCTGCGGGGTATAGCCGAGAATCTCAGAGTTGGAAATGATGTAGTGAGTATGCCGGTGCCGGCCGTTCCGATTTACGTAGTCGCCGACTTCGTAGAGCATGGCCGCGGCCGAAAGCCATTCGCGATATTCCGGAGGCAAGCGATGCAGTGATCGCAGCGCGGAGAACAACAGCGTGGCATGGTCGCGGACGTCCAGCGCATGTTTGCGATCGACACGGTAATGGTCGACCGCAGTCATAATGGATTCCCAGCGCTCGAATTCGATCTGTCGGCCGGAGCGAGTGCTGCGATCGTAGTCGGCCGCCATCTGGGCGAGAATGCCGTCGCGCAGTCCGAGAGGCGAATAGCGGAAACCTTTCAGGCGAAGCCGATCAATGAGTTCCTGATAAACGGTGGCGCCGGCGACGACGATCTCCGCGCGGCGTGGGCCAATACCTTCGATTTTTCGGCGCTCGGTGACTGGCAGGCGGGCCAGTCGTTTGGCAATGCGGGTCATTTCGGCAGAGGACACCATGAGCCGCTGGCTGCGTGTTCCCCGGCGCAGATGGCTGGCGACGGCCGCCAAGGCAGCTGCCGTTCCAGATGTCGCAATCACATTCTTTACTTTCGCCGAAGTAATGCGGTCGATGATGCGATTGACTTCACGGGCAATGAAGCCGCGCAATCGTTTCAATTCTCCTTTGCGCGTGGGATCGTGCCGCAGGAATTCGTTGGTCAGGCGAACCGCCCCCAGAGGGAGGCTGACTGCATCGCGAATGTGGCCGCCCTGGGTGACGGTGAGTTCGCAACTGCCGCCGCCAAGATCCATCATGAGCGTGGGCGACCGATCTACGCGGCCACTGGAGACAAGCCCCAGGTGAATGAGCCGCGCCTCTTCTACGCCCGAAATGATCTCGACTCGCCAGCCCGTGGCCGAACGCACCCACTCCAGGAATGCCTGCGAATTGCGCGCGTCCCGCAGCGCGCTGGTCGCAACCACACGCACGTTGTCAGTGACGATCTGTTGCGTGGCACGATGGAACCGGCGCAGAACTTTTACGGTTTCCGCGATGGAATCAGGAGTGAGAAATCCGGAACCGAAAACGCCTTCGCCCAGGCGCGTAACTTCCCGGTCCTCATGGAGCGGGCGCAGTCGTCCCGCCTGCAAACGCGCAATCTTTAATCGTACGGAGTTGGAGCCGATATCGACCGCGGCAAACGTGGGCATGGGGAAGGCTCACAGTTTACATGGACGCGGGGCGGATCGTCACGGCGGGTTGCAGGATGGTAGTGGCTCAATTTGAATCTTTCGGTCGATAGTTCGGAGTCCTTCTGAGTGCAGCAATTTTGCAGGCGGAACGAAGAGCCTGCCCTGACATGAAGTCGAAGGGATCTCCCACTGGTCGTATCTATGGGAGATCCCTCACGCGGCTGAAGTACGCCGCGCTTCGGGATGACGCCTCGTAGGAGAATAAATTGAAACTGAGCCACTACCTGCGGGATTCAGAAAAGTCAGACGATCGTGCTATGCGGCAGACTCCATGCGTTCCATCTGTGTTGGACTCTTGCTGTTCACTTTGCGCGACGGCGAAGAAGAAGGCGATTCGGGAACGACGGAGACTGGTTTCGCCGTATTTTGAATGGTTGGCGAGGCTGACAGCGCCGCGACAGCATGGCGGAATTTGCCGCCCGTCACATTGTGAAGAGCGGCCACCAGCGACGATTGATTAACATCGCCCAGCCGCTTGGCAGCGGATTGAGTGAGGGTAAGCCAGTCATGCCAGTTGCCCACGGCATCCTGAAGCCGCTTGAGTTCGGTAATCAATTGCGTGGCTCCAGCGGATTTTGGAGCGAACTCCGCTGCGTAACGGGCGCGCTTTACGACGATGCGGTAGCGATGTAACAGATCTTCGCTAACTGGCCCAGCAGGGCGGACTACTTCGCTCAAGATAGAGCGGGCGACGCTCAGGGCGTCGCGACTGTTTTCAGGACGAACCTGTCTTGCGGCCCGTTTGAGTCTCTTGCGGATTTCACGGATCGCATCTTTGCTCAATAATTTGCGCAGCTTCTTTTCATGTTTTGCCCGAAGTTCAATCAGGCCGTGCATGAGTTGAGTCTTGCGGCGCGGCTGCTGAGGAACCTTCAGGCTGCGCAAGGCCGCCAGTTGAACATCCAGGTCGCGCACTTTGCCCGCGCGCTGGCGAATCCGGTCCAGCATCTTCAGAAGTTTTTTCTGGTTCCGGTCGCGGTCGGGAAGAAGCTGTTCGACGAGTGTTTGCAGCCTGCGGCTGGCGGTGCGAAAGCCATGGACGCTTTCCGCATCCTGCTCGGAAGAAAGCTTCAGCAAAGCGCGCTCGGTCTTCTCAAAGGCAAACTTGCTACGGTCGGCTGCGATCGACATAAAAACGAATCCTAGGAGCGGGGGGAAGGATACAGTACCGCATTATTCAGTTTGCAGACAGCTTAATTTGAATCAGGCTGACAGATGGTCCCCAGCGGAAAAGCCTGCCTAATTTTAACACCTTTGTAACACGCCTCTGCTACGGTTAGGCGGAATGGCCAATCCAGCGCTTCCTCGGCCTAATATGCCCGGACCGCAACCTGTTGAAGGGACGAAAGTTACTGCGGTATCGGGGGAGCGGTCGTCGCCCTTGCTGCGGGCCTCGACCAGCGAGGTCCCAGACCGTCTCTTTAAGTCGGCGATGACGGTGTGCGGCTTTGCCGTGCTCGGCGTGCTTGTTCTGATCGTCTACGAACTCATATCGGGGTCTGGTCTTTCGTGGCATGCATTTGGTTTCAAGTTTTTCGCGGGCAGCGACTGGAACCCCGTCAGCGAACAGTTCGGTGCTCTACCGTTCATTTACGGGACGCTGGTTTCTTCATTTCTGGCGCTCATCATTGCCATTCCGCTGGCAGTGGGAGTTGCGGTATTCACTACCGAGATGTGCCCGGGGCGGCTGCGGGGCCCGCTATCGTTCTTTGTGGAGTTGCTGGCCGCGATTCCCAGCGTGATTTACGGATTGTGGGCGATGTTTGTGCTGGTGCCGTTGTTGAGCGGGTACGTTCAACCTTTCCTGGCTAAGACGATGGGGTGGACGGGACTGTTTGAAGGTCCGCCGTACGGGATCGGCATGCTGGCAGCAGGGATCATTCTTGCCATCATGATCATCCCGATCATTTCGTCTATTACGCGCGAAGTTCTTATGGTTGTGCCGCAACATCAGCGCGAGGGAGTGTTGGCCTTAGGCGCGACACGTTGGGAGATGATTCGCGTGGGCGTATTGCGCAACGCACGGGCTGGAATTGTGGGCGGGATCATTCTTGGATTAGGCCGGGCGCTCGGTGAAACCATGGCAGTCACCATGGTCATCGGAAACCGCCCCGAGATTGCGAAGTCGTTGTTTGCTCCCGGCTATACCATGGCCAGCGTGCTGGCCAACGAGTTCAGCGAGGCTACGGGAGACGTTTACCTTTCCGCGCTGGTGGAAATTGGTCTGGCGTTGTTCCTGGTCACGATCGTGGTAAACGCTCTGGCACAGTTGCTCGTGTGGAGCGTAACTCGAGGCCAGCCTGCGAGGGGACATGCCTGAACTTGCTGGCAACCCTTCCGCGCAGCCACCCGTTTCGCAGATCAGTTGGCGCCGCCGCTTTACCGATCATTTCATGACCGGCGTTGCGGTCTTGACGGTCGTGCTGGTGCTGGCTCCGTTAGTTGCCATCTTCGGCTACCTGGTGTATCGCGGCTTGGGTTCCATCAACTGGGCCTTTCTGACTCAGACTCCCAAGCCGGTGGGTGAGCCCGGTGGCGGCATGGCCAATGCGATTGCCGGGTCGGTGCTCATTCTCGGCATCGCCAGCCTCATTGGCGTACCGTTTGGAGTGGGTGCAGGAATTTACCTGGCGGAGTTTGGACGCAATCGCTTTGGAAGCGCAGTGCGTTTTACTGCGGATGTATTAAATGGCGTGCCCTCCATCGTGATCGGTATTGTCGCCTGGGCGATTCTGGTTCGCGGTCGAGGATTCTCAGCGCTGGCGGGTGGCGTGGCGCTGGCCATCATGATGGTTCCGACGATCTGCCGCACCACTGAAGAGATGCTGCTGCTGGTGCCGCGCGCGCTGCGGGAAGCGGCTTACGGACTGGGAGTACCACGCTGGCGAACCACTCTTTCGGTTACACTTCGTACAGCGACTTCCGGCGTGATCACGGGAGTTATGCTGGCCTTTGCCCGAGTGGCGGGGGAAACGGCGCCCTTGCTTTTTACCGCTCTGGGCAACACATTTTGGAATCTTCGCTACGATCAGCCGACGGCCGCGCTGCCGCTGCAGATCTACGTGTATGCCAATTCGCCCTATGACGATTGGCATCGCCAAGCCTGGGCAGGATCGTTTGTGCTGATTCTTCTTATCGTCAGCTCGGTCGCGGCAGTGCGATACGCGGTGCGCCGCGGAACGTTTGGAACCGCATAATCTGTCTCCTAAACTATGGGTGTCGGAGTCCAAGTCGAGAAATTGAATGCCTGGTACGGCAAAGGCCAGGCATTGTACGACATTAATCTGAAAGTGGCGGCCAATCGAGCCACGGCGCTTATCGGTCCCTCGGGATGCGGCAAGTCGACTTTTATCCGCTGCATCAATCGCATGCACGAGACGATTCCGGATGCGCGTGTTGAAGGTCGAGTCCGTATCGGTGAAATCGACGCCTATAACGGAACGTCGGCGACTCAGCTCCGCCGCCGGGTGGGAATGGTGTTTCAAAAAGCGAATCCGTTCCCGACGATGTCGATTTATGACAACGTTGCGTCTGGATTGAAACTGAATGGATTCCACGACCGAGGCAAGCTGAATCAAATCGTGCAGCATTCGCTTGAAGTTTCGGCGTTGTGGGACGAAGTGAAAGACCATATACACAAGAAATCTGGCGCAAGCCTTTCGGGCGGCCAGCAGCAGCGCTTGTGCATTGCGCGCGCGCTGGCTGTAGAGCCGGAGGTGCTGCTGATGGATGAGCCCTGTTCGGCGCTGGACCCGATTTCCACTGGCAAGATCGAGGAGTTGATCTTCCAGCTAAAAGAACGGTATACCATCGTAATTGTCACTCACAACATGCAGCAGGCGGCACGTGTGGCGGAGTTTACGGGATTCTTCCTGTTAGGCAAGTTGATTGAGTTCGACAAGACAGAAAAGATTTTCACCAAACCATCCGACAAGAAGACCGAGGATTACATTACCGGCAGGTTTGGATAGGAAGATTTGCACAAGCGAAGATTTGCAGAAAGCGATTGATTTGTACAAGCAAAGATTGGAATAAAGAAAGGTTAGAGGATGCGCACGCGTTTTCAGCAAGGGCTTGACGATTTGCGGCAACGGTTGCTTCGCATGGGCGGACTGGCGGAGCAGGCCGTCGATCGCGCGCGCCAGGCCTATGTGGAACGCGACCTCACCCGCTGCCAGATGGTGCTCGAAGGTGAGAGCCTGATCAATACTGCGGAACGAGAGATCGACGAGGCTGCGTTTGATTTGCTCGCCATGCAGCAGCCCATGGCTGTCGATCTCCGCTTTATTCTCGCGGTGACGAAGATTAATTCCGATCTCGAACGCGTCGGTGATCAGGCTGTGAACATCGCCGAGCGGGTCATGGACATGGTCGAGCTTCCGGCAACCGAGTTGCCCGTGGACATCGCGCGCATGGGCACCGCCGTGAGCGCGATGGTGCGCCGTGCTTTGGAATCGTTTATTGAAGGCAAGGTTGAACTGGCGCAGGCCGTGCTTGAAATGGACAATGTGATTGATCGCATGCGCGACGATGCCTTCATCCAGCTGGTCAAGGCAATGAACGAGCGGCCCGATGTCGTGCGGCAGGCGCTCGACGCCCTGCTGGTTGCTCGCAATCTCGAGCGAGTCGCCGATCACGCTACGAACATTGCGGAGGACGTCATTTTCTGGGTGCAGGGCGCTGATGTTCGCCACAACGTGCATCCGGAGGATTCTGAACAGCCAGAATCGGAACGTCCCGCATCCAGGCTTTCCGGCTTGTAGTGAGGCGTGGCCTCCGAGGGTGAAGCCGGCATCTAGTATTCAAACCACATTGTGTTCCTGCCTTTTTTGACCGCCCATGCGGCATTGCATTACGCTCATGACCTCGTTCATTTCCAGTTCGACATTCGCGGAGGTGCCGTGATTCGTTCTTTGCTTCATTTTTTCTGCAGTTTTGTAATGGCTGGGGCCGTGGTTGCATGCGCGCAGACACCTTCCGGCGATCAGCCTCCCATCATGTTGCCAACCAGCAAAATGCTGAGCGCGCCATCTCCGGGGCGCATTGGCAGCACTAATAGTTTTCCCGCGACCATGGTCGTGAGTCCCGACGGACGATACGTTGCTTTGCTGAACGATGGCTATGGCACACAGGAGACTTTAGGACATCAATCGATTTCGATACTGGATCTGGTGAGCAATCAAATCGCCGACTATCCTGACCCGCGGCTGGGCGATGATGCACACCAAAGCTATTTTCTCGGGCTGGCTTTCAGTTCTGATGGCAAGCGGCTGTACGCCTCCGTGGGTTCGTTGACCGACCCTACCGGAGCGAGACTTGGCGATACGGGGAACGGAATTGCCGTTTATGGTTTCTCCGCGGGGAAGGTGACGCCGCAAGGCTTCATTCCGATTGCGCCGCAGCCACTTAAACCGGGAAAAAGAGTTGCGATCGGCTTGCAGCAAACGAGCGCCAACACGGCGGTTCCATATCCCGCGGGCTTGGCAGTGATAGCCAATCCGAAAGGTTCGGAGTGGCTCATCGTTGCAAATAATCTTTCCGATAACGTAGTCGTGCTCGATCCGAGTACAGGAAAAATTGTCGAAACCTTCGACATGAGTACAAAGGACTTGGTGCCTTCGACATTTCCTTATACTTGCGTGGCTACGCGCCACGCTATCCGAGCCTGGTGCAGCCTGTGGAATACCTCGCAGATTGTTCAGATCGAATTGATTGGGGCGAGGATAGCTAAATCGATCGGTCTGCCGGGTTCGAAGGATCCGCTGGCTCCGAGTTCGCATCCGACTGCGATGCTGCTGAGTGCGGACGAGAAACTTTTGTATGTTGCTCTTTCAAACGCCGATACAGTAGCCGTGGTCGATACGGAAAACGGAACAGTTCGTGGCCTCTTGACCAGAACCCCGAGAGAGAAAGATGCCGCCGCTGGTCTTTGTCCTACCGCGCTGGCGCAGTCGAAAGATGGCAGAAATGTTTTTGTTGCCTATGCATGCATAAATGCTGCGGCGGTATTCGACGTCTCAAGTTTTTCCACGGACAAAAGCCTTCACGGACAAGGAGATATCGGTTTGATTCCCACCGACTGGTATCCCAGCGCGGTCGCAGTGCACGGAGACGACTTGCTGATTGCGACGGCAAAGGGTGTTGGAACTGGTCCGAACAATGGATTGGGGAAGACGCCGCATGAAGTGAAGAGCCACGGTCATCCTTACATCCCCACGCTGCTGCATGGTTCGGTCGCACGCCTGAAGATTTCCGACGCCATAAATCGCCTGCCGGAGCTCACGCGAATGGTTGAACAGGACAATTTATTTTCCAGGGATATATCGTCCAGCGGCTCAGGGACGATTGTGTTCGCTGGGGGAAAGAATCCGATCAAGCATGTGATCTACGTCATCAAGGAAAACCGTACGTATGATCAGATTCTCGGCGACTTGAAGGTTGCGAACGGCGATCCATCGCTCGCGATGTATGGTGCGGATATAACGCCAAACGAGCACGAGCTCGCATCGCAATTCGGCGTGCTCGACAATTTTTACGACAGCGGGGAAGTCTCAGGCGACGGACATCTCTGGTCCACAGCCGCGATTACGTCAGACTACAACGAAAAAACCTGGCAGATTGCCTACCGCGGCAAGGAGCGAACCTACGACTTCCAGGGCCAGGTGGGAGACGAATATCCGCTGGAAAATAACCAGCCCGACATTGACGATCCCTCGACCGGATTTCTCTGGGATAATCTCGCGCGCAACCACGTCAGCTTCCGCGATTATGGCGAATTTGTGAATGCGAAGTGGTGCAATGAGAAGCCCAAGGCGGCTAGTTCGATGCAGGGAACACCGTCAGGACAGGAAGCTCGCTGTCCGCAGACCGTGCTGCAGAAAGGAGAAACTCTGGCGTCGAATGTCGGCAATCCACACGGCGGGCCGAGTCCGTTCCCGTGGGCGGTGCCATTGTTTAGCGGAGTGAAACCAACCAAGGCCGTATTGCGCGACCACTTCGATCCCTTGTATCCGGATTTCAATACTGAGTATCCCGACCAACTGCGAGCGGACGAATTCCTAAATGAATTTGGCGCATACGTTCGCGCGCGCGAAGCGCACGAAGGTCCGCAGTTGGAATTGCCGGCGTTTGTGCTGCTATATCTCCCTGACGATCACACTGGCGGCACGCGGCCTAATTTTCCGCGACCTGCGGCCTCGGTGGCCGACAATGACTTGGCGGTGGGCCGGGTGGTGGACGCGGTTTCGCACAGCGCGTACTGGGATGATACGGCGATCTTCGTTTTGGAAGACGACGCTCAGAATGGCGCGGATCACGTGGACGCGCATCGCTCGATCGCTCTTGTCATCAGCAAATATTCGCCCGGATCGGCAGCGCAGCCGAATGTGGAACATCGCTTCTACACGACCGTGAATCTGATCCATACCATGGAAATGCTGCTTGGCCTTCCGCCGATGAATCAGAACGACGCCTATGCGCCGGTGATGGGGCGACTATTTTCGGGCGCAGGAGATCAGCCGGCCTATAAGGCCGACTATCGCAATCTGAAAAATGGGCTCATTTACGAAATCAACAAGCCCAATGCACCGGGAGCCAAAATCTCGTCGAAGATGGATTTCTCGCGTCCCGATGCGACACCAGCGGCGCGCCTGAATGAAGTCTTATGGCGCGATCAAATGGGGTCGGTGCCGATGCCTAAACCCAAGCACACAGTGCTCGCCTCAGGCGACGATGACTAACCGCGGAATGTCAGAGCGCGAGTCCTCTACTTCAGATTGACGGTTTCTTTCAGGGGCAACTTCTGAGATGATCCGCCAACCATGAAGCCGTAATCTCCCGGAATGAGCTGCCACGCATTCTGCTCGACGTTAAAAATTGAAAGATATTTCGGATCGACGTCGACCGTTACTTCTTGGCTCTCGCCGGCGCTGAGTTTTACTTTACTCCAGCCGACAAGTCTTTTCGGAGGCTCGGATGCCGTGGGCGGCAGGGAAGCATAGACTTCCGCAATTTCCGCGCCAGCGCGGTTGCCCGTATTGGTGACGGTGAAACTGACGCTGGGACTCTTCCCCGGCGTTACCTTAAGGCTTGAATACGAATAAGTGGTGTAGGAAAGGCCGTAACCGAAGGGAAAGAGCACGGGTTTATTTTCTGCGTCGTACCATTTGTAACCGACCTTGACGCCCTCGTTATAAGTGACTTGAAACGCGGGCAAACCGCCGGCAATTCTCCTCCAGCCTTGATGGTCGGCATCCATAGTCGCTTTCGGCGGTTTGACGATGGTGGGATGCGGCAAGTCGGCTTCGCTCTTGGGGAAGGTGTTGGGCAGTTTCGCGCTGGGATTCACATCTCCGAAAAGGATATTCGCCACCGCTTCAGCCCCGCGGCTGCCCGCATACCAAGCTTCCAGGATACCGCTCACCTGATCGACCCAGGGCATGGTTACGGGACTGCCTGATTCAATCACGACTATTGTGTGCGGATTGGCCGCTGCGACCTTCGCGATTAAATCATCCTGATGCTCGGGCAGAGACAGGCTGTCCAGGTCCATCCCTTCGCTCTCCCACTGATAAGCGAATATGAGCGCCACGTCCGAACTCTTTGCCAAAGCCGCGGCGGCAGCCGGGTCTGAGCCTGAGTCGAATTTCACAGTCGCGGTCGGAGCTTTGGCTCGAATCGCTTTCAACGGCGAGGTAGGAAACCATATTTTCTCCTGCCAGTGAGTCCGACCCTTGCCCGGAGGCATGATCGCATTTCCTCCTGAAGGATCGACCTGCGCCGAACCGCCGCCGGAAATCATTCCCACGTCAGCATGCGGGCCGATCACGGCGATACTGTGGATTGCGGAAGCATCGAGTGGAAGTTGCGCGTGATCATTCTTCAGAAGCACGGCGCTCTGCTCTTCGATTTTCTGCGCGACCTCAAAGCCGCCGACTACGTCGACCACGCCTTTTTGGGGGGGATCGTCGATGACTCCGGTGGCGAACATGGATCGCAAGATGCGGTGAACATGATCATCCACCTCTGCGATCGGCACTTTGCCCGACTCAACCGCGCTCTTCAATTGGTCTCCGAAAAAGATCCATCCCGGCTCTTCATGATCGAGGCCGGCAGCAGATGCTTTCTCGGCGCTGTGCGTGCCGCCCCAGTCGGAAAGTACAAATCCTTTGAAATTCCAGTCTTTTTTCAGAACATCGGTTAGCAGATATTTGTTTTCGCACGCGTAGTCTCCGTTCACGCGATTGTAAGAGCACATGACGGCAGCGATGTCGGAGTCCTGCAAACCAATCTCAAACGCGAGCAGATCGCTTTCGCGCGCGGCACGCTTGTCGATGTTGACGTTGACGGCATTGCGGCCACTCTCCTGATCGTTAAGGGCGTAGTGCTTGATGTCGCCGATGACATGCTCTGCCTGCAGCCCCTTCATTACCGAGGCAACCAGCTTTCCGGCCAGCACAGGATCCTCGCCTAAGTATTCGAAGGTGCGGCCATTGCGCGGTTCGCGAGTGAGATTCGTGCCACCGCCGAGCGACATGTTGTAGCCCTGAGCGCGCAATTCGCGGCCGATCAATGCACCGTATTCACGAGCCGCATCCAAATCCCAACTTGCCGCCGCCGCCACGTCCGCGGGTAGAGCCGTGGAGTAGCGGCCGTTTTCGCCACTGCCGCGCACACCGTAAGCGGCGTCCGACATTTGGATCGGAGGAATGCCCAGGCGTGGAACGCCAACAACAAATCCCGCGCCACCATTGGAATGGATGGCGAGCGGACTCATCGCACTGAGGCCAGCCATGCCCGTCCCATGCAGCAACGAAATCTTCTCGTCCAGCGTCATTTCTTTCACCACCATGGACGCCCGTTCGTCGGGCGAGAGGCTGGAGTTCGACCAAGCATGCGCATCGCCACCTGATTGCGCCGATGACGGACACAGAGCGATGCTGAAAAACATTGTGAGCGTGAAAAATCGATTTAGTAGAGAAAGGCCGCGCACGGGCATCGTGTTTCCCTCGAATGGGTGTAACTGCCAAATCGTTAATGTTACGCCTTTTCGCGAAAGTTCAAATGGTTAATTTTGGAGTGTCGCAGCGAAACGGCAGCGCCGCTGTCTCAGCGGCTGACGTGGAGACGTCCCCGCCCGCATGCGAGGGAGGCGATGACCGCGCGACAGCCGAGTCCGACGCCGGCACACCCTTGGCTTGGCCCCTGCGAGCCGCGGCTTTACACTAAAAGAGTGAAGATTGCGCTGGGCCAAATCAATCCTACGGTTGGAGATTTCTCCGGCAACGCAGCCAAGATTGTGGAGTACTCTCGGCGCGCCCTCGCTGCTGGCGCCGGCCTGATTCTTTTTCCCGAGTTGTCGGTGTGCGGCTACCCTCCGCGCGATTTGGTGGAACGATCTTCTTTCGTCGCACGAAATCGCGAGACAGCCGAAAAGATTGCCATAGAAACCCGCGGGATTGCAGTGATCTGCGGACTGGTTACGGCTGCCCACTCGGACGCGGGCAAGGCGGCGATGAATTCCGCCGCCTTACTGATGGACGGCAAGATCGCCTTTATTCAGTCGAAGATGTTACTGCCGACCTACGACGTGTTCGATGAGATGCGCAACTTCGCTCCCGCCAAGAGTCAGGAATTGTTTCCGTTCTGTGGCAATCGCATGGCGCTTACTATCTGCGAAGACGCGTGGAACGACAAACGGTTCTGGCACAAGCGACTCTATACTGTCGATCCGGTGGAGTCGCTGATTCAGGCAGGCGGAAATTTCGTGCTGAACATTTCCGCATCTCCGTTTTGGATCGGCAAGCGCGAAATGCGCCGCGACATGCTGGCCAGCATCGCACGCCAGCACAACGTTCCGGTGGTTCTGGTCAATCAGGTCGGCGGCAACGATAGTCTGGTTTTCGACGGTTCCAGCCTGGTACTAAATCGTGAAGGGCAAGTCATTGCGCAGGGACGATCGTTTGAAGAAGATCTCATCTATTTCGATTCGAGCGATTTGACCGGCGAAATGCACGAACAAATTCCCGGCGACGAAGCAAGCGTTTATTCCGCTCTGGTGCTGGGCACACACGACTACATGCGCAAATGCGGATTTCAAAAAGCGATTATCGGGCTGAGTGGCGGCATTGATTCGGCGCTCACGGCCGTCATTGCAGCGGATGCGGTTGGTCCGGAGAACGTGATCGGAGTCGGCATGCCGGGGCCGTTTTCGTCGCAAGGGTCGATTGATGATGCCCGCTCCCTGGCCAAAAATCTCGGAATTCGTTTCGAACTGCTTTCCATCAATCCTGCGTATGACGCCTACCGCTGCATTTTGAAAGATGTTTTTGCAGGGACAAAAGAAGATGTGACCGAGGAGAACATTCAATCGCGCGCCCGGGGCATGTTGTTGATGGCATTGTCGAACAAATTCGGAGCGATCGTACTCTCCACCGGCAACAAGAGCGAACTGGGCGTTGGTTACTGCACTCTCTATGGCGACATGGTCGGCGGTTTGGCAGTGATTTCTGATGTACCCAAGACGCTGGTCTATCGTCTCAGCGAATACGTGAATTCGCGGCGGCCGGTAATTCCGCAACCCACGCTGGAGAAGCCGCCGTCGGCGGAATTGCGGCCCGACCAGAAAGACAGCGACTCGCTGCCACCTTACGATGTTCTGGATGCTGTTCTCGAAGACTACGTGGAGGATTCTCATTCGGCGGAGCGCATCGCGACCGCTCGAGGAATCAATATTGAAGTGGTGCGGCGAGTCATTCGCATGGTCGATCGCGCTGAGTACAAGCGTCAGCAGGCTGCACCCGGCCTCAAAATTTCTCCCAAGGCCTTCGGCTATGGACGCCGCTTTCCTATCGCCGCCAAGTGTGAAGCTTGAAATCATTAACTTGAAGTATCCTGATAGTTCGCTTTCCTGAATTTTTAAAGTCGCCACAAATCGAAAGGAACCCATGCTCCGTTTGCTGAACTCGACATTTATTTTTCTGCTGGCTTGCGGTTTGGCTCCAGGGCAGACGTCGCCGCCGAAGTCCGCTCCGGCTAAGTCTTCGGAAAGGCCCGCCGCTTCGGGATCTTCAAATCTTCCCTCAGAATCTACCGTGGATTCTTTCTTGCACCAGCAGTTTGGCTACGAACAGGATTTAACCTGGAAAATTTCGAGCATCAAGCCTTCCACCGTCGCTGGGCTGGCGGAGGTCACCGTGGTTCTCGCCAGTCCGCACGGCCAGCAGATGTCTCGCTTCTTTGTGGTTCCCGACGGTAAACAAGCTCTTGTCGGCGAAATTATTCCGTTCGGCGCCAGGCCTTTTGATCCGGCGAAGCAACTGCTGAACAAGGGAATCAATGGGCCGGAACGCGGACCAAAGAATGCACCGGTTACGATTGTCGAATTCGGCGACCTGCAATGTCCCGCTTGCAAAGCGGCACAACCCACAATTGAGACGCTTGTCTCCGCGGAGCCGAACGCGCGCTTCGTATTCCAGAATTTTCCTTTGGAGATGCACAATTGGGCGGCCAAGGGCGCAGCTTATGCCGATTGCGTCGGACGCGCTTCCAACGATGCTTTCTGGAAATTTATCTCCAAGACTTACGAAACCCAGTCGGACATTACCGCCGAGAATGCGGACGAAAAGCTTACCGCCATTGCCGATGGAGTGGGCCTAAAGGGAAGCGAAATTGCCGCGTGCGCCACCAAACCCGAGACTAAGGCTCGGGTGGACGCTTCCCTTGCGTTGGGCAAGTCCGTGGATGTGAATGGAACGCCTACTTTGTTCATCAATGGCCGCAAAGTCGGAAGCTTCGATCCGCGGCTGTCAGATGTTTACAAGAGCCTGGTCGAGTTTGCGGCGAAGGAAGCGAAATGAGGATGGCGTTCGGCTGCCGGTACTCGGCTTCCGGAAAAGATGATTGCCCACTGCCGCGGGCCGAAAGCCGGAAGCCGCTTTAGTTCTCGCTCAGCCAAATCTCGGGGGCAGTCCGGTTGATGTTTGCAACAATGTGCGGAGTAATGACAATCATGAGTTCGTCATGTTCTGATTGCTTTGTGTTGTTGACCATCGCTTGATTCAGAATTGGAATGTAACCCAGCCCAGGAATTCCAGACATCGAGATCGTGTCGCTCTGCGTTATTTGACCAGCGATTACGGCCGGCTCACCATCCTTGAGATTGATGCTGCCCTGATATTCGCTGTTCGAGATCACCGGAATTCCGTTGTTCGATTGCCCAGTAAGCGCACGCACTTGCAACTCAATGGTTACACTCACGGTGCCGTTGCCGTGGATAACCGGCTTTGCCTTCACGCTCAACCCTAAGTCTTCATAGCTGATGGAAGGGAACGGCGGAACATACGACTGATTGCCCAGCACTGCCGAGATTTGCGGTGAGTTATAAATGGGCGCGTAGCTGGCGTTCTCAATCGGATAACGCTCTCCAATATGGAAAGTCGCGTCGCTTCCCTGGTTGGCGCGCATAGTCAGGTTTTCCAGGCTACGCACCCAGGATTCATTGACGGAAAGATTGGCAGCAAATTGATCGAGACTCACTCCGCTGAATGTGAGTCCGCCTCCGAATGTGGCCAGAGGCTGACTGAAGATGGAATTCTGTTGTCCGCCCAATTGCGCCAGTAGACCGGAGAGAGCCGAACTGCCAGCCGCGTTGATTCCTCCCGACGAGATCAGCTGATTGATGAGCTGTTGAATATTCTGGCCTCCCAGCCCGGCCAATCCAGCCAGCGCCGCTACTGGAATGTTGTACATGTTGAAAGTGTCGGGAATGTGCACGCCGATGTTGCGCGCCAGTTGGTGGTCGATTTGCAGCACGCGAACATCGAACATGACCTGGGGCGGCTCGTTGCTGAGCTGGTCCAGCAACCTGGAGCAGGCCGCTAGAATCGGTGCCGGTCCGCGTACTTCTACTGTGTCCGCTGTTTGCCCCGAACTGATCAAGCGCAGGTCGAGTATGCTCTTCATGGCATTGATTAAGTCAGTAGCTTCCTGCGGCGTGGAATGTGGTGGCAGGATGAAGGTCCGCAGCGACATGCGGTCGAATTGCTTGTGGTTCTCGGGAGTGTTGGCGGCAATCAGCAATTGATGAGCAGCGAGTGCCGCCCACATCGTCTTGCTGACCTCGCAAGCTAACCTCAGCGCGGTGAAGAAATCCACATCGTCGACATTGAACCGTACCTGCCGGGCAGGGACCGAATCATCGAATTTCGCGGTCACACCATAGGCGGCAGACAGCTCGTCGAACAGGCCGCGAACGTCGCCGCTGTAATGAAATGTAGCCCGATCATCCCTGGGCGCAATGTGGACTTCGCCGGAATCAATCAGACGCACAGGTAAGACAGGCAATGCCGGAGCTAATTCTCGCGTGGCCTCTGCCAATCGCTGGCGCGCGTATTGATTTTCGTCATCGAGATCGAGCGCGGCGCGAAATTCGGCAGCAGCCTGGGCCCGCGCATTTTCCGACAGCAGCGCGTTGCCGCGCTCCACATGAGCGAAAACCAGTTGCGCCTTCACCACTTCACGAGCCGTCAGAAACTGCATATTCTGTGGCGCGAGCCGCGTGGCTTTGTCGAACTGCGCTAAGGCTTCTACGAGCCGCCGATCTTGCTGAAGATTTACGCCATCGCGAAAGGCGATGCGGGCTTCCTTCAGCTCTTTCTTCGAAACCAGGCAGCTAATTCCGCCCGGAATTCCGTTCCCACAAGAAATTACCGGAGGGGAAGAGGAATCATCGGCGGCCGCGAACGCAGGCAGGAGAGCCGCTAGGGCTAAAAGCGCCGCCGGTATGAATGATGTCCGCATCTGGGGTGATTTTAATGTAGTTTGCGTATATTGGGCACGGGCCGATAGGACCCCGTACCTTCGGACTTAACCATCTGGTGCCCACTGATCTGGGACATTCTGAGAACGAGTACTGGCCTTCGACTTGCGGTTCTTTCGCGCAGAGAAGGAAAGCTCCATGACTTGGTGCGCGGCTAAAGGCCAGTAAAGACTTACGGGCGATTTGTCACGACAGCATGAGGCGCTCGATGGTGCGCGCCTTGCCGGTATCTTCGTCGCAATCGATCACCACGGCGCACAGACGCACATCGCCCGTGGCCGGTTCGAAGCGCACCGGCATCCCGTTGAGAAACTTTCCCACCACCAATTCTTTCTTTACTCCGATCACTCCATCATACGGTCCGGTCATGCCCACATCAGTGACGTAGGCGGTTCCATTGGGAAGAATCCGCTCGTCGGCCGTGGGCACATGGGTGTGCGTGCCGACCACAGCGGTAACGCGGCCATCGAGATACCAACCCAGAGAAATTTTTTCGGAAGTCGCTTCGGCATGAATATCCACCAGAATCACTTTCGCTTGAATCTTTTGCAGAAGCTGATCAGCCGTGCGAAAGGGATCGTCGTTCGAGGCCATGAAAACCCGCCCCTGCAGGTTGATGACGGCGTATGGAATTTTGCCCTTGAATCCCTGGTAGACGCCGGAGCCGGGCATATCTGACGGGTAATTTGCCGGGCGCAGCACGCGCCGCGCAGGTCCATGCCCGTTCCCTTCGACCATTTGAAAGTACTCGACGATTTCGCGCTTGTCCCATACGTGGTTCCCGGTGGTAATCACATCGATGTTGAGTTCGAAGAGGTCTTCGGCCAGCGCGGGAGTAATGCCAAAGCCGGCCGCAGAATTCTCACCGTTGGCAATGATCAGATTCACGGCGTGATCGCGAACGATGCCTGGCAGACGTTCTTTGACAATGTTGCGTCCTGGCCGCCCGAAGATGTCGCCAATGAAGAGAATTCGCATGGGATGGAATGAAATTGGATAGTAACACGCTGATGTTGAGCGAAGCTTTATGCGGGAGGAGTCGGGCTCGTCTGCCGGTCGTGCGGCGCACGATGGCATCTCAGGCGCTGCATGATTGTTACTGAACTAACTCCGCGGTTCTGAGGAAGTCGTAGTTTCCCGCGGGGTTCAGCTTTATATTTCGCACGCGGCGAGTATGCACGACAACATTATCCAGATACCAAAGATCGATGTAGGGCAAGTCTGCCGCTAATATGCGTTGCACTTCGGCATAGAGAGGCTTGCGCAGAGAAGGATCAATCTCGCGTCGAGCTTTATCGATCAATGCATCCACCTTTGGGTTCGAATAATAGCCGCGGTTGGCGCCGTTGGGCGGAAATTTTGCCGAGTCGAAGGCATACTCGAAAATGTCCGGATCTTCATTGCCACCGATCCAGCGCAGCCCGTACATCTGGAAGGCGCCGTGCTGAACATCGGAAAAAAAAGTGGCGAACTCGAAGCTGCGGATATCCAATGCGATTCCCGCTTCGCGCAATTGTTGCTGCATCACGGCCACCATCAGACGCGTGTTCTCGTCGGTTGACGTCTTCATGGTGATGTGGAAGCGCACGCCGTTGATTGCTGGATAGCCCGCGGCATCGAGCAATTGATTCGCCATGTCGAGGTTGTGATTGTAAGCGGGCACGTCGCCGTTATAGGCCCAGCTCTGCGGCGGAAGGATACTACGAGCCGGCTCGGCTTCTCCACGCCACAAAAATTCAATCATTGGCTGCCGATCCAGCGCGTAGGCTATGGCTTGACGTACTCGCGCGTCTTTCAGAATAGGATCGCGTAGATTGAATCCGAGATAAGCAAGCCTGGTTCCGACAGAGCGCTCGACTTCAAGATTAGGATCGTGTGACAAAGTGAACACGGTATCGGGCGTCAGAGAATTGATGGCGACGTCGCCGCTGCCTTTGCGCAGTTCCAACGCTTCCGTGGTCGCGTCGGGCACGATGGCAAAGCGCACGCGCGCAAGTTTGGCGGCTCCGCCCCAATAATCGTCGTTGCGTTCGACAATGACTTCCCGGTCGGTCTCAGCGCTGACGAATCGGAAGGGACCGGAGCCAATCGGATGTTGCGTCATTTCATCGCCACTGCCGTTGGGGACGATTCCCATCGCGCCGTCGGAAAGATTCCACAGCAGGGTCGCGTCCTGCTCTTTCATGCGGAAGATCACGGTGGCGTCGTCTGGTGCATCGATTCGGTCGACGAAACGGTAGACCGCGGTTTTGGTGCTGCGAATTTTGCCTTGCAGCAGCGAATCGAAAGTCCACTTCACATCGCGCGACGTGAGCGGGCGCCCGTCGTGAAACTTGACTCCGCGATGCAGATGAAAGATGTAAGTGAGCGGATCGGGGATCTCCCAGCGCTCGGCGAGTCCGGGAGCAACATTTAGATCGTCGCCGCGAGACAGCAGGTCGTCGAAGATGAGGTTATCGATTCGCTCCGAAAACGCATCGATGCCGACTCGTGGATCAAGATTCGTTGGACTTGACTCGATCACCATGACGAGCGTGTTGCGATCGGATTTGGCGGAGCAGGAAAAAAGTGAGATGAGTAACGGAACGCACAACAGCGTCCCCGCCCAGCGGACGACAGAGCATCGGACCGTAGACCTCAGACCTGGGCCTTCAAAGTCCGTGGTCCGAAGTCCGAGGTCCGAGGTGCTGTCCTCATGCATAGGAGATCTTTCCCAGCACGGCAGACCGTTTTGCTCCCGTCGCCGATGGCACATTGGATGGCCGCCGGTTCCAGGTCTCATACGCCAGAACGGCGAATGCCACCGCCTCTTTCGCTGGGGAAGGCAGACCGAACTCGTCTGAGAATCTCAATTGAATTCCCAGCGGCGTGAGATTTTCTCCGAGCATTCTGACCAGCGTCGCGTTCTTCGCGCCTCCGCCGGAGAGAATCATTTCTCGAAACGAGCGTTTCGCAGCCGGGACCGAGAAGACCACGAAGCGCCGCAACGAATCGGCAATCGATTGCGCGGTAACGGCGGTCGCGGTGGCTACGACATCTTGCTTTGGAAAGGCTGCACATTGGCGCAAGAATTCCAGCACGAATTCGCGCCCAAATTCCTCGCGCCCCGCAGTCTTCGGAGGCTTTGCACGGAAAAAGTTATGCCGCAATATTTGTTCGACCACACTTTTTCGTACCGTTCCCAAGGCCGCAATTTTTCCATCCCGATCAAACGTCTTGCCGAACAGTTCCTGGGTGACCGCGTCGATGACCATGTTTCCCGGGCCGGTGTCGAAAGCGAAAACGCGGCTAGGACTTGATCCCGGCGGAATCGCGGTAAGGTTCGCGATCCCTCCGATGTTTTGAACGATGCGGCCGATCTTGGCATCACGAAAAAACAAGTAGTCGAGATAGGGAACCAGCGGCGCGCCCTTGCCACCCGCGACCATATCCGCCGGACGGAAATCTGATACTACCGGCACGCCCACGCGTGCAGCAATCACAGCGGCTTCGCCAGTCTGCCAGGTCGCGACGACTTTTCGCCCAAGAAAGGGTTTGGGCTCGCCCTGATGATATAAAGTTTGCCCGTGGCAGCCAACGAGCTGAGCTTTTATGCGAAATCGCCGCTCGGTAGCCAGCACGGCCTCAGCGTACAACTTTCCTAGGAGAAAATTCAGCCGAGCCAAATCAGCCACGCTGGCACATTCCGCATTCATTGACGCCAGAACTGCGGCCCGGATCTGAGCCGGATAGGAATATTCCGCGTGCCCCAACAGCTTGATTGATTGAGCGCCAGCGACTCGCCGAAGCGAACCGCGAGTTGCAACCGATTCTGCGCGTGGTTCCGGAGCGCGCGCCTCACCAATTCTGACCAGCGCCACGTTGATTCCATCCGCCGATGTTCCGCTCATCACTCCAGCCACAACCATCGATTTGTGACTCATGATCGCGACCGCTTATCCGCTCGACGGCTGAACGCATCCAGACGTACTTCTTCGCTGAACTCCCACAACCGGAGTGTCAACCTGCCAACGGCTGTGCTCGAAGGAGGGTTCACGCGGCGCAACATTCTTGCCGATTTCTTTTTGAATGCCATCACGGGCTGCGCCGATTCCGCCACACGCCTTGCGAATTTTGGATCCCGCTCGGCTGTTTTGACCAACTTCTCGTACGTTTCCGTAATGTAATCTTCTTTGTGGCAGATCAGGCATAGATCCCCACCCGCACGAATAAACTCCAAGGCTGCTTCGGGAGTTGGCTTCGCCGATTGCACCCCGCCCATCTCCAGATCATCCGACACGATGAGATTTCGGTAGCCGATGCGCTTGCGCAAAATATCCGTGATCCACGGTTTGGAAAGCGATGCTGGAGTTTGGTCGCGCGTGACCTGCGGATACGCGGCATGAGAGATCATTACAAACGGCAGTTGTTGCCGCAGGGTCCGGTAGGGAAGAAGATCTTCAGCCCAAAGTTTTTCCAGCGGTTTATCGATGACGGGCAACTGACGGTGGCTGTCGAGTTTGCCCTCGCCGAGGCCAGGAAAATGCTTGCCGCACCCCATTACATTCGCGGCCCGCAGTCCAGCAAGAAATTCACGCGCATATGCAATCGTTTCCCCCGGATTCGCGGAGACTGCCCGCGACTCCATTACGCTATGCGACGCTTCAAATGCCAGATCGAGCACGGGAGCGAAATCGACGTTGAATCCCATGGAGCGGCAGTTCTCGCCGATGATCTGTCCATGCCTGCGAAAAAGTTTGCGATCGCCGGTTTGGAAAACTTCCCTCGCGGAGGGTGCTGATCCGAGCGTAGCGCGAAAACGGTCGACAGTCCCCCCTTCCAGATCAACGCAGGTAAATAGCGGAGTGGTGACGCACTTTTGACAATCGCGCAGCAGTCGCCACGTTTGCTCTGGATTTTTAATATTGCGCGCAAACAGGATGACTCCGGCCGGCTGTATGGTTGCGAGCAGGGAAGCCAGCCGTGAGCTCATTTTTGTGTTGCTAAAGCCAACGATTAATAACTGCCCAGTCTCGTCTTTGCCGCGCCGCTTGCTTGAGGCCATAATCTTCTTGCCAAAGATCTCCGGAGTGTACTTCGCCTTCTGTTTTCAAATTTCTTCTTTCAACTCTGCCAATAAATTGAGCGCCTCGAGCGGCGTCAGACGATTCAAATCCATCTTCCGCAATTTCTCCAGCACGGGTTGTGACAGCGGAGTGAAGATTGTGAGCTGGGTCGGCGACGAAGTCGCTTCGGGAGAAAGATGCGCCGTCGCCTGCTGTTCGGCGAACTCGTGCTGCGCCAGCACCTCGCGCGCACGGACAATGACTTCGTTCGGCAATCCGGCCAACTTGGCGACTTCAATCCCGTAACTGCGATCTGCCGCGCCCGGCTCTACTCTACGCAGAAAAACAATTCCACCGCCGGTTTCTTTGACGGACACATGATAATTTTTCACTCCCGAAAGTTGTTCGGCCAACTCCGTGAGTTCGAAGTAATGGGTTGCGAACAAAGTTTTCGACCGCACGCGTGAATGCAAATATTCGACCGCGGCCCAGGCAATCGCCAGTCCGTCATAGGTAGACGTGCCGCGGCCAACCTCATCGAGCAAGATGAGCGAGCGAGCCGTCGCCGTATGCAGGATGGCGGCTGTCTCTGTCATCTCAACCATGAAAGTCGAGCGGCCGCGCGCCAGATTATCGCTCGCCCCAATTCGAGTGAAGACGCGATCCACTACGCTGAGACGCGCCGATCGTGCCGGAACGAACGATCCCATTTGCGCCAGAATCACAATCAAGGCGGTCTGCCGCAGAAAAGTAGACTTGCCGCCCATGTTTGGCCCCGTTAGCAGCATGATGTTGTGCGTAGTGGAGTTTAAGTAAAGGTCATTAGGCACGAAACGTTCGTTGCCGCCAGACATTTCCTGCTGCTCGATTACGGGATGACGGCCTTCGACAATTTCCATTTCACTCGAGTCAGTCGCTTGCACAAAAATTGGGCGGCAGTAATTGCGCAATGCGGCGATGTGCGCGAGCGATGCGAGCACGTCGACCTCAGCCAGTGCCAGCGCGGTCTGCCGGATGCGCCTGGCCTCGGCCGCGATCGCCGTGCGCAGCTCTGTAAACAGCCGGCGCTCGATCTCGACAATCTTTTCCTGAGCATCCAGAATTTTGGTTTCGTACTCTTTCAGTTCAGGAGTGGTGAAGCGCTCGGCGCCAACCAGCGTCTGCTTGCGCTCATAATCCTGCGGAACCAGGTGCAGATTCGGTTTGGAAACTTCAATGTAATACCCGAAGATGGAATTGAATTTCACCTTCAGCGACGAGATGCCGGTGCGACCGCGTTCGCGCTGCTCGATTTGCGCCAATACCTGCTTGCTGTTGCGGGAAAGTTCGCGAAGTTCGTCCAGATCGCGCTCGACGCCCGCGGCGATCACGCCGCCGTCCGCGAAACTGAGTGGAGGCTCCAGCACGATTGTCTTCTCGATGCGGTCGCGTATCTCTTGTAATTCGTCAATGGACGTGTGTAACGCGATCAGTCGTTCTGCGCCGAGCCGGCCGAGCGCGGTCTTGATTGCTGGAATCTTTCTTAACGACGCGGCCAGAGCGAGAACGTCCCGTGGATTTGCGGTTTCAAGCGTAACGCGGCTCAGGAGTCTTTCCAGGTCGAGGACGCCATCGAGCGCACGCCGCAGTTCCTCGCGCGCCACAATCTCTTTCACTCCAGCTTCCACGGAGTCGAGTCGACCGTGAATCTCACTCAAGTCGAGCGAAGGCCGCAGCAACCAGGCGCGCAGCAACCTCTTGCCCATGGGCGTGACTGCACAATCGATAGAGCGGAATAAAGTGACACCTGCATCACCGCCGGCGAACAACGGTTCGATCAACTCGAGATTGCGAACCGTAACGGCGTCGAGCACCAGGCAATTCTGACGCTCATACCATCCGATGCGGTCGACGTGATCGAGTGATCCACGTTGGGTTGACCGCACGTAATACAAAATTGCGCCTGCCGCAGCCGCAGCCGCCGTGCGGCCAGCCAGTCCGAATCCCTCCAGCGACAAAACGCCAAAATGATTTTCCAGCAGCGGAATTGCATGATCGGGAGCGAATATCCAATCATCGAGTGGGGTCTCGGTACAGGCTGCTGCCCCGGCCCGCGAGAACGACCCCTCGGCCGGCACTGTCTTTGGGGTGGGACGCGGCTCACCGATGCTACCAATCAACCCGCGGGAATTCTGATTTTCAAACAAGGGCGCCGCCGAGCCATACAGTAATTCCTTCGGCCGCAACTGCTCTAGCTCGTCCTGCACCCGCCGCAATGCATCCTCGCCCGAGAATTCCGTGGCCCGGAACTCCCCGGTGGACAAGTCCAGAGCCGCGAATCCAACGCGGTCTGCAACCTGAGCCAGCGCGGCCAGAAAATTATTTTCCTCCGAACCCAGCGACGAATCCGCAGCGGTTCCAGGAGTGACCACTCGCGTCACCTCCCGGCGCACCAATTTCTTCGCCTGTCGCGGATCCTCCATCTGCTCGCAGATGGCGACCTTGAAGCCCTTACGAATCAGCTTTCCGATATAACCTTCCGCCGCGTGATAGGGAACGCCGCACATGGGTACGGCTATGCCTTTTTCTTTGTTGCGAGAGGTCAGCGTGATCTGTAATTCTTTCGCCGCCAGGATCGCGTCGTCGAAAAAGAGTTCGTAGAAGTCGCCCAGCCGAAAAAATAAAAGCGCGGAGGGATGTTCTTTCTTGACGGCGGCATACTGCCGCATCAGCGGAGTGGACGGCTCGTTCATCGGGCGGGCTTGGGCGGATTATAACAAAGCGGGCTGTCGATCCTTTGCTGCAATTCGGATAACGCGCCGGAAAATTTCGGCAGCAAAACTCGGTTGACTCTATCGTGTTCAGGTGTTCTCCTTCCTCATGGAACTTCGCAAGGATCCGATCACCCGTTCCTGGGTCATTACCGGCGATGATCCCGGCGAAACCGGACCGCGCATCGAATCCGCCTGTCGTTTTTGCGAAGGCTCGGCCGCGCCACTACAGATCATCGCGAAATCGCCCAACGCTCCGGGCGTTCCCTGGTCGGCGCGATCGGTCGTGCACCCCACGCCGCTTTATCACATTGAAGGCGAAGCCGGCCGGCGAGGCGACGGCATTTATGATCGGATGCACGCCGTCGGCGCCCATGAGGTGCTGGTTGAAAATCCGCGCCACGACCGGCATCTGTGGAATGCCAGCGACGACGAGATTGCGCACGTTTTGCGGCTTGCGGCCGAGCGCATTCTAGACCTTAAGCGTGATCCTCGTATTAAGTACGTCAGCCTGTTCAAGGACTATGGAAAGAATGCCGGACAGGAATTCAACCATCCTACTTCGCAGATTACCGCGACTATGTTCGTTCCGCGGCGAGTGCTCTACGAGTTGCGCGCCGGCCGCGAATATTTTATCGGCAAGGAGCGCTGCGTGTTTTGCGACATCATTCAACAGGAGGAACGCCAGGCGGTGCGGGTCTTGGAGGTGCGAGGAGATTATCTCTCAGTGTGTCCCTACGCTCCGCGCGTTCCCTATGAGACCTGGATTCTGCCGCGGAATCACGACGCCTCGTTCGAACGAACGGGGCTGAACAAACCTGGATTGCGTACCAATTTGGCTGCGCTGATACGCCGAACCTTGCAGCGAGTCCGGTCGGTTACGGAGGAATTTCATCTGGTGCTGCATACTTCACCCAGCAGTTTGCATCCTTCGAAGAATCTCGGTTACTGGAAAACGATTGACGACGACTACCATTGGCACATTGAGATCCTTCCTGTCGTGGTCTCAAAGGCCCGATCGTACACGTTCAAGGAGGTTTATTATTCGCCAGTCAGTTCTGAGAGCGCGGTGAAGCAATTGCGGGAGGCGAAAATCGATGGCTGAGAGCGGCGTCAAGCCGAGAGTAGGCGCCCTCATCGCGATGGCACATGCAGCCGACCTGAAGCGCTCGGTTGACTTCTACAAGCTGCTGGGGATGGAAGTGCGCGGCAGCCTGCGGACTCCGTCGGGCGAATTGCAATGGGTTCACGTGGCATGCGACCAAGCGGACTTGATGTTCGCGCGCGCCTCCGCACCGGTGATCGCCAGCCAGCAAGCTGTATTGTTCTATCTCTACTCGCCTAATCTAGTTGCCTTGCGCGAGCATCTGGTGGCCAATGGCGTAAAGGTCTCGCCTATTAGTTATCCCGACTACATGCCCAAGGGCGAAGTTCGCATCGATGATCCCGATGGCTATTGCCTTCTCATTGGTCAGGCAGGTTAACGGACGACGCCGCTTTCTGTACTGCTACAATCCCTGCCGTTAGGAGATTCATCGCGTGAAATTATTTTTCTGTTCCTTCGTCTTGGTTGCCTCATGCCTCGCCCAGACTGCGGCGCCGTCTGCCGGTAAGCAAAAAATTCTTTGGCAAAAACTAGAGGCCAGTATTCAGGAAGTGGACGCGAAACTTGATGGAGTGATGGGTGTCGCAATCGAAGATCTGACTAGCGGCGACCACTTTTTTCTCCACGAGGACGAAGTTTTCGCCCAAGCCAGTTCCATCAAGATCACGGTGCTGGCCAATCTGTATTTGCAGGCGCAGGAAGGCAAGCTCAAGCTTTTGGATCCCTATACGGTGCAATCTTCCGATCTCGTGCCCGATAGCGACATCATGGGCGGACTTACGCCTGGCGTGACGCGGCTTACGCTCCGCGATCTGGCGACGATGATGGTCGCGGTCAGCGACAATTCCGCGACGAATGTGCTCATCGATCGTGTCGGCATGCAGAATGTGAACGTCATGCTCGACTCGTTGGGCCTTACGCACACGCGCCTTCGGCGCAAAATGATGGACCTACAGGCGGCCAAGGAAGGCCGCGAAAACATTTCTACTCCGCGCGAAATGATGACGTTGCTCGATGCCATTTACCGCGGCAAAGTCCTTAACAAACAATCGACTGCCGAATTCTTTCAGATGTTGAGCACGAACAAAGATTCCTGGATTCCGCGTGACTTGCCGGCTGATTTGAAAGTCGCGAACAAGCCCGGAGAACTGGAAGCGGTACGCAACGATTCCGGCATTGTTTTCGTGGAGGGGCGACCTTATGTGATTTGCGTGATGACGTCATTTCTTCGCAACGAGCGCGACGGCGAAGAAGCTATCAGCAAAATCTCGCTCGACGCGTGGCGCATGTTCGATCGGCTCAGCCGAGCCACGGAATATGGCCGAGTCGTCTCGCCCGGCAATGGCGCGCGCTAGTTTCATATCGCCTCCACCGGTCTAAAGCTTCGCTGCTCCTCGGCAAGGGAGCGGGGATGCGTTTTCGAGAATAAATCTCTCCGCAGCTTTCGCCTCTAGGGGCGGTGAGAAGTAATGGCCTAGACCGTACTCGCATCCTAATTCGAGCAGGCGCCGCGCCTGGTGGGCATTTTCCATGCCCCCGCAATGCAAAGGTCTCCTTGGTTCTCTATCGGCACATATTGCGAGAGATTGAATGGGAAGTTGTGGGGTGCGGTCAGCCAGCGGCGTGCTGGATCCAAGCCGCAAAGGCCTGCCAGCTGGAAGTCTGTCCGATCGGGCCACGGATCTGGTGAAGGAATAGAAGGAAGAGGCTGCCCCACAGCGTGGCGCGATGAATTTTGCGAATCGAGAAAACATCGTAAGCGAATAGCGGAACCAGGAAAGCGGCGGTTGTCCACTCCGCAGGGTGCAGGCCCCACCAGGAAGTGTGGATGGGCCAGCGCGCGACGGCAGCGTCAAGAATCGCGATAGTGGCGATGAGGATCAGGCGCTTGTGAGTGGCTGGAACTGAACGGTACCTCCAAGCGAAGAAAATCAGGGGAGCGAACGCCAAAATGTCGAATGTGGGAACGACAAAAAAAGCGCGCGCGCTAGGACGGCTCGCGTGACGAACCAGCGCGTCGATGGCTGCGAGAATCGCGAGAACGGGCATGGTGCAGGCAAGGCCGAAGCCGATGAGGCCAAGGCGCCGATGAATATCGACGCGTCCAGCGGAGACCAGCAGAGTTTGTGTGATGAGCAGAAGGATCCAGCAAGTGAAGACTGCGCCATGAATGTGAACCAATCGGTTGGGAAGCGGCGCCTGAAAAATACCGGCCAGGTAATAGGTGCGAGCGAAACCGACGAAGACGGCGAGGAGAATCAGGAAAGCCATGCCCGAGAAAAAGAAACGGTCGTAGCGGCGTCTAGGCGCAGGAGATGGTATGTAGGTGGATTGAACAACGGTGGTTGCCAAGGTCCCTCCAAACACTGAGCGGAATTTGTGACGGCCGGCAAAGAGCCAGAGGATTGTATCTCGAAAATGAATTAAGCCATGTTTATTCGGATCATGTTTATTCGGAGCCCAAGACAAGGGGTTAGGTCTGCGATCATAATGTGGGCATGTCGCCCAATCCGCCCATTCGTCGGCTCAAGACCTACACTGGCGCCCAGGGTTACGTGTATCAGTATTACTTCGTCGGCAAACGACCGGCACTGCCAGGCGATTCCGAGTCACCGGCCACGGAATATATTTTCGATGTCACTTCCGACCGCAAGCTGACCTACGCGGTGAGCATCTTTTTTCCGGACAGCACGCGTGCGGCCTGGAACGACTCTCACGGGCGTCCGTTGAATGACGCCGAACAATACGCTGCGGTCAAAGTCCGTCTGTTTCGCGCCTTCGATGAACTGGAAGATGTAAAGACTCATGGCCGGCGGCTGACCATTGACGCCAACTTGCTCGAAGAGGCGCTGGCGAGCCTGGGCGTGGAATAGGGCTAGCGAGCAGCGAACTCAGTGACCTTCAGCTTGTGGTGTTTCTTTCGCCGTTGTCTGTAGGTCCCGAGCCTGCGCCACCAGCTTCTTCAGTTTTCCTTCAATGGATGCGTCTCCGATGCGCTCATCCTGGAGCACGCCGTCAGCGTCAATAGTGAAAGTATGCGGAATCGCTTGTACTCCGAATGCTTTTGTGATCGGCCCCTTCCAACCGCCATCGAAATACTGCGGCCAGATCATTTCGTGTTTTTCGATGAATTTCTTCCACTCTTCTTGATTGCTATCGAGGCTAATGCTGATGATCACGAGCGGCTCACCGTGAAATTTCTTCGCGATGTCGCGGATATGCGGAACAGCCATGAGGCAGTCGGGGCACCAGGTGGCCCAGAAGTCGAGCAGCACGACCTTGCCCTGCAAGTCGTCGAGGGAAACTCGCTGGCCGTCAACAGTGGTAAGCACAAACGAGGGCGCCAGCCGGGCCCGCACTAAATCCAGACGGCTGGCATAACGCAATGCTCTCTTTTGCTCGTGGCTGCCCGGCGGCATCATTTTGGCGAACTGCTCAAAACAGGCGATTGCTTTTTCGTCCTGCTTGAGGCACGCGAGGGCCTCTCCGTCGCCCAGAATAGCCGGCGAGAACTGCGGCATGGCCGCCAGAGCCCTGGTCATTTCCTCATGTGCACGGGTGAATAACTCGTCTTTGTTCTGAACCATTCCCTCATTTGTCAGCACGGCGCCGAGTTCATAATGGGCGGCGGCCACGTCATGCGGGCGCTGGGCCTCAGCGATCATCTCCTGTGCTGCAGTCTCCGCCACTTTCCAGGCGCGGAGTTGTATGCCGTGCAATACCATTTGTTTCTGGCATGCCAGGCAATGTCCTGCGTCTTGCTTGTCAGCCTTCGCGAAATCGTCGAAGGCCAGCTGAGTTGCACCGTTATTCAAATAGGCGAGGCCTTCCTTATAGGTCTTCTGCGCCTTTTCATTGGTCGGACCTTCGTCCGTTTTTTCTTGCGCTCCCATGGGCGACAAAATGCAGGCCAATACCAAAATAATCGTCGTGAACCGCATACCGATCCCTCCCGCCAACTGGAAATTGCGCGCGATGAAATTACCACGACTTCTTGCATTTGGCGAGGATTTCAAACACTGCGTCGCAGCTCATTGATAACGATTAACGCGGGACATAAACGAGGCGGACTTTAAACCCTGAAAGCTAGCGTCGTTTGAATATTTCCACCCGCCGGTTCTTCGATTTACAATGCGACTTCATGAACAATTCCGCTCTTGCCGTGATCGTTGGGCTTTGTTGCCTGACCGCCTGCAACAAGATGGCAAAGCCCGCTGCGTCGTCGTCGAAGCCCATCGATGCCGTGCAGCAGAAGCTGCAGGAGTATTCAGGAGCGGGTGCGACCGATTGTGGACGCCTGAATGTGCAGGCGACGGCTGACCAATCAAAAACGGCCAGCGATTGCGCTCTGCAAGCCAGCCAGAGCAAGCATCCCTTCTATATTGCCTACGACATGCCGGGCATGGCAGTCGGAGTTGCGGGCAATGCTGAGGGCTGGCTGTTCAGCGTGCAGTCGCAAGGGAGCGGCGCGTCTGCACAGCTGACCAGCGGAGACTGTCCGGCTCAATTGCGCGTCGCCTCTAGCGGACGCGTCACCTGCATGGCTCCGGGCAATATGGGATCGATGGGGCCTGGCCACAGCGCGGGTGCCGTGCCTCCCGGGATGGCCGATCCCCATACGGCGCCAATGGCGACCAAGCCCTAGAAAGAAAAGTATTAACTTCGTCAACGATCGGGGTGCGTCGAATTCTGTGATCCTGATCACACCCTCAAGTGACCCGCTTTGTTTGTCTTATCCTCTTCGGCGTTTGAAAATAGAAACTGGTAGTAGAGGAAGCATCTCCAATCCCTTGATTTGGGGTAGACTCAAGGGATTCCGGAAACTTTAAGGCCTATGTCTCTGCTTTGGCTGAGGTTCGCTCTCGCTTGCTATTTTGTTGGACTGGTCTACGCCTTCGTGGCTCTGACGCGCACCAGCGACCTGTTCAGCCGAGTTGCCTTGCACGCGGCCAGCCTGGGCATGGTCTTCCACTTCGTTTCGCTGACGGAAGTTTTCCTTTCGGGACATGTCGTCTGGGCGTCGGTACACAACGGGGAATCGCTGCTAGCATTTTTTTCCATGACGTTCTTCATGATCGTTTATGCCATTTACCAGACCACCTCCCCCGGCGTGGTCGTATTTCCCGTAGTATTTTTTCTGACGTTTGTTGCGGCCATCGACGAGCAGCCAGTTCTGTTGACGCAGTTCGTATCGCACAAGGGATGGCTCGCCGCACATATATTTCTGATCTTCATCGGATATGCCGCGTTGCTGGTCAGCTTTGGCGCCAGCCTTCTGTATTTGTTGCAGGAGCGCCGGCTTAAGGCCAAGAAACCGTCGAGCCTGATCTCATTCCTTCCCGCGCTCGAAGTGATTGACCAGATCGGGTATCGCTCGTTGCTCCTCGGTTTTCCCTTCATGACGCTCGGCCTGTTGACCGGGTCCGTGGTAGCGATCTCCACTTACGGACATCTCGACTTTCTCGATCCTAAAATTCTGCTGTCGTTGCTGATGTGGGTCGTGTACATGCTGATGGTCTTCACCCGGTGGAACTCCGGATGGCGCGGACGCAGGGCGGCGTTCCTGGCGACTTTCGCGTTCGTAGCTGCGCTGGCCGCGTGGGCTGCGAACTATTTCTCGGCGATTCACAGGTTTGGTGCTTAATGAGATTTCAGCTCATTGGCGTGAATCACAAGAGCGCTCCGCTGGAAGTGCGGGAGCGGCTGGCGATACCGGAATCGCGCCTTCCCGATACTTGCCGCGACCTCACTGCCTATCCGGGCATTGAGGAGGGGATGGTCATTTCCACCTGCAATCGTGTGGAGCTTGTAACTCACACCGTCAACGGCAGTGCCGACCTGCGGGGATTCCTGCACGACCACTTTCAACTTAGTCCCGAAGAATTGGACCCGCACCTCTATGAATTCCGCGGAAAAGACGCGGTTCGCCATCTCTTTCGCGTGGCCTCCAGCCTGGATTCCATGGTGGTGGGCGAAGCCCAGATTCTCGGCCAGGTCAAAGAAGCCTACGCCACCGCGCGCGCCATTGGCGCAGTCCGCGGGCAACTCGATCAACTTTTCAGCCGCGCCTTCGCCGTCGCCAAGCGCGTGCGCAGCGAGACGGCAGTCGGATCTTCGTCCGTATCGATCGCGTCCGTAGCAGTGGAACTTGCGAAAAAGATTTTCGGAACGCTGGATGGCAAAACTGTGTTCATCGTCGGCGCCGGAAAGATGAGCGAACTCGCCGCGCGCCATCTGATGGCGCATGGCTGCACTTCTATTTTTGTGGCGAACCGTACTTACGAACGCGCGATTGGCCTGGCGCAGAAATTCAACGGACAAGCCATCAAGTTCGATGACTTGTACGCTACTTGCGACCGCGCTGACATTGTCATTACTTCGACCGGGGCTCCGCATGCGATTTTCCGCCGCGAACACGGCGAGCAGTTCCTGGCACGCCGCAAAAACCGGCCCATGTTTTTTATTGACATCGCCGTGCCGCGCGACGTCTCGCCCGAGATGGCCAAGCTCGACGGTATTTTCACCTACGACATTGATGACCTGCAACAGGCCGTCAGCAGTCACGTCTCGGACCGGCGGAAAGAAGCCGAACTCGCCGAGGCCATTATTACGAGCGAAGTGGAGCGCTTCGAGGCTAAGCTGCACACACTCGACGTGGTGCCGACCATCGTCTCGCTGCAAGATCATCTGGAAACCATTCGCCAGGCGGAAATCGACCGGGTCCGCGGCCGTCTCGGTTCTATGACGCCCGAGCAGGAAATCGCCGTGGAAGCGCTGACGCGCGGCATCATCAACAAAGTCATGCACACTCCGATCACCACCCTGAAAACGGCGGCAAAAGAATCTGAGGCAACGACAGTGATCGATGTAGTGCGTCGGTTGTTCAATCTCCACGACAAAGAAGCAAGCACATCCGAAAAGAAAAACGAAGTGGAGACGCGCCAGTAATGGCTACTCTTCGCATCGGCTCGCGCGGCTCACAACTTGCTCTCTGGCAGGCCAATCATATCTCGGCTTTAATACGCGCACGCGGCCATGAAGTTGAAATTGAAATCATTCACACCACCGGGGACAAAATTACCGATGTCGCCCTCGCGATGGTCGGTACGAAAGGGATGTTCACAAAAGAAATCGAAGAGGCGCTGGCCGCTAACCGCGTTGATCTCGCGGTACATTCGCTGAAGGATCTGCCTACGGAACTTCCGCCTGGATTTGAAATCGCCGCCATTACCGAAAGACAAGATCCGCGCGACGCCTTCTGCTCGCGCCACTATGCCAGCTTTCAAGAATTGCCACACGGCGCGCGCGTGGGGACTTCAAGCCTGCGCCGTCAGGCGCAACTCAAGGCTGTTCGTCCCGACCTCGACATTCACCCGCTGCGCGGCAACGTCGACACGCGCCTGCGCAAACTCGAGCAGGGAGAATACGACGCCATCATCCTCGCCTCCGCCGGGTTGAAGCGCCTCGGCAAAACGGAACTGGTGAAACAAATCATTCCTGCGGAAATTATGTGTCCCGCCGCGGGCCAGGGCGCACTCGGCATTGAGATTCGCGAGGGCGACGACGCCACTCGCGAGCACCTGGAATTCCTGAACGATCCTGTCGCGCGCGCGGCCACCACCTGCGAGCGTGCTTTGCTTAACCGACTCGGCGGAGGCTGCCAGGTTCCCATTGGCGCTTTCGCGGAAATAAAGAATGGGAAATTACATCTTGAATCCATTGTGGCCGACCCAGACGGCTCCAAACTTCTCCGCGATTCCCGCGACGGTGACGACCCGGTCAAACTCGGCAACGATGCCGGCTCGGCTTTGCTGGCGCGCGGCGGCGACGAAATCCTGGAAGCCGTCTACGGCCATGGCCTGGCCGTGCCCCGCAGCCATAGTCTGCAACCATGAGCGGCAGCGTTCTCCTCAAAATATTGGGCGGCACGAAAGGGTCCGGCGCGCTGCGTCGCTGGATCAACCTTTGGCCGCCATTTCTCGGCATGGGCATTCGCATCAAGCAGATCGCGCCCGACATGAAGGCCGACGACGTCGAGATGAAGCTGCGCTGGTGGAACGCTAACTACGTCGGCACGCATTTCGGCGGATCGCTCTTTGCCATGACCGACGCTTTCTATATGCTCATGTTGATGGCGAACCTTGGCCGCGACTACATCGTGTGGGATAAAGCAGCGAGCATCCGCTACCGTAGGCCGGGGAGGGGAACGGTCCACGCTCAATTCCGCCTAACCGATGCGCAGCTGGACGATATTCGTGAGAAGCTGAAGACGCTGCCGAAATACGAGCCCGTGTTCTTCGTCGACGTAAAGGACGATTCCGGCGAAGTTGTGGCTGTCGTGGAAAAGGTTCTGCACGTTCGCAAGAAAGACGACGTATCAGCAAGCCGCGAAAGTATGCCGGTGAACTAGGCTGCGAGCGGTGGAGCATTGCAGGTCCACGGCGTAAGCCGGAGCGATCGGCAGATTCAGAAGTTCCGCTCAAAGGGGCGAACGAGAATACTGTGTACATCCCGGAACACTTTCGCGTACGCAATCATTCCGATGCGATCGCATTCATGCAAGCGAATCCCTTCGCGATCCTGATCTCTTCTACGGACCAGGGTCCGTTCGCCACGCACCTCCCGTTATCGATACATGAAACCGGCGATCGCCTCGTGCTCCGCGGCCATGTCGCCAAAGCGAACCCACATTGGCAATTCCTTGAACAATCGCAGCCTCTCGCCATCTTTCACGGGCCACACGCCTTTATTTCCACGGCTCACTACACCACGCACGAAACGGTGCCTACGTGGAATTACGGTGCTGTTCATGTCTACGGCACCGCCCGTGTGTTCGCGACGGAAGAAGAATTACAACCCATGCTGGACGAACTCATCGCTGCATTCCAGCCCGAATTCGCCGAGCAATGGACGAGTTTGAGCGAAACCTACCGCAGTCGCATGCTAAACCATATCGTCGGATTTGAAATTACGGCGACAAAGATTGAAGCCAAATTCAAGCTCAGCCAGAACCGCACGCGGGAAGAGCAAGCGAATGTGATTACGGCGCTGGAAAAAGCGGAAGACACCGCGGCTTCAGGTGTTTCGCGTCTCATGCGCGAGCAACGACTGGGGAAGAAAAGTGAGTGATTTTGTGTTAAGACGGCATTTTGTTCGCCCAATCGAACCATGAGCAAATTGAAAGTAGAGGCAAGCCAGCCATTACGAGGAGTTCGAGTGCTGGTGGGACGGGCTCGCCACCAGGCTGGCGCGCTCTCTGGAGAACTGCGCAGGCGCGGCGCGGTCGTGATTGAGATTCCCTTCCTCGAGATTCGCAAGCCGAGATCCTTCCGGCCTTTGGACGCGGCTTTAAAAAATCTGGGCAGTTATGACTGGCTGATTTTGACCAGCGTGAATGGGGTAGAGGCGATGTGGAAACGAATGGAGAAACTGCGCCTGACTATGCGCGGTCTTGAGCGCTTGCGCATCGCTGCCATTGGTCCCGCGACAAAGAAAGCAATCGAGCAACGAGGCGCGAAAGTCGACGTAGTTCCCAAAGAATATGTAGCCGAGTCCGTGGTGCGAAGCCTGAAACATAAAATTAAGGGAAAACGCGTTCTGCTGGTTCGCGCTAAAGTTGCCCGGGATGTGATTCCGCGCGAGTTGCGCGAGGCGGGAGCGCACGTGGATGTCGTCGAAGCCTACGAAACTATCGTGCCGTTGTCCTCAAAGGATCGCCTGCGCGCCACGCTGAAGAATCCGAAAAAACGTCCGCACGTAATTCCTTTCACGAGCTCTTCGAGTGTTCGGAACTTTGTGGAACTGGTAGGATCGATCTCGAAAATGCGCACAGCATCACTCGCGGAAATTCGAATGGCGTCGATTGGCCCTGTCACGTCAGCCACATTGCGGGAACTGGACTTGCCGGTTGACATTGCGGCGAAAGAATTCACCATACCGGGCCTGGTCGCGGCCATCGAGCGAACTTCCGCGGCAAAATGAGAACGGCGAGAACGCGTCGGTTTGCGAAATCTCTCTCTTCAAGGCTGTAGATTTCGCGCAGAATAAGCTTGCGGCACGCGTGCGGTGAGGGCGGCGAGGGCGGCGAGGTTAGAGCATGCCCTAACTTTCAAGGCGAGAAGTCCGTTGCGGGCGTGCTTAGTGGACGAACTTATAGTCCACGATGGAAGCGGCGAGTTCGCCACTGTCAGTCGGGGGCTCGGAATTATCCTGAGCCCGCATGACTCGGCCCTGGCATATGACGTTGCTGTTCTTCTGTCCGGAAATCTCTTCCGGCATTTCGAAAACCATCTCAATCAGCGCATTGACCGGGAGCTGTTGCGGCCCGTTGAATAGCACCCCACTCTGGCTGATATTTTCGATGATGCCTTCGTACCAGATGCTGGTCTTGTTGACGCGATAGCGCAGAGGTATATCGAGCTTCAGGCGGCGCGCTCGCGGTACCCACGAAGGCCGCTTTTCGCGCCCGTGGCTGCGCCGCAAACCCGTTTCCGGCTTGGCATGCTCCACCCGTTCGGTGCGGCGCATGGTGGCCCAATCGTATTTATATTCCGCGGCGCACAGCAAGCAAACCTGGTAGTAGTTGCCGTCGCCACCCCGGCGCGGCCACGAGAATTCGTGTGAGCAGCGCCCCAGCATCAGTACATCCATGAATTTTTGCGGCATGTTATAACGTCCGGGCTAACTTACTCAAGCTTGGCCTATCATCTCGCGAGCGCGACGCTTTGGGTAGGTTACTTTCGTGCAAAGCAATCGCGCGGATCGCGCTAAATGCAATAAACAGAGCGACTTATCCTGTGAATCGTTTCTTGGTTGGTTTTAATCCGAAGTCAGCGGGCGAGCTTTCGGCCCAGCGTGGAGAAGAAGCGCTTGATGCGATTTCCTTGCGGCTTTGATTGCGGTGGATTCATGGGGCGAAGGACCGTCGGGTACGGGAGTTGCTCAGAGTCCAACCTAGAAATCTTGGGCTCCGGTCCGGGGAATTCAGGTGGGAAGTCGGGGGGCGTTGGCGATACTCGAAGGGTAATTGCCATTTCGCGAGTTTCGTTAGGATCTAAATGTGTCGGGACTTCGACAGTAAGGAATCCAAGACGCTCAATGCGGACGGTGTACTGACCAGAACTTAAATCTGCGCCGTGGAAGACTCCAGACTCGTCCGTTCTTCCCTCAAACTCAACGCGGGTTGCGATTTGAGTCAACGAAACGCGGGCCTTTGGAATGACCGCACCGCTCCCATCGTTGACAACGAGATTAAAGGCAGAGTTGCCACGATGAAGGACAGTAGCGGGATCAATCGGCAGAGTAACGGTAAGATCGGCCACCGTATGCTCTAATACATCCAAAGTCTTCGCGTATGGCTGAAATCCATGGAGAGAGATCGTGAGTTGATAAGCACCGGACGGAAATTGCGAAATAATAAACTTGCCTGACCTGTCTGTGAGACCGTCTGCAATCTCCCCGTTCCTGCCATCCTTGATGCTGACCTTCGCTTTCGGAATCGCCGCGCCTGAGGGATCGACCACGAGCAGATCTATCCCTGATGTAGTGCGTAACGACGATTCCCGATTCTGGGCCACGGAAGTGGATCCCGCCAGCGCGACGGCCAATCCAACCATCAGGCCCGCCTTGCTCATCGACTTCATAAGCCAAACTTAGCCCGCCTGAGTAGAGACAGTCAACCATGTATCATCGCCACATGGACGGTCCCTCGCCCGATGTTGCCGCCTTCATCCTGGGCGGCGGAAAAAGCACACGCATGGGCACGGACAAGGCTTTCGTCTTGCTCGATGGTCGCACGCTGCTGCAGAGAGCTCTGGACCTTGCTCGACTCCTGACTTCCGATGTGCGCATCGTGGGCGATCGCGGAAAGTTCGCGCAGTTTGCTCCCGTAGTCGAAGATGTTTTCCGCGACTGCGGACCGCTTGGCGGAATCCACGCTGCATTGAAAGCATCGAGCGCCGAACTGAATCTGATTCTGGCCGTGGACGTGCCATTTCTATCGACGGCACTGTTAGAGTATCTGATCATGTGCGCGCGAAATTCTGCCAATGCAACGGTGGCAGTTGCGCAGGCCGCCGGGCGCTTGCAGCCGTTGTGCGCTGTCTACCGCCCGCAGTTCGCCGACGCGGCGGAAAATTCTCTGCGCTCAGGCCACTATAAGATTGACGCGCTGTTTGCTGCACCGCATACGCGTATAGTCGCTGAAAAAGAATTGGAATCCGCCGGCTTTTCTTCGAGTATGTTCCGGAACTTGAATACGCCGGGAGAACTGGAAGCTGTTCGAAACGAATCTGGTGGCGGCCGAAATAACTGAAGAGATCCTTCACGCAAAGTACGCGCTCAGGATCACAAGCGAAAGAGGCAAAGGTTAATAACCAGAAACGAAGAAGCTGACTCATGCCCGACAATCCTCAACCTGCGCCGTACATCGAGTTCAAAGAGGTTTCCAAGGCCTTTGGCGACAATGTCGTGCTCGATCGTGTGAGTTTCAATGTGTTGCCCTCGGAAACAGTTTGCATACTAGGTCGCAGCGGAGTGGGGAAATCGGTTTCGCTGCATCACATCATGGGATTTCTCAAGCCCGACTCGGGTCGCGTCATTGTCGCCGGAGAGGACATTACCGACTACACCGAGGAACAACTAAAAGCCATTCGCAAAAAAGTGACTATGGTGTTTCAGAACGGCGCGTTATTCGACTCGCTCACGGTCGGCGAGAATGTGGCGTTTCCTCTACGTGAAACCGGGGAACTGAATGAAGAGCAGATGTACCAAATCGTCGACGGCCTATTGCAGATGGTGGCCGTGCAGGAGATGCGCGACTTGCTTCCTTCCGATCTTTCGACCGGCATGAAGCGCTCTGTCGCCATTGCCCGAGCGTTGGCCGCGCGCCCCGAGTGCGTGCTTTATGACGAGCCAACAACCATGGTTGATCCGTTGATGGCGCAGCTGCTCGGCGATCTCATCAAGCGGCTGAAAATTCAACTCAACCTGACCAGCATCGTGGTGACCCACGACATGCGGCTGGCTAAAAAATTAGCCGACCGCGTGATGTTTCTGCACGAAGCCAAAGCAATTTTCTTCGGTACTTATGCGGAGATGGAAAAGAGCTCCGAGCCGATCATTCAGGAATTCCTAGAACTAGATGAACTGAAAATCGAAGCGTAGAAGCAGTTGTCAGTGGACCGTTGTCAGCATGCACCGATGTTTACGGGCAACCGCTGTTAAAACCCTTGTTCCACCAACTCTTCAATGGTCAGCGAACGGCCCGCGTCGCCCTTCATCATCTTCTCGACGTATTTGGCGATCAGGTCGGCTTCCAAATTGACGGGGTCGCCGGGCTTTAGAGAATGCAGATTCGTCATCTCCACCGTGTGCGGAATGATGGCGATGGTGCAGCGATGATTCTCCAGTTGCGCGACGGTCAGGCTGATGCCCTCGATGGAAATCGATCCCTTGTAGACCGTGTATTTCTCGACCTCCTCCGGCAGTTCAATGTGCAGCCACCAGTTCTCCGAATCGGCGATGCGCTCGAAGGCGATCAACTGGCCGACTCCATCAACGTGTCCCTGCACGATGTGGCCACCGAAGCGGCCGTCGGCCTTCATGGGCAGTTCAAGGTTTACCAGCGCGCCTTCGTGAATTCGCGAGAACGATGTGCGGATCCAAGTTTCGGGAGCGAGGTCGGCGCAAAACGATCCCGGCTTGATGTCCAGCGCCGTGAGGCAGACGCCACTCACCGATACGCTGTTGCCCGTGTGCAATTCTTTTGGCACACCCTCGGCGGCGACGGTAATACGACGGTTTTCGCCGCGCTGTTCGATACGAATGATGCGTCCCACTTCTTCTACGATGCCAGTAAACATAAGCGCCTCTCGGATAAACAAAACATCATAAACCTATTCACCACAGAGTCACAGAGACACGGAGAAGAACAAATCATGACTTGATTTTCTCTGTGACTCTGTGCCTCAGTAGTGAAAGGAATTCATTCTGCATACGGATCGCGCAGATAGCCTTCCACCGCAAAATCTTCGCCGAAGCGATGCAGTTGAATATTGTTGACCTTCGCCGCATGGCACATCTGTAGAAATCCCGGGCCAGCCGCGAATGGAATCGAACCGGAGCCCGCAAGGATCTTCGGCGCGTAATAGAGAAAGACTTTGTCGACCACGCCTGAGGCTAGCGCGGCCCAGTTCACGGTAGCGCCGCCTTCGATCAGCACCGATGTAATCTCCAGTTGCCCGAGTCGCCGCAGAATCCCAGGAAGGTCTGGACGTCCGTCCGGTTCACCTGCGGCAACGGTCTCAATGCGAATGCCAAGTTCTTCGAGTTGAGCCTTCTTCTGCTCATCTGCCGTAGTGCAAAAAACCAGTACATCATTTTTTTGTGCCGCCGCAGCGCCTTGCACCAGCCGCGATTCCAGCGGAAGGCGCAGGCGCGAGTCGAGAATGACGCGCAGTAGCGGTCGCCGTCGCGGACGGCCGCTGCGATCGGTAAGCAGCGGATTGTCGGAAACAATCGTCCCCGCACCGACCATTAGCGCGTCATTCTGATGCCGCAACTCTTGCACGTGCGCGCGCGCGGTTTCGCTCGTGACCCATCCGCCGGGAGGAATGCCTTCGTGCCGCTCGAGCACGTCGGATGGTGGCGGCGCGATCTTGCCATCGAGCGTCATGGCGGCCTTCAGCGTGACAAAGGGCGTGCCGTAGCGAATGTAACGCGCGAATGCCTCATTCAAACGGCGAGCCTCATCTCTTAGAGGACCGACTTCAACCTGTATGCCCGCGGAGCGCAGCTGGTCGAATCCTTGGCCGCTCACTTTAGGGTTGGGATCGGGCATCGAAGCCACTACTCGATGAATGCCTGCGGCGATCAGCGCATCCGTGCACGGAGCCGTGCGTCCCTGATGCGCATGCGGTTCGAGGTTAATGTAGAGAGTTCCGCCGCCTGCTTTGTTGCCGGCGGATTCGAGAGCAAGAATCTCGGCGTGCTTTACGCCGGAATAAGTGTAGGTTCCGGTTCCAACAACGTTGCCTTCGCGGTCTGTAATTACCGCGCCGACGTACGGATTAGGCGAGGCTAATCCTAATCCTTCACGAGCGAGCTCCAGAGCGCGGTGGAGAAGTTGTTCGTCGGCGGAGTCAGCTGGCATTCAGGGAATCTAACACGGCGGGGGATCACATGGGCTGAAGCCCGTAATTCCTGGGAACAGCTGACGCGGCCCTGAAGGGCCGCTCTTCCGCATAAATGCTTTCGGTGCGTAAAGTGCTCGGCTGGCGGACGCTCTACGACGCTACGCTCAACGGCGCGGAGGGAAACTTTTATACGAATCTTCTTCGATCTCAGCGACGGCGGCTCCGCTCCGGCCTTTGGGACCGCGACGTACCGGCGCCATCGCATACGCATACGGATCTCCCGGCGGCGCCGGTTTCTTGCCCACCAGACGCTTCAGGAAGTCGAGTACTACTTTGAATTTCGAGCGTTTCTCACCATCATCCGACATATCCGCTCCTATTCAAATAGCGAATCCACAAATTCTTTCGGATCGAAAGGCAGCAAGTCGCCGGCCTTCTCACCGACGCCAACATAACGCACCGGCAAACCGAGCTCGCGCGAGATCGCCACTACGACTCCGCCTTTTGCCGTGCCGTCGAGTTTGGTAAGAACGATCCCTGTGACCCCGGCGGATTCGGTGAACATGCGCGCCTGCTGCAAACCATTTTGTCCGGTTGTCGCGTCCATCACAAGCAAAGTTTCATGGGGCGCGCCGGGAATGATGCGCTGGGCGGTGCGCCGCATCTTATCGAGTTCCGACATCAAGCTGGTCTTGGTGTGAAGACGGCCCGCGGTATCGACCACAACGTAGTCGACTTTGCGCGCTACGGCCGCTTGCAGGGCATCGAACAATACTGCTGAAGGATCGCCGCCGGGCTTGGTTTTGATGACTTCGGTTCCGGTGCGCGAACCCCAAATCTCGAGTTGGTCGATGGCGGCGGCACGAAACGTGTCGGCTGCGCAGAGCAGTACGTTTTTTCCCTGGGAGCGGAAAACCTGCGACAGTTTGCCGATCGTGGTGGTTTTGCCGGTGCCGTTCACGCCAACCACCAGAATCACTTCCGGAGAGCCTTCGACTTTGCTGACCGGGCGAGTATTCGCCGTATTCAAAATTGCCAGCAACTCTTCTTTCAGCAGGCGCTTGAGTTCGGCAACGTCCCTGATCTGCTTGTAGTTTGCCTTCTCGCGCAGCTTGCCTAGTACTTCTTGCGTGGTAGTGCTGCCCAAATCGGCGGCGATGAGCGTGGCCTCAAGGTCGTCGAGAGTGCGGGCGTCAATCTCTTTGCCGAGGGAAATAACCTCGTCGATGCGCTCGGCGAGGTTTTCGCGGGTGCGCGTGACCGCCTGCTTCATGCGATCCATGAAGCTGGGCTTTTGTTCTTCCGTAAGACTGCCGAATAGGGTCTGAATCATAAAAGGCTAAAAGTTGATTATACGGGCATCCGGTCGGGGCGAAGACGATCCTTCGACGATGAAGGCAGGGTATCGCTGCATTATGAAGGTTTCGTGAAAATCTTCTGCGAATACAAGCGCCCGATCACATCCAGGGTAAACGCGCGTCCAATAGGGGTGCTCTCACCCACAAAGCAGCAAACGCTTCCTCGTGCGAAGATAGATGCCGGACAGCAAGACCGCACGGAGCACATGGCAACGTCGACGCTTCGCCGAATTTTCAAAGCATTTCAATACCGAGATTTCCGTCTGATGTGGTTCGGCGCCTGTACTTCGAGTATTGGCACCTGGATGCAGATCGTGGCGCAGGGCTGGCTGATTTATCGACTGAGCCATTCGGCGTTTCTACTGGCACTGGATCAATTTCTCGGCGGCATTCCTATTTTCCTGTTCTCGCTCATCGGTGGCGTAGTAGCCGACCGCACCGAACGCCGAAAGATTCTGCTGGCATCGCAATATGTACAGATGGCGAGCGCCGGAATACTCACCATACTGGTGGCGGCGGGTTGGGTGCATGTGTGGCACATTCTCTGTCTCTCGTTCGTGTCCGGGTTGGCGCAGGCGTTCGGTGGACCGGCCTACCAGGCGCTGATTCCAACGCTGGTCGATCGCGAAGACATGCCCAATGCGATTGCGCTGAACTCTATCCAGTTCAACATGGCGGTTACGATCGGGCCTGCGCTCGCGGGACAGGCTTTAGCAAAGTTAGGCGAAGGTTGGTGCTTTGGGCTGAATGCGATCTCGTTTCTCGCTCCCGTCGTTTCGCTTTCCATGATCGCGGCGCGCTATCTGCCGGCGACGACCACGGAGTCTATGTTCAGCAGCCTGAAGCAGGGCATTGGGTTCGTGCGCAAGCAGGGCTCCATGGTGGCGCTGACTTTGCTGGCGTTCTGCATGACGGCGTTGAGTATGCCCATGCGAACTTATATTCCAGTATTCGTTAAAGACATTTTTCATCGCGGCCCGGAGACCTATGGCAACCTGCTTTCGCTCATGGGCGTGGGATCGATTTGCGGATCGCTGGCGGTGGCTGGCATCGGCAACATGCGCAACAAAGGACGGTTCGCCCTAACCATGCTCATCTGCTTGGGAGCGGGGATTTCAGTATTTTCACTTTCAAAATCGTTGCCCTTGAGTTATGCCACGCTGGTATGGGTAGGCGCCTCCATGATGGCGGTGTTCGCTACTGTGACCTCCCTGGTGCAGTTGATTACCACCAACGAAATGCGGGGAAGGGTGATGAGCGTCTATAACTGCGCCTTCCGCGGAGGTATGCCCATGGGCAACCTGGTCTCGGGATGGCTGGTTCCCATGTTTACGGCTCCAATCGTATTAGGCGTAAACGGAGCGGTGCTGGTTCTGGTGGCTGCCTACTTTCTGCTGGTGCAACGGCGCGTGGCCGCGCTGTGAGTTCGCAATAAAGAGCCGAGCGAGAGAATCATCTCAGACTGAACTTGACTGGAAGGAGTCATCTTGAAACTCGGCGCACTTCTGCCGAATGAGGAAGCTCGCTCGGAGTCAGAGCCGGCAACTTTCAGACTCGAGTTCTTTCCAGGGTTGCGATTTCGGAAGGAGTCGTTGTGCCGGGGGTGACTGGGGTGGCGGGCGGCTGCGTGGATTGGGGCGCGATCGGACGCTTGATCGTGAATCGCTGGATCTTGATGTCACCCCGGGTGTAGACCGCGAGCAGAGCTTCCACCGCTTTCGGATCGAGGCGTTTTCCTGCCAGGTTCTTGATGATCTGCAGGGTTTGCTCGGGCGTGTGCGCATGCTGATAAGGACGCGTGGTGGTGAGCGCGTCGAAAGTATCGGCCACGGCAATGATGCGGGCCAGCAAGGGAATCTGATCACCCTGCAGACCGTACGGGTATCCCCGGCCGTCGAGCGCCTCATGGTGCAACTCAATGCCAGGAAGCATCTCAGCCAACTGCGTGACGGGACGCAAAATGTTTGCGCCTTTGGTGGTGTGTGTCTTCATGACTTCGAACTCTTCTTCGGTTAATGCGCCCGGCTTTTTCAGGATGTGATCTTCAATGCCGATCTTGCCCACATCATGAAGTTGAGCGGAGATGCGCAGCACCTCGAGGAACTCGTCAGACATGTTCATTTCCTTGGCTATCAGCAGGGAATAGCGAGTGACGCGGTCAGAATGGCCTCGAGTGTACGGATCCTTTTCGTCAACCGCACCGGCCAGCATTTGAATGGAGCCCATGAACAGTTCGCGATTTTCTTCGGCGGCGCGCTTCAGGTCGGCGACAAAACGTTCCAGTTCCACTGACATGGTGTTAAACGTGTGGGCGAGTTCGCCAATTTCCGTGCGGCTGAAAAGTGTAACACGCTGAGAAAAATCACCACGCGCCAACGCCCGGCTCGATTGCGTGAGCACCTGCAGGGGATTGGTAATGCGGCGGGCGGCGAAGATGCTGACCCCGATGCTCAACAGAACTGCCAGAAGAGCCAGCAGGCGGCCGGTACGCTGCATTTCGAGGATGCCACGATAGGCTTCGCCCTGAGGTTTCTGCACCACAACTGCCCAATCCAGGGAAGTGACCGGGCTGTAGGTGCCCAGCATATCTACTTTCTCAGCCCCGTTATTCATGGTGAATTCGCGAGTTTCAGCTAGTTGCGCTTTATTGCCACCGCCCACAAAGTTGCGCACGATGTCCAGATTCTTCATGTCCTGCCCCGTGGCATACTCGGGACTGGCCGCGGCCACCAATCGTCCTTGAGCGTCGACCACGTATGGGGTGAGGCCGCCGCCACTCACTTCCTGCAGGCGGCGGATCAGGAATTGCAGGTCGACTACAGAGCCGATCATTCCCAGGAAACGCTGTTCATAGGTGACCGGATAACTGACCAGAAATACGGTACGGGCAGATTTTCCTTCGCCCACGACCAGCGCCTGACCGTTATAGGCGCGGCCGTCGCGCGCGGCGGAATAAGCCCGCTCCAGCTCGCGATTCAGAAAGGCGTCCGGGGCAATTCGTCCCGCCGAAATTCCTTTGCCGTCGGAGTTCAACAGCGTGGCGTAGGCAAGCTCGTCTGACGAAGATACGAAGTTTTCCAGCAGGGCTCGCAGTTCGGGAGAATGAATATTGGTCTCGCCGATGTCACCGCCGCTGGCGACCTGTATGGCGGACGACAAATTTGCCAGCATCATGTGCAGCGAGCGTTCATGCTGCGAGAGATCATCGGCGAGCGAACGCGTTACCGTATTCTGCAGCAGCATCTCGTTGGTCTTCAGCCGGTCGCGATTGATCGCCTCAACCTGTGTGGAATAAAAATACATTGGGACAATGCTGATGACCAGAAGCACACCGAGGATTACATAGAGAATCGGGATGCGTGCCGGGTTCGGAGCGCTGGCGGACAAGTTTCTCCCTTCACTCATCGCAGACGCCGAAGACGAAGTGGCGGCAGCTTTCAAACGTGTCTCTAAAATTCTAACGGTGAACGTCTTAGGCTCGACGAAAAGCTAGAGTAAGAAGCATTACCAAAGTACCTTTCGATAGTGGTACCGCCGAGGCAGTCGGCAAATCAAAGCGAGCCGCCGCTTTCGCACGAGGAGGCTAATTGAGAAGGCCTTTCAGGTCTTTCCAATGAATAAGAATGACGTGATTGTCTTCGAGCGCCTTTTTGAATTCGGGGCTGGTCACGACGTTATAATCGCGCTGCCGCCAGGCTGCTCCATAGTCAGGATGATCGACCGTGACCGCCTGAAGTTCCGCATCGTCATGGCCGAGGTGGACAATGATTTCGGTGACCCCGGGTTTCAGATTCTGGATGGCGTTTGCATAAAACTTTTTCCATTCGCCGGGGGCAATGGTCGGATTCGCAATCACCACCGAATCCAGCACAATGTCTTTGTCTGTGAGCAGCGACATTAGCTCTTTGGGCGCATCTGAGGATTGCACCGCCAGGAAAGGCAGTTTGTACTCGCGGGCAACTTTCGCATAGACCGCGAAAAGCTCAGGCCGCGCGAAAAGGACGCCCATGTGGCTGTCCAGGTGAGTGGGATGAATTCCCATGGCAATGGCGCGTTCGATTTGAGCACGAATCTCGCGCTCCGCCTCTCCCGGTTTAATATTACTCGCGGCCAGCTCCGTCTCGGGCCACAAATATCCGGAAGAATCAAACAGACTCGGAACCTGGTCGCGCGGCGCTACCGATCCCCAGCGATAGCTTTTCCATTCGCTGCTCAGAGTCAGGTGCAATCCCAAGTCCGCATCAGGATGGTTCTTGGCGTAAGCGGCAACCTCAGTCAGCCAGGGGCAGGGAACCATGATGCTGGCGGATGTCACGGCATGCTGGTCGAGAGCGGCGAAGCTGGCTGCGTCTTCAGAGTGTGCGACCGCAAGGTCGTCGGCGTGGATGATGAGTAGCTTCGCATCGCGCGCGTAACCAAGGCGCTCGGCGATGGTTTTGGTTTGCGCCGCCGCGGTGGTCAGAGGGAGAACAAAGAACACGACTGCAAGCAGATATTTGGGAACGCACATGAAGGGCTCCAGTTATTGCTGATACAGAGCGGTAAGACCGTAAAGGGTAACACGGCTGTGCTGCTTAATTTGCGGAGCTCCAAAGATGGCAAGAATCTCGGATCTAGTGCTAAAGGCTAAGAGCTAATAGCTAAGAGCCAAAGGCCGAAGCCCGAAGCTTACGGCCCACCCTCACTCTTGCCGCTTCGAGCCATCAACTCCTGTATCGCTTCCCGCGGGGCTTTCCCTTGATGCAGAATCGCGTGCATCTGTTGCGTAATCGGCATTTCGACGCCACGGGCGTGGGCGAGGCCAACCGCGGCCGTCGTAGTGAAGACTCCCTCGGCGACCATGCCGTGCATACCGGCGATAATGTCCGGCAGCTTCCGCCCGCGCCCGAGTTCGACGCCGACACTTCGGTTTCGCGACAAGCCGCCGGTGCAGGTCAACACCAGATCGCCGAGGCCGGCCAGTCCGGCCATGGTTTCGGCGCGACCCCCGCAGGCCACGACCAACCGAGTCATCTCCGCCAGACCGCGCGTAATCAGCGCCGCGACCGAGTTGTGGCCGAAGCCGAGGCCGTCGCAAATTCCTGCGGCAATGGCAACAATGTTCTTGAGCGCGCCGCCCAGTTCTACGCCGACCATGTCGCTGTTGGTGTAAATACGAAAGCTTGGATCGCTAAACTCCTGTTGTACCGTGCGCAGGAGCGCCACATCCGCTGACGCGATCGTAATCGCCGTAGGATCTCCGCGAGCAACTTCCTGCGCGAAGGATGGTCCGCTGAGCGCCCCTACGGCTGGAATCAGTCCCTCATCACCTTTCATCACTTGTGTGATCACTTCGCTCATACGCTGCAAAGAACCTTCTTCCAATCCTTTGGTGGCGCTTACGATCAATGTCTCTGGCCGCATCAGCGTGCGCATGCGCTGAAACAGAGCCCGGCAATGCTGCGAAGGCATTACGCTGACTACGATTTGTGCTCCCAGCAAAGTCGCCGCCAGATCGTTGCTGGCCCAGACCGAATCAGGAATGGGGCGGCCGGGAAGAAATTTCTCGTTGACCCGCTTCTGACTAATCGATTCGCAGACGTCGGACTCGTGCGCCCACAGCCGGACGCGGTGCGTCCCTTTGCGCCCGAGCACGATCGCGATTCCCGTTCCCCACGCCCCCGCGCCGATGATGGCAATCTCGCTCATGCGTGCCTCGATCCCAATCGGTTTTCGCTGCCCGTCAGCAGGCGGCGAATATTTGCGGAATGCTTGATGACGATCAGCACCGAGGCCATCGCCATTAATACCAAAGCCACGGGGGCATTGCCATACTCGTGCAACACCAGTGCGAAATTAGGAAAAGCCGCGACCGCAGCAATCGATCCCAAAGAAACATAACGGAAGATGAGTACCAGAACGAAAAAGATAGCGGCCGAAAGCAGCACGGCTTTCGGAGCAATGATCAGGAATGCGCCCAGCCCCGTGGCTACTCCTTTGCCGCCGCGAAAGCTCAGCCAGATGGGAAACATGTGGCCAACGACGGCAAAAAGCGCAGCTACGGCAGCACCTATCACTAGCTCAGGAGACGAAGCGGGAAAAATTGTACGCCACGGAATATCAGCCGGGGAAAAACGCTCGAAAATTGTAGGAGAGCTCGCGGGATTCAGAAGAACGCCGGCGGCCACTGCGGTCGATCCTTTCAGCGCGTCCAGCAACAGAGTCAGCAAGCCCAGCATCGGTGATTTGCGAGCGACATTCGTGGCGCCAATATTGCCGCTGCCTATGCGCCGCACGTCCTCACCCCGAAAAATCCGCACCAGGAGATAGCCAAACGGGATCGAGCCTAAAAGGTAGCTCGTGGCGGCGATGAGAAGTAATCTCGGCATTTCGTGAATCGTCGTTCCCGACCGGGCGGGAAGCGAGAAGAGTACGGGAATGCAATCCCTCAGACGGCGCTACTTTAAACCGAAGCCAGCCAGTTTCGTGTACCTTGATCCCTTCGGCGAGAGCTGGATTTGATACAAAAAGAACTCGCGGGCCGACATGGTACCAAACTCAAGCGTCGGCAAGGCAGCCATCTTCTTCTGCAAATGCTGAAAAGCGCGATTCGGAGCATCTGCTTTGCTTCGTCGCGGTGAACCGGATCCGACCCGGCCACGCGCCAGAGTGAGGTGAGGGCTGAATGGGCGGTCTTCTTTCGGAATTCCAAGCGTCGCCAACTTGTTATCAATCGCGCCAGCCAGAGCCGGTAATTCTGGCCCCGAATCGATGCCAATCCAGAACACGCGCGCTGATGTTGCCGAAGGGAAAAATCCGTGGCCGCGGAAATGAATACTGACAGTGTCCCCTGTCACCTTGCCCAAATTCTCCTTGATCCGCTCCGCCATGGCTTCAGGTTGTTCGCCAATAAACTTCAACGTCACATGCAGCGACTCCGGCTTTGCCCAGCGTGCATCAGGCGCGAATCCCTCCACTCCCTCCATGAAGCGGGTGATGCGTTCGCGAATGGCGTCGTCAATGTCGACAGCAACAAAGAGGCGCATAAACAGTTCCTTGCCGCCAGCTTGGAATCTTGAAATTACCGAGCGCGAGGCTCACGCAATTTGTTTAAACTCAAACGAACCGACGATCCAGCTGCAAAGCAAGTGCTCAAAGCTCGAAGCTCATAGCTCGCAGCTAAAGGCTTCCTTCACATCAGTTTCTTCCGCAACATATCGAGCGCCATGGTGGAGGCGAAGCGGCGAATACGCTGGCGGTCGCCGGGAAAATTGCGCTGCACCACTTCGGTTCCGCGATCGCTGGCGACNNNTCGGTCTTCAACGCGTTCGAGTACACGACCGCGCCGCCCAGAAAATAACGGGAGCTGCCGCTGATCGACGTGAGCCGTTCTGCCAACAGTCCTCCGGTGCAAGACTCCGCTACGGCAACCGTCGCATTGCGCATTTGAAGCCAGTAGCCGACGATCTGCTCCAGAGATTCGCCGTTGCGCGAGAAGACTGCGTCATCCAATTCGTCCTCAACCACACCCGCAACTTCGTCTACGCGGGCTTGCGCTGCCTCAAGCGAGGAGCCCTGCGTTTTGAAATGCAGCTCAATTTCTCCCGCACCAGCCAGGATGGTGGTTTCAACATCGGTGTATCGTTTGTAGATAGGGGCTACGCGTGCATCTACTGCCGACTCGCCCAGCATGGCAATCTTCAAAGTACGGACTGCCAGCGCCGCCGGTGGAACTTTGGCGCGCATGCGCTCCCGCACTTCACTTTCGAATAAAGCTTTCAGTTCGTGCGGAGGGCCGGGCAGCAGTACGATAATGTGCTCTCGGCCATCGAACTCGCCGCTCAGCCACTGCCCCGGCGCGGTGCCATTCGGATTCGGAAGCACCGTCGCGTCCTCGAGTACATCTGCTTGCTTGGCATTGTTGGCAGCCATCTTCCAACCGCGCTGTGCGAAGCGCTGCTCCAGGCGGGCGAGAATTTCCGGATCGCGTCGCAGGGTTAAACCCAGAGCCTCGGCCACAGCCTCGCGCGTCAAATCGTCTTCCGTAGGTCCGAGGCCGCCGCTGAAAATCAGAATGTCGGAGCGAAACAACCCATGCTGCGCAGCCGCTACCAGACGCCGCAGATCGTCGCCCACAATGCTTTTGAAAATTACGTCGACCCCAAGCAGGTTGAGCTGCTCGGTCAGGTACAAGGAATTGGTGTCCATGCGGAAAGGCGTCAGCATCTCCGAACCCACCGCAATGATTTCAGCGTTCACGCGTTAAAAGTTTAAACGAAAAGAGAAGAGCAGCGAGAGGGCAAAGCGTATTAGAAAGGGACCACGAGAAATCACAAATCCAGATTAGTCGGGCGGCAACGGCAGGCCTTGAATGTTCCACGAAAGGTGATGCACGCTGCCCGTGGTGGCGACGCTGCTGGTAGTGGCCAGGATGACCGAGCGCCCCGGCGCAAATGCGAGGCCCACCAAGCCCTGGCCTGCAACTTCCAGATTGGCCATTCCGTCAGGCGCAATCTTTACGATTCCGCGCGTCCCCGATAACGATGCCGCGACATAAAAATTTCCCTCCACGTCAAAGGCCAGGCCCTGCGGGCGTCCCAGTCCCTTATAAAATGTGGTCACGGTTCCGTTGGGATCGATTTTGTAGACGCGATCCGTGGGTCCCGTAACGAAAAGATCCCCTTGCGGACTGAACGCCAGATGATAGGCCGAAACGCTTGCTTCTAGTGTGGCAAATACGAACACCTGCTGGTCGCGGGAGATCTTGAATATGGTGCCGTTGCGATCGCCCACATAAAGACTCTGCTCGCGGTCAAACGCGATCCCCGTGGCTACGCCCATGCCTTCGGCATAGGTGGTCATGGTCCCGTTCGGCGCGACCCGATAGACCGCGCCGTCAAAGCGAGAAGAGACATACATCTGGCCTTCGCGATCGAATGCAATGGCCGTGGCATTCATCATTTCAGAGACAAATGGCTTGATCACGTAATTCGTGTCGATCTTGTAGATCGCGACGGGGACTTTTTGGCCGCGCGAACCCGAAAATGTAACGTAGATGTTGCCTTCGGCGTCAAGCGCCGGACTGGTGACGGGATGAAGATTATCGGCGATGGGAACCGCCACCTTCACCGGATGCGAATTGCTGACGTGGCCGTTCGTAGCAACTACCACCGGACCGGAAGTCGCTCCTTCGGGAACCCGCGCGACCAGGAATCCATCGGAGCTGACGATGATGGACCCTTCGAAATCACCGAATTGTACTTTTGGGCGGTGCAGCTCTTGGGGCCGAAGGCCGGAGCCGGTGATTCGCAGTTCGCCTCCGGCGAGTGCCAGCGACGGCGCCACCGTGTCAATGCGAGGTCCGCCGTTAACGTTTTTCTTGCCGAGAATGCGATCAGAAAATCCCATGAGGTTTAAGCCGCCCGAAAGCGAGCGAATAATCTCGCAGCGAGCCGATACCGGTGACTCGCGACCAGTACTAACTTAGTAGCCCAAAATGCAGCAAAAGATGCATCCCAACCAAAGCCAAAATTCCTGCGGCAACATCATCGAGCACAATTCCCGTTCCCTCCGGAAGTTGCTCCAGTTGCCGCACCGGCGGCGGCTTGATGATATCGAAAGCTCTAAAAAGTATAAAACCCGCGAGAAAAGTTTTCCATGCGAGCGGAATAGCGATCAGCGCAATCAGTTGGCCGGCGACTTCGTCGATGACAACAATCTGCGGATCTTTGCTGCCCAATCCTCGTGCCACACTCGTCGCAGCGGGAATGCCGATTAGTGTGACGGCGAGCGCCACCGCTATTTCGACTGGGACCCGCGACGAGGGTGGCAGGAAACGGGCCAGCACTGCCCACAGTACCACCGTGATAGCGGACGCCCAGGTTCCGGGCCCGGGCCGTAGCCGTCCGATTCCAAAAAAAGTCGCGACTAGTCTAGCCCATACCGGCGCTGGCGGGGGGGACGCCCCTGCGACAGTCGGCCGGACGCCGGCGCTTCTGTCCAAAGCGGAGCTATTCTCGCGTGTGGAACTGCGCTCCGCAATGCCCGCGGATTCAGCGTCAGGCTTCACGATTCCTCTTCATCTTCCGGATTGCGGTCTCGAATCGCATCTTCGGCATCAGTTACGGGAGAGGAGATTACATATTGGCCGCTGGCCCATTTTCCCAGGTCGACGAGACGGCAGCGATCGCTGCAGAAAGGAAATTCGGAATTATCACTTTTGACCGGCTTCTTGCAGATGGGACAACGAAGTTTGACGATGCGCTTGCGAGGCATATAGAAAAACGATGGCTTTGAAAAAATGTCCGTTACAGAATTCTGGCCACCACATCGTAATCGTGCGCTTCAGTAATCTGGCAACGATAAAACTCGCCGGGCCGCGGCTGCACTTGTTCTGGAAAATCGTTGACGAATACTTTGCCGTCAATCTCAGGTGCGTGCATGGGAGTGCGGCCTTCGAGAAGAAGTTCGGTCTCTTCCGACTCGCCTTCCAGCAACAGATCGAACTCCCGTCCAACCAACAACTGTTTCTTCTTTTTGCTGATCTTTCGCTGGATACTCATAAGATACTTCCGTCGCCGCTCAATTTCGCGCGATGAAAGTTTCGACCCCAGAGCGTACGCTGACGCTCCATCCTGATCGGAGTACGCGAAGGCGCCCATCCAGTCGAACTTCGCCTCGCGCACAAAATCACAGAGCTCTTCGAATTCTCTCTCGGTCTCGCCGGGAAAACCAACGATGAACGATGTACGAAGGGTCAAGTCAGGCACCGTACGCCGCATCTTTTCAATGGAACGCAGGAAAACATCCGCGCCCCCGCCCCGCTTCATGCGCTTCAGAACGGACGCCGAAGCGTGCTGTAGCGGCACGTCCATGTAGGAACAGATTTTCTCGTGGCGAGCGATCGTATCCAGCAATTTGCCGGTGATCTTATTCGGATACGCGTAAAGAAAACGGACCCAGCGTAACTCTTCAATGGCGGCAAGCTTCTCGAGCAACAGTGCCAGCCCATCTTTCAGGCCAAAGTCCTCGCCGTAACATGTGGTGTCCTGTCCGATCAGGGTAATCTCACGCACGCCGTTTGCGGCAAGTCGCTCCGCTTCGGCAATTACCGATTCAAATCGCCGGGAACGAAATTGCCCGCGCAATTGCGGAATAATGCAGAAGGTGCAGGGATGGTCGCAGCCCTCAGCAATCTTGATATACGCCATGTGGTGCGGCGTCGCCAGAATACGCGGCGTGGCGTCATCATAAAGATAATTAGGCAGGTCGCCGATCGCGCCATCCCACAGATCGCGCGAGAAGCGACCTTGAGCCGCGCGGGCGGCGCCCTCGGGCCGCGAAGGCAAAACCACAAACGGAGAATTGCTCGGCTCCGGCGCTGACGCCACGCCCGTCGCCGCCAGAATCTTTTCTAATTCGCCCGTTCCGACAACGGCGTCAACTTCAGGAATATCCTTGCGAATCTGGTCGCGGAAGCGCTCCACCAGGCATCCTGCGACCACCAGTTTCTTAGCCTTGCCGCCGCTCTTGTGCGCGGCCATCTCAAGAATCGTATTCACCGATTCCTGCTGCGCGCTTTCGATGAATGAACAGGTGTTGACCACAATGACGTCCGCATCTTCCGCGCGACGGGTCAGTTCCGCTCCCGCCCTCGCCAGCAGGCCCATCATGACTTCGCTATCCACAAGATTCTTGGGGCAGCCAAGGCTGACGAAGCCCACCTTCTGTGGCCGTTGCGGATGCGGATTCTCCCTGGATTTTTCTTTTTCGGATGCTGGGCTAAGATCAGGGGAACCGCTAACAGTGAGCTCTCTTACAGGCATGGAATCTTTCTATTTTAGCATCTTGCAGGTCCCTGCTGGACTCCAGCCGCGATACTTTCCTCCGCCTGAACAGTGGTCCGGCTGCGGACGACAAAAAAATAGAAACAATTGCGAGGGGAATCTTTCATCGACTGCGCGTAGCGGTTTCGACCTCTTCGTACAACTGGGGCAAACGCTGCGCATCCTCGGTGGAATTTCCAAAGCGAGCAGACTCGTAAACCTGGATAAAGCGAGCAACAGGCTCGCGCAGCTTATTATCTCGAATTGTTTTCAGAAACTCTTGCGACGTTTGCGCCACCGGCTTTTCCACGCCGCGTCGAGCCAGCGTCCGCGCCATTCGGTGGTACCACATGGCCGCCGCCTGTTCCGGAGATCGTTCCGGATGCGCCTGCAACCAGCGTTCGTGCAGCCAGCGCACGATTCGTCCCAAGTTTCCCAACAGCATCAGCAAGAGAGTGACCGCCGTTCCTAACGCAGTCCAGCGCCGAGGCGAATGCTCCACTCGATCCTGGCTCCGCTGCGCCCACTGCAACATGGATTCATAGTGCATGCGTGCCCATTCGCGCGCACTCTCCCAGAGCGTACGGCTGCGGCCGATGGCGGTGCGGCCCAGCACATACTGATGAGAGCTATCGTAACTGACCACCCAGTCGCGCCAGAACGATGACATGGCGTCGATGTAGAGGCCGATTCGGCTCCAGCCCTGGGGCCTCGCGCCAGCGCCCGCCGGTGTCGGATCGAAGGTCTGCCAGCCGTAACCCGGGAAATAAGCTTCTACCCAGGAGTGAGCGTCTTTGGCGCGGACTACGTAGTTGCCGGTGAGGTCATTGAACTCGTCGCTGCGGAATCCATTGACCACCCGCGAGGGAATTCCCAGCGTACGCAACATGAGCGCCATGGCGGATGCGAAGTATTCGCAATGTCCCTGCTTGCGTTCGAAAAGAAAATTGGCAACGGGATCTTTAACTTTTGTCTGCGGCAACTGCAGCGTATAGCCGAAGTGCGTCCGCAAATAGTTTTCAATGGCTGCCGCTCGGTCGAAATCGTTGCTGGACGAACCTGTGATCTGGGCCGCCAGGCGGGGAATCCGCGGATCGAGCAGCGGCAAACGGAGATAAGCTGCCTCGACCTGCGGCGGAAAGTTTCGTGTCGCGGTGCGTAGCTCTGCCGGTGCCGGCTCGGCAATATCTGATTCCGCCTGGTAGCTGGTAATGGGATGCTGATTGTCGAAGTCGTAAACCGTACCCACCGAATCCGCGGCCAGCATCTGATAATTGCCCGTCACGCGTCGCGCCCAGGGCGCCAGAAAGAAAACGTTGGTCCCGATTGGTTCCATCACCACCCGATAACGGATCAGGTGCTCGCGAGTCTGGCTCGCCAGGATATAGGATCGCAGCGGCAGGTTTGCTTGCGGTGCAACCGGAACCGAACAACAGTTCTGGTGGAGGACGAGTCTTTCCCGCGGATTGAACCAGCTAGTGCCATCGAAATTCGACAAAGCCACGCCGCGCCAGTGCAGGTCGTAACGGCCGACCGTGTCGCCATCAATCTGGATATGCATTACGACCGCATTCGATTGTTGGATCTGCCCAATCTGCCCGAGTTGCACACGGTCGTTAAATCCAGACGAAAGGTCGGTGCCGAAGGAAAAGTTACCCATGTATCCGGCCGACATGCGTGGCATGACAAAGAAGACCGCCGCGCCGCTGATCAAAATCATCAACATCAGCGATGGCGCCACGCGCGCCATGGAGAAGGCGAGGTGCCGATGCTCCTGTGGATCATTAGAATGCTTCGCCTGAATGCTGGCCGCGTGCCCGGAACGCCGCATCTCCATTAACACAAACGTTCCTACCGCCATCAGCATGAACGCGGCGAAGGAGAAGAGAAAAATACTGTCGACAGTCAACACCGCTGCGGCCAGCACCATCAGAAAAGCAAGGATGGCCAGAGTCACATGGTCGCGCTCGCGGCGCAGGGAAAACATCCTGACTACAACGCCAAACAAGGCCAGATGCACAGTGGCGGGCAAGAAGGCGCGCGAAAAGACGAAATAATCGGCGGCGAAGAAGCCGAAATATGCGATTGAAAGCGGTGTGGTCCACCTTTCAGAAATGGTCCANNACAAGTAGATATAAGGCCAATTCGAAGTAATGGTCGATGGCCCGGGACATGGGAATTACGCCGGCAATTGGAGAGCTGTACGCCATTTAGATTGGCTGACGAGGGTGGATAGTCCCTACGCCTTTTGCTTAAGCTCCCATTGTTCGACAATCACGAACAGAAGGGAAGGCTTGAGCGATTAATTCTTGCACCAATAGTCACATGCCAACAGCGGCACTTACAGCCGCCCGCCCGATGGAAGGAATGATCCCGTGCTGTCCCAATGGCGTCTTAAGCAGCGACCGAAGAGCCACCAGATCCACAAGGGACTTCCCGCGAACAGAGTGCCAGTTCGTGAATGCTAAAATGATTCAGGTCAGGCATCGGTCTCACGCGACGTACTCTCGCCAACCCCGCCAGGTCCGGAAGGAAGCAACGGTAACGGGCTCTTGCGTGTGCAGTGAGTTCCCGGTGCCTGGCTATTTTTGTTTTTTTGATGTTTTCTCGCAGAGGGTTCCTGCCCTTCTCATTACAAGGATTTACAAGTTCTTTACTACTCTTTTCGCAAGAAACCCTTCTCCGCGCATCAAGCATTAGTAGGCACGGCAATCAGCTTGGCCGCGAAAGAAAAAAGAGGAGAAAAATGAACAATCAGGGCGTTTCCCTCAAGCGTGCTCCACATGTCACCATCCGCGTCTCGGGAAAATTATTTCAGGGACATCTGGCGTATTTAGACCAACTGGTTCATTCCGCGGCCGATTGCGAGCTATGGTCCGTGCTCAGCCTGGCGCATCTGGAAGAACTCGATCGCGCCGCGCTCTTGTACCTGGTGAATGGCGAAGATCGTTATTTTAGTATTGCCGCCTGCCCCACGTTCATTCGCGAATGGATGGATCACGAGGGCGGTCGCGCCGCCGCTTGAAGCGCTCCGAAGCGTCATTAATCGTTCACGAGGCGTCGTCCCGAAGCTCGCGTCCTCGCCACCGCGGCGAGAGATCTCACGCGCGAACAAAGCGCGATTCAACTTCGAATCCAGCGCGACCGAATCAACAACAGACAATTTGCGCCTAGTCGCCTTAAACCTGGCTGTGTCCTTAGCCAACGGCCGATCGCCGTTGGCCGCAATATCCCTCTCGTTTAGCGAATCGTGTTAGACATTCCGCTCCCGTTCCTTGAGAATACTGAGTTTCACTTTCAGGGAGCTCTCATTGACCAAGCCGATCCGCGCAAAAATCAGCGCACTGGGTACCTATCTGCCGCCTCGCGTTCTCACCAACGCTGACCTGGAAAAAATGGTTGACACCAGCAACGAATGGATTATGGAGCGGGTCGGCATCCGCGAGCGCCACATCGTTGACAAGGGCGTGGCCGCCAGCGATCTCGCCGTCCAGGCGGTAAAGAATTTACTCGCATCGCATCCCTTTGACTTGCAGCAGGTCGACCTGATCGTGGTAGGAACGGTAACGCCAGACATGATGTATCCCTCGACCGCTTGTCTGGTGCAGCATAAATTGGGCATAGAGAATACTTGGGGCTTCGATGTTTCCGCCGGATGCTCGGGATTTTTGTACGCGCTCAATACTGGGGTGAAGTTCGTTGAGTCTGGTCAGTACAAGAAGGTGCTGGTCATAGGCTCCGATGTGAATTCATCGATGACCGACTACACCGATCGCGCCGTATGTATTATTTTTGGCGACGGCGCGGGCGCGGTTTTACTCGAACCCTCCGACGATAGAGAACTCGGCATCCTCGATCATGTAGCCCAGGTCGAAGGCATAGGCGGACAGTATCTTTGCATGCCGGGTGGAGGAAGTCTGCATCCTGCGACGCACGAAACCGTAGACCAGAAAATGCATTACATCCATCAGGATGGCAAAAATGTCTTCAAATACGCGGTCAAAAAAATGGCGGAGATGACGGAACGCATCCTCGAGAAGAATAAACTCACCGGCGAAGATATTGACTGCTTCATCGCGCATCAGGCCAACCGCCGCATCATCACAGCGACTGCCGAGCGTCTGGGGATGCCTCTGGACAAAGTTATTATCAACATCGATCGCTTCGGCAATACCACGGCGGGTACCATTCCCATCGCCATGCAAACGGCCGTGGATGAAGGAAGGTTGAAAAAGGGAGATCGCGTATTAGTCGCAACCGTAGGCGCCGGCTTTACCTCTGGCGCTACGCTTCTGCGCTGGGCATTTTAGAAGCGGGCGTCGGAATACAGACCTCGGACCTCAGACTTCAGACTTCCGACCTCCGCGGTTGTGGGGTGGAACAAAGTTTCCTGACAGCAACTTGTGCATGGAGTGTTCATCTGAACCTGACGAGGCCCGAGGTCCGAAGTCCGACGTCCGTCTGTAGTCCGCCGTTAGACATTCTTACTCCAATCCTTCAGAATTACTGGAGCTTGATTGAGGAGTTCTAGTTGACCAAACTCATCCGCTCAAAAATCAGCGCTCTCGGCACCTACGTGCCGCCCCGCGTGCTCACCAACGCCGACTTGGAAAAGATGGTCGACACCAACAATGAATGGATCATGGCTCGCGTGGGTATTCGCGAGCGCCATATAGCGGAGAAAGGTGTCGCCACCAGCGACCTTGCAGTCGAAGCCGCGAAGAAGGCGCTGGCGCAGCGTGGCCTGAGCGCTACCGATATCGACGCTATCATCGTGGGCACGGTCACGCCCGATATGTTTTTTCCCTCAACTGCCTGCGTCGTGCAGGACAAGCTTGGCGCCAAGGGAGCTTGGGGATTCGATCTTTCCGCCGCCTGCTCGGCCTTTCTTTATTCCATTCAAGTAGGCGCGCAATTCATTGCCACCGGCGCCCACAAGCGAGTGCTGGTGATTGGCGCAGATGTCATGTCGTCAATCATTGACTACGCCGACCGCGCCACATGCGTTATTTTCGGCGACGGCGCTGGCGCGGCGATTCTGGAGCCTGCGGAAGATGATTCCGTCGGACTCATTGACTTCATTCATGAGGTCGATGGTTCGGGCGGCCAGTTTCTCTATATGCCCGGCGGAGGAAGCCTCCATCCCACGAGCAAACAAACAATTGAAAAGCGGATGCACTACGTCCACCAGGACGGCCAGCAGGTGTTCAAGTTTGCCGTCCGCAAACAGACAGAGCTTTGTCAGAAGCTGCTCGAACGTAACGGACTCAAAGGCTCCGACATTGACGCCTTCATTCCACATCAGGCCAACTTGCGCATCATCAACGCCACGGCTGATCGCCTCGGCTTGCGTCCGGACGCAGTAATCATCAACATCGACCGCTACGGCAACACTACAGCGGGCACGATTCCACTGGCCATGAATACAGCTTTGGAGCAAGGCAAGTTGAAAAAGGGCAGTCTGGTGATGCTTGCCTCAGTAGGCGCCGGCTTCACTGTGGGCGCGACGCTGTTGCGCTGGGCATTTTAAAGGCGGACTTCAGCCCTCAGACCCTAGCCTGCTAAGATCGCTTGGAACGCTCGCGGTCTCGCGAGGACAATGCAACATCCATCATCGGGCTCGCGTTAGAAGTCCGACGTCCGATGTCCGCAGTCCCACCATGACCTCCGTAATCTGCTCGGACTCATTTCGCTGGCCTTTGTCTGTTTCGAAATGCTAACGTTCGGGCACGTTCGCCTCACGAGGGGATGCGGTGAGCGTGTAAGAGAAATGATTCGTACCATCTGCTGCACTCTTCTACTCAGCCTGGCGCCGCTCAGCCTTTTCGCCCAGCAATCCGATCCGCGCGAAGGCAAGCTTTTAGTGCTGGAACACCTGTGGAATGAGGCTCAGGTCAACCGCGACGCAGCATCGCTGGAAGCTTTAGTTTCCAGTCGCTTCGTGAACACGGAGTGGGATGGCGAACTCAGCGACAGGCAAAGATTTCTTGCCGATATCAAAGATCCGCGCTTTAAACCGACCGCCCTCACCATCCAGGACGTCAAAATGAATTTCTTTGGCGACACCGCAGTGGTCACAGGCATTTACCACACGCAAGGCTCCTACCAGGGCAAGCCCTATGACCACGTGGGCCGCTTCACCGATACATGGGTCCAAGACTTGGGCAAGTGGCAATGCGTCGCCAGTCACACCAGCCTGGTGAAGAAGTAAGCTGCTTCGCGCAAAAGCATTCAAATCTATAACGCATGGTGTTGAGCCCGCCAGACCTGACGGCGTCATCCCGACGCCCCGCGTTTTTTCCAGCGGGGCGAGGAATCTCGCGCGCCACTTAAACCTTCTTCGAATCATCCCCACAAAGAGCGCACGACTCTCACCTCGCGGGCGGTATGTAACCCCATAAAATCTTTTTATGCCGGAATTCCGCGCCCACGCAATTGCGGGTGATCTAATCGGTCTCAGGTATTCGCATGAATACGGTTTCCCAACCTCGCGCCTGGAAAGTTCTGCTCGCATTCGCCATTATTTATTTCGTTTGGGGATCGACCTTCCTGGCGATTCGCATAGGCGTGCACGAGGTTCCTCCGCTTTTGCTTGCAGCCATACGTTTCTCAGTTGCCGGAATTGTTCTTTACGTATGGATGCTCGCGCGAGGCACACCTTCTCCCAGCGCGCGAGAGTGGGGCGCGGCGTCATTTCTGGCGGTTCTCATTTTTGTGCTCGATTACGGCTTGCTCTTTTGGGCGGAGCAGCGGGTGCCCTCAGGCATCGCCGCTGTCATGATGGCCACCATTCCAGCCTTCATGGCCATTGCAGAAATTGTTTTTCTGCGTACTCAAAGGCTGACGTTCCGACTTGCGCTCGCACTGCTCATCGGACTGGCAGGAGTAGCTGTCCTTGTCGGACGCACGATCGGTCTCGGTGAAGCTCCGGTGGATACGGCAGGTGCCTGCGCCTTGATCGTCGGCGCCATCAGCTGGTCGATCGCCGCCTCTCTGAGTCGCAGGATGCCGCTGCCCACCGCCAAAGCCATGAGCTCCGGCGCGCAAATGCTGGCAGGAGGTCTGCTGCTCACGCTTGCCGCGGCCTTGCTGGGAGAATTTCGCGGCTTCCATGTGCAGGCAGTTTCGGCCAAGGCTTGGCTCGCGCTGGCTTATCTCATCGTTGCGGGATCGATCATCGGCTTCACCGCCTACGTCTGGCTCCTTCATCACGAATCACCGACCAAAGTTGGGACATACGCCTACGTCAATCCGGTAGTCGCCGTTTTAGTCGGATATTTCTTCGGCGGGGAAGGACTGGGCCCGCGCACGATCGTAGGAACGCTGCTGATACTGGTAAGCGTCATCGTGATCACAACCACACGGGCCAAGAAGGTGGAAGTCAAGCCATCTGCCAAAGAAATGACGCGCGTCGAAGCGTGATAGAGCGAGCCTCAGCGGATATGCAGGAGAACCGCGACGTACGCCCGGACTCGGCTCAGCACGGCGACTTCTGCCTTAGAATGGAAAGCCACGGCGCGCGCTTTCCAATCCATGCTCTTCAGGTGATCCACTAGGACTGCCCCTTCCACCTGATCTACAACGATCGGAAGCGCGAAGGGATACGGTTTTCGAGTGCGGGTAAGAGGGCAGACGATCACCAGACCGCTGGCGCGATTGTAGCCTTGATCGGTCAATACCAGCGCGGGGCGGCGACGGGCCTGTTCGCGTCCCGCTTGGGGATCAAAATCCAGCCAGACGATGTCTCCCGCGTCAGGGACATAGCGGCTTACCATTCAATGATTTCCTTGCCGACGGGTGGGCCCCATTCGAGCTCTTTATGACGGTTTTCCGGTGTGATTTTCGCCACCAACTCCTCAAGAGTGGGAATTCTCTCTGCCGGGCGCAGTTCGACGTGCCCGTCCAATGCTTCGATCAGTATCGGGTCGCCTTCTTGCAGTCGAGCTTGTTCAGCGATGGCCTTGGGAATACGCACTGCAAGGCTGTTGCCCCACTTCACTACTTGCGCTTTAGGCATAATGTCCCTGCTTCGGTTGTAGATACACAGTATATACTCGCATGCAGCGGTTGCAAACATTACGGAATTCGATCCAATCGGGAGCAGGGAGTCGTCTTGTGTCACCGGGCATTTTTCAATAAACTCCCTAACGAAAACGTCTAGGCCGCCCCTTGGGCGCGATGGAAGTGAAAACGGATGACCCGGAGACTGCTCGCTTGTCTAGTCTTGTTTATCGCCGTCCCGTTGCCCGCTCAGGGTACTTTCAAGTATATTTTCCTAAGGAACTCGAACGTTCCCGCCAAAGACATAGCCAAGTTTCTGCTTAAGGATTGCCCGAACGTTAAGATCGTGGGTGGTGCATCCAAGAGTGACTACACCCTTGAGGCCCGCGAGACGAGATCCCGAAAGGGCCTTAGGATCGTGCTCGACGATAGCTTCGACCTCACCCTTTTCGACCCCGAAGGCAAGACACTCACCGGCTCTTCGGACCCCTCTCTCGGCATCGCGGTGAAGGATCTCTGTCGCGCGCTAAAGAAGTCTGTGATGGTCGAAGTGGTGGACACGCAAAACCTAACGCAATCAACCGATGCTAGGGGCGATACAAGCGGCGGAGCGCCAGCGGCCATCGTAAATGCCACTACAGGAAGAAGAACCCACACAGACACCGATTCCATATACGTCATCGTCAACGGCGAGCACGCCCTACTGGACTGTTACGAGCGCCGCATAGGGTGTACGACCATCGCTCCAGGGAAGTACTTTGGGGAACAAAATGGGGATGGCGTCTGGGTGAACTATCAAATGCCTCTGACCCACAAATGGGTCCGCAACCACTACAAGGTTGCCGGCAGTTGGTAACGATCTTCAAGCGACGTTCCTACGGGTGCGTCATCTTCTCTGGCTTTACCAGTTGATCGAATTCTTCTCCCGTAAGATAGCCGAGCTTCAGCGCCGCCTCGCGCAGGCTTGAGTGCTCCACATGCGCGGTGTGCGCGATCTGAGCCGCCTTGTCATAGCCCACTTTTGGAGCCAGCGCCGTCACCAGCATCAAAGAATTCTTCACATACCAATCTATCTTTGCACGATCGACCTGAATGCCGTTGAGCATATATTCGACGTAGCCATGGCACGCGTCGGTAATCAGAGTGACCGAATGCAGAAAGTTGTAGATGATTACCGGCTTGTACACATTGAGTTCGAAATTGCCCTGCGATCCCGCAAATCCAACCGCGGCGGTCGCCCCATGCACCTGCACGCAGACCATAGTCATCGCTTCGCACTGCGTCGGATTCACTTTGCCCGGCATAATCGAAGATCCGGGTTCGTTCTCAGGAATCGATAACTCGCCCAGCCCGCAACGCGGTCCTGAAGCCAGCCAGCGTATGTCGTTGGAAATCTTCATCAGCGAAGCAGCTAGCGTTTCCATCGCCCCTTGTGCGAAGACGATTTCATCGTGCGCCGAAAGCGCCGCGAACTTGTTACCGTGCGAGCGGAAGGGAAGTCCTGTAAGTTCGGCAATCTTCTTCGCCGCGCGCTCGGCAAATTCCGGATGTGTATTCAATCCTGTACCCACCGCGGTTCCGCCAATCGCCAGATCGTAGAGTCCTTCCAGCACCTGCTCCAGACGATGGATGTCTCGTTCGAGCAAGCTGGCCCAGCCCCCAAATTCCTGGCCAATGGTCAGAGGCACAGCATCCTGCAGATGGGTGCGCCCAATCTTCACTACGCCATCGAATTCCTTCGCCTTCGCCGCAATCGCGTCCCGCACAGTCCTGATGGCCGGAATCAATGCATTCTTTACGCGCTCGGCGGCGGCAATGTGCATGGCCGTGGGAAAAGTGTCATTCGAGGACTGCGACATGTTGACGTCATCGTTGGGATGAATCGGCTTCTTCGATCCCATCATTTCTCGACCGTTGGGGCCGCCCGCAATTTCAATGGCGCGGTTGGAGATGACTTCGTTCACATTCATGTTGGTCTGCGTGCCGCTGCCCGTCTGCCAGATGCGCAGCGGGAATTGGTCGTTCAATTTGCCGGCGATCACCTCGTCGGCAGCTTCCACAATTAGCTTCGCTTTGTCCGCGGGAAGTTTGCCCAGATCCTGATTCACCAGCGCGCACGCTTTTTTCAAAATGCCAAAAGCGCGAATCAACTCCGGCGGCATGGTGTCACGCCCAATGTTGAAGTGCAGCAGCGAACGCTGTGTCTGCGCACCCCAGTAAACATTCGCCGGCACTTCGATCTTCCCCATGCTGTCGGATTCAATGCGGGTCCGGACGCCAGTTTCCGTGAGAGTAGACATAAAACTCCTGATTTAAGCCTGAACAATCGGAACGCAAAATTATAGCTCGTAAGTTTGCTTAACCGCGGCATGCGGCAGGTCTATTACGCTTGACGTTAAACGTATCACAGCATAAAATGAGAAAGTGATTAGGTCGTTCCGCTGCGCGGAAACCGAACGCCTTCACGGAAGACAGCCGAGCCGGCGTTTTCGCGCAATCGAATCCGTTGCGCGCCGCAAGTTGCGGCAACTCGATAGCGCCAACGAGCTGCGAGATCTGGCGGCGCCGCCGGGAAATCGGCTGGAGTTGCTCCATGGCGAACGCCGGGGACAACATAGTATCCGCATTAACCAACAGTGGTGCCTATGTTTCGTGCGGTTAGACGGAAACGCTTACAATGTTGAGATTGTGGACTACCATTAGTTTTTGAGGTCTCTAGAAGGAGCGGCAATGGCTAAAGCGCAAAAACTCCTACCTCCAATTCATCCCGGCGAAATTCTGCGCGCGGACTTCATGGAGCCACTTCGGCTTAGCATGAATCGTCTGGCGCTCGATCTGCGCGTACCGGTGACACGAATCGCCGAAATTGTGCACGAGCGCCGCGCGATTACCGCCGACACGGCTCTGCGGCTTGCTCGGTATTTCAATACCAGTGCGGGCTTTTGGCTAAATCTTCAATCCGCTTACGATCTTGAAGTTGCGCAAGATAAGCTTTCCCGCGTCATTGAACGAGAAGTTCGTCCCGCTTCCTTCTCTGATGCGAATGCGGCATCCTGATTCTGGCCTCGGTCGAGCCTTCCGTAATTCCCTCGTGCTAGAATCTCCGTTTCCGAGTTGTGCTCGAACCCTCGTCGCCTCGACCGACTCCACTCTCCATCCCGTGTCCGACTCTCTTGCCGCCATCGACGTCGTTACTCTTCCGAAAGCCAGGACTAAGCCTGAGCCGGAGACCCGCACTGACGTCCTCGTAATCGGCGCCGGGCCTACGGGATTGGCGTGTGCCATTGAAGCGCAGAAGATTGGTCTGAAGGTCGTCATCCTCGACAAGGGATGCCTGGTCAACTCGCTCTTTCACTATCCCGCGAACATGTCTTTTTTCACTACGCCGGAACTGCTCGAAATTGGCGACATTCCATTCACCACCGCGCAACAGAAACCCACGCGAGAAGAGGCGCTGGAGTATTACCGCAAGGTCGCCGAACATTACGAGCTTGATCTCCGCCAATACGAGTGGGTGAAAACCGTGACGGGCAAAGATGGAAACTTCGCCATCACCGCGACCGATCGCGCCGGCCGCCCGCACGATTACCACACAAAGAAAGTTATCGTCTCGACGGGCTATTACGACCTGGCCAATCAGCTTTGCATTCCGGGCGAGGATCTTCCGAAAGTTTCGCACTATTATGGCGAGCCTCACCCTTACTACGACACCGATGTGGTCGTGATCGGCGGCAAGAATTCCGCCGCCATCGCCTCACTCGATTTATGGCGCCATGGAGCCCGCGTCACCCTCGTGCATCGCGATGCGCAGCTCCATAACCACGTGAAGTACTGGATCAAGCCCGACATTGAAAATCGCATTAAGAATGGCGAGATCGAAGCCTACTTCAACAGTTCAGTACAGGAGATTGGACTCGATCACGTCATCCTCAACACTCCCGGTGGCCCGCTCCGCCTGAAGAACGACTTCGTGTTTGCTCTGATTGGCTATCACCCTGATTACGATTTCTTGCGCAGCATGGGAATTGAACTCTCGGAGGAGCAATGTCGCCCCGTCTGCGATCCGGTTTCACTCGAAAGCAATGTGCCGGGAATTTATGTGGCGGGAGTAATCGTAGCGGGGTCGCGCACCAACGAAATCTTTATCGAGAATGGCCGCTTCCACGGCAAACAGATCGCCGAAGATCTGAAGAAGAACTTGCGTCCCGGTTTCCGTCGAGATCGGCAGGCTCCCGCGCTCTAGCTTTCCGGATTAAGCGCGCATCATTCTGCGCCTCATCTGCGCAGCGAAGATTCCCAATCCCATGCCAATCCAGATTCGCGATCCCGACTCGGGCGTCGAATCGGTATCCTCGTTCCCATTGGCAGAAGTTCTGGCCGCACCTGCGCCGCCAGAAGCTGCCGTGGATCGTCCCGTAGGAGCGGGGCGACCGTCGGACGATGCAAGATCATGCCTGGTGCCGGCGAAGGCATGCCCGGAAAGCAGCAGCCAAAGGCAAAGTCCCAGAGGTATCGAGAATCGACGCACGTGAAACCAGGTCGGCATTCCATTGAGGTATTACGCACGGCTGTTTCCATTCATAATTCTTGCAACGCATGAACTTACAGCTTGTATATATAAGAAAACGAAGATGCTTGCGTGTAGGCCGAGACGCTTGAGTTGTTTCCCCTTATAAACCTGTGAAAACACTTGCACTATTTTCGCCAAGCTTTGACTAGGTCTCCTGACCGACGCACAAACTGATAAAACGGCGGTTACACTGGGAGCCCGCATGGATCCGCAACCAGAGCGCGTGGTCCCAAACATTTCTCTGGGCTCTTACGCTCGCCTGCTGCGGTACAACCGGAACTTTCGCCGGCTCTGGCTGGCACAGATCGTCAGCGAAATTGGCGATTGGTTCTACACGCTCTCGATTTACACATTGCTGTTGCAGTTAACCGGGCACGCCGGATCGGTGGCCTTGGCTCTGATTTTGCAAGTCCTGCCGCAGACTTTCGTCGGCCCGACCGCAGGCGTGGTGAACGATCGCCTGCGCCGCAAACACGTCATGATCGCAGCCGATATCGTCCGCTTCGGAGTGGTGCTGGCCATGTTGTTCGTGCGCTCCCGCTCGACCGTGTGGCTCGTCTATCCGTTACTGCTGGCGGAAACAACCATGGCCGCGTTCTTTGAACCGGCGCGCAATTCAGTGATTCCTAACATTGCCAACGAAGACGAAGTTCTGGTGGCGAACACTCTGTCCTCGGCCACTTGGTCGGTAAATCTGCTGATTGGAGCCGCCGTCGGCGGAGTGGTCGCAGCGTTCTTCGGGCGGAATACTGTTTTCATTCTCAATGCATTTTCTTTTCTGGCATCGGCCTGGCTGATCAGCGGAATGCGCTTTGCCGAGCCCCATGCTGACGCGGCAGCGCCACTTCGCGTGCGCGATTTAGTCGACTACTTTCCCGTGCTGGAAGGCATCCGCTACATCCGCAGCCATCCCACTTTGCTGCCGGCCGTCTTCGCGAAAGCTGGCGAACTCATGGTAGGCCCGAGTTGGGTCATCTTTACCGTGATGGGCGCGCGCGAGTTTGCCGTGCATGGTCGCGGCATCAATGCTGCCGGCGGAGCCATGCTCGGCATGAGCATTTTGCTCGGCGGTCGCGGTCTGGGAGCAATGGTTGGTCCTGTCGTGGGGGCTCGTTGGGCTGGCCGCAACGACCATCGCCTCAGGCTCGGCATTCTCTTCGGCTATCTCACGATTGCCATCGGTTATTGCGTGCTGGGCGCCAGCCGCACCGTTTGGATGGCTGCGGCCTGTGCCATGTTAGCCCACGCCGGAGGATCGACGGTCTGGGTCTTCTCCACAACGCTGCTGCAATTTCACACCGAAGATCGCTTTCGCGGACGCGTCTTCTCCGCCGATCTCGGCCTGGGCAGTCTTACCTTTGCCATCACAGCTTATCTTGCGGGACGTTTTCTCGATGCCGGAATTTCGGTCCGCACGGTGGCGACCGGCACCGGTGTGCTGATGCTGATCCCCGCTGCCATTCTCGCACTCGTTCTTCGGGTCGGCCGCTTCCACCAGCGCCAAGTGGCTTCGTAATCGCCTTTTTTCAATTGCGGCTCGAGCGTTGCGACGCCGAGTCGAAGGTCTGCTGGGCAAGGGCGGTGCGTGCGCAGGGTTGAAATTCAGCTCTCGAAATTGAAGATGAATTGAAGATTCAGGAGTGAAGATCAGGAGTGAAGACCAGGAGTGGGCACTCTCGATAGTGATCGGCTAGCGTTTGCCTACGTGACCGCGTCCGTCGCGCACTTCGTTTCCTTTGAAGTGGGCAACCTTACCGACAGGCTTGCCCGCTTCGGGTCTGTCGCCGGGGTGTGGTCTTGGGCCGTTGTAGCCATGTTCAGGATGGAAATGATTGTTGACGTGCCCGTGGAAGTTTGCCGGGCCATGAAACCAGGGGCCAGCTCCAATGAAGACACCACCCGCAAACCATTCTGGTCCGTAATAGCCGTAAGGCGCGCAATCATAGGGCGGGGCGTCATAGTAACCGTAGGGACAGTCAGGGGCAACTCCAACGGTGACAGCCACCTGAGCTTGTGTTGTGGGGGACGCTACCGCGAAGCAGATCGCGGCGACAGCAACAACAGCGAAAATCTTAAAATTTTTCATCGAAACATTTCCTCCAGCGGCTGATTATGAGGTATCCCGCACAAGCCGTCCATACATTGAATCACTCTCCCGCCATAGAAGAACGTTATTGTAAACGTTTACTAACTGGAGTTAAGATAGCGCCCCGAGGTGAGTTTTGCCATGACGCAGAATATCCGTTCCCTCTCTTTTTCGGCCCTCCTGCTGGTAGTTTCTGTGCTCTTCTCAATCCCCGCAGTCGGCCAGTCCACCACGACTCCTCAACCTCCCTATGTCTGGAAAAACGTCAGAATCGTCGCCGGTGGATTTATCACTGGCATTGAAGCTCATCCCTGGATGCCCGAGCTTTTCTATGTGCGTACCGACATAGGCGGCAGCTACCGCTGGGATCCATTCACGCAGACCTGGACCCCGATTACAGATTGGGTCACGCCTGACAACTACGACATTCAGGGCACCATCAGTATCGCCCTTGACCCCACCAATCCTCTAAACCTCTATCTAGCGCAAGGCGAATACGTCGAAACGTGGGCTCCGCCAACCTCGGCGATTTTCAAGTCTTCCGACATGGGCAATACTTTCAGCACGATAACGCTACCATTTCAGTTGGGCTCGAACGAAAACGGCAGGTTCTCCGGAGAGCGTCTGGCCGTGGTGCCGTGGTCGCCGAATGTGCTTTATCTCGGTACTAACGTAAACGGTCTGTGGCAAAGCACCGACTCCGCCAATACTTGGGCCCAGGTCACGAGCTTCCCAATTACCGAACCAACGAACAACGACAAAGCTGGAGTGATTTTCGTCATGTTCGGCCCGCCGCTGCCCAAACTTAAATACGGGACCATCTATGTGGGCGTCTCTGACCCGACTGGCGGCCTCTATCAGAGCATCGACAACGGCAACACCTGGCAACTGATTCCCGGCCAGCCCACTGGCGACGTTCCCACGAATGCCGCTCTCAGCGCTAACGGCAATCTTTACGTGACCTGTTCCAACCAGGCCGGCCCCAATGGCGCGGGCAACGGACAGGTTTGGAAATACAACGTCAAGAATGCCATTTGGACCAACATCACCCCGCCGGATTCAATCAGTTCGCCAGCGAACTACGGCTACGCCAAAGTTGTCATCGACCCATGGAATCCCAACACAGTAATGGCCTCCACGCTGGATCGTTACTATCCCGGCGACGAGATCTTCCGCAGTCGAGATGCTGGCGTAACCTGGGAAGCTCTGGGCAATGAGCCTGGCGCGACTGCGCACTCCACCTTCAACGTTTCTCTTTCTCCGTGGTTGTTATTCGGCGGCACGGTACCCGGCGACATTATGGGCAACTGGATTGGCGCGATGTCCGTCGATCCCTGGGATCCGAGTCGTCTGCAATATGGAACTGGCGCGACGCTATACGCCACGAGCCAGCTCACCAATGTCGATCACGGTGGTGTGATTCCTTGGAAGGTAGGCGCTCTCGGAATCGAGGAGACGGCCGTGCAGGATCTCATCAGCCCGCCCGCCGGAGCACATCTACTCAGCGCTCTTGGCGATATCGGCGCCTTCCGTCACGACAATTTCAACGTATCGCCGCCGCAAGGCCAATTTCACACCCCTCAGCTCATTACTGTCACCAGCATCGACTTCGCGCAGAGCAATCCCATGCTGATCGCTCTGGTGGGATATCCGAGCTATGGCCAAACCTTGTGCGGAGGCTACTCGAAGGATCAGGGCAACACGTGGACTACCTTCACCGACGCGCCCGGCTGCACCAACGGACCAGGTAGCATTGCGATCTCCGCAGACGGATCGCATTTTGTCTGGGCGCCGAGTGCCGGGGTCACGGTGTATTCGAACGACGGAGGACAAATTTGGACGCCGTCTGCCGGAGTTCCTTCCTACAACGGCGCGGTCGTTTCCGATCGCGTTAACCCCAACAAGTTTTACATGTTTGATCAGACAGCCGGAACTTTCTACGTCAGCACCGACGGCGGACAAACCTTCACCGCCGCCGCCACGGGATTGGGCACCTACAGCTTCAAGCAAATCAGCGTGAATCCGAGCACCGAGGGCGACGTTTGGCTATCGCTGCAATGGAACGGCTTGTGGCATTCCACGAACTCCGGAGCAAGTTTCACCTCCGACAGCTCGGTGGTCTGGCCGGATTCAATCGGCTTCGGGATGCCCGCTTCCGGCAACACCTATCCAGCGCTCTATCTGCTGGGCCGGCTCACCTGGAGTGGACCGGGTTACCCAACCAGCGTCTTCCGCTCCGATGACGGTGGAAACACCTGGACACCAATTGCGGACCCGCAACACCAGTACGGAAATATCACGCTCGTGATCGGAGATCCGCGCGTCTACGGCCGCATCTACATCGGTTCGAATGGCCGTGGAGTGATCTACGGCGACATTAACCCGCACCACTAACCGGCCGCCAATAAAAACAAACAGAGTGCCGCTTCCTACGGCACTCTGTTTTCATCAAACTTATTTCAGCTGTTGGCGAAGTCTATTTTATCTACACTCTGCCTCAGTATTCGGCCTGCACCATGCGCCGCTATTTTCCCGGCGCCAGTATGTCGTCCAGCCGGTCGGGCGTCGTGCCGACTCTCTCCAGGTGTGGGTAGCGCATTCCGCCGTGATAGTCGAGCGAGACGGTCACAAACTCGTCGCCGCGCTTGAGTAACAGCTTGATCGGTTCCTGATTTTTCTCTGCGGCGAGAATAGTTCCGCGCAGGCCTGCCGGCGTGTATTTCTGATCATTAACGGCTTGCAGTTGCATATCCGGCGTCACCCCGGCTTTGTAAGCCACGCCGTCCCACGAAACATCATCCAGCCCGCCGTCGGCCTTTACCGAGAAGCCCAATGAAGTTGCAAAGCTCGTTGTCCGCGTACTGTCTCCCTTCTTCATCCAATCCAATTCGCTGTCGTTATAAACCAAACGATAGCCGCCCTGCGTAAACCCGTTTTCCGGAACGTTCGCAGCCACTTCGTAAACTCGAGTGCGAAAAAATCCCGCCCAATCGTAAGGCTGCACCGTGTTCAACGCTTTCACCAGGTCATCAAAAGTGTAAGTAACCGTCACGTAGCTGCCATCGTTGATGCCAAAAAACAGCCTGGCGAAATCGTCCAGAGATTTCTGTCCGCCGCTCAACTCGCGAATCTTGGTGTCGGCGTCGAGCCAGATTAGATCTGACTCCGAGTAGTAATCGAAGGAACGCTGCCAGCTTCGCCACGTGTCCGAAACCGTGAAATGCGACGACATGATGGGCTGCCGGGTGGTGTCTTCTAAAGAGCGCCAGGTTCGTCCCGGACTGCTTTCGAAACCGGCCGCAATCTGTGCGAAGACGTCGCGCGCCTGCTCGGGGGTGCGCATTCCTGATCGTGCCGTGAGAAGGTTTCCGTAATAGTCCGTCAATCCTTCATAAACCCATAGCAGATCGTTGCCCATGGGAACGTTGAAGTTCGGCGTCCACAGGTCAGCCGGCCGGCGAAATTTTCCGTTCCACGAATGCGTGTATTCATGCGGCAGAAGCGCGCGCCCGGCAACTCCCGCACCCCAATCCGTAAAGTAATTGGCGCGGCTGCCGTCCTCACTCGATTGATGGTGCTCCAGCCCTTTGCCGCTGACTATGTCGCTGACAGAAAAGAGAGAATCGTAGTGATCGTAGTGATGGGAGCGGAACAGCTTCTGCGCCTCAATCGCCAGATTCTTGTGATATTGCAACTCTTCCGGCGTCACTTCCAGATCGCCAGGCTTGTCCGCAAAAACATCGAGGTACACAGGGTTGTCCGGCCCCGTGGAAAGATCGAAACGCTTGAAGTGAGCGCCCGCATAGAGCGGCGAATCGATCAGCGTATTTAGCGTTGTATCTTTGAACTGGACCAGGTTTTCGCTTTGCCCTTTCACGTCCAGCGCGCAGGCAAACTTCCATCCTTCCGGCAAACGCAGCGCAGCTCCGAATTTGATATCCCGTGAGAAATATCCTGCCGGATACAACAGCACACTGTTCCAGGTCACGTCGGCAAACGTCGCCGAAATGCGGCCTCGTTTCGGATCGAGCGGCGCCAGAAACTGAAAATCGATATCCAGCGAAGTTGCGTCTTTCGGCGCATCGACATGAAACGCGTACATATTCACGCGATCGCGCACCCAAGGAACGCGTTTGCCATTCGCTGTGATGACAAGATCGGCAAGTGCGCTAATCGGGTTCGAGGGCGAGTGCGTCCCGGGAAGCCACTCCGGATAGAGCAGCGTAATGTCGCGGCCTTTGACAGGAATCGTTTCATGCACCTTCAGCACGCGCCGGTGAACATCGGTGACATCCACCAGCAGCGAAATCGTGCCGGGAAAAGGCGTATCGACCGGCGCGAGAATCGCCGCGGGCTGCGCCATAGGTTGCGGCCCCGGCGAATTCTGCGCATACGCACTGACGCCGAGAGTCAGCGCAAAAAATAGAGCCGCGAAGCCCGCAACGCCTCTGCGAAAAATACAATCGAACTCGAAACCTCGCATGCAAATCCTCCAAAACGGCAGACCGATACTGTACCAAGACAGGACGCCTATCAGGAAGGCAAGCTTGGTCTCTTCAGCAGAGCCGCCACGAGGCTAGTCCCAAGGTACCCAACTGAGAACTGAAAACCGAGAACTGAGAACTGCCCTTTAGGTCTATAATAAAAAGATCGTGCCCAAGTATTCCATTGTGGTCCCGCTCCACAACGAGCAGGAGAATGTCACCGATCTTTACGATCGCCTGAAGGCGGTCATGGAGGCGCACGGCGAGACCTTCGAAATCGTTTTAGTAGATGACGGCTCCGCCGATCACACCTTCGCCATGTTGCGCGAAATTGCTGCCGTCGACAGCCGCGTGACAGTCGTGAAGCTGCGCCGCAACTTCGGCCAGACCGCTGGTTTGGCTGCCGGTTTTGATCATGCCCGTGGCGAGTACATCATCGCCATGGACGGCGATCTGCAGCACGATCCCAACGACATCCCGCTATTCTTAGAAAAAATTGCCGCTGGCTATGACATCGTCAGTGGATGGCGCAAAATCCGCGTCGACAATTTCTGGATGCGCCGGATTCCATCGCGCATCGCCAATTGGATGATGGCCAAGATCAGCGGCGTCGACATCCACGACTTCGGCACCACCTTCAAAGCCTACCGCCGCGACATTCTTGAGCAAGTGCCGCTTTACGGCGAACTGCATCGTTTTATCCCGGCGCTGGCCTCGTGGCACGGTGCGACGATCTGCGAAGTCGCCATTCGCAACGTAAATCGCGAGCGCGGAGTTTCGCACTACGGCATCACTCGCACCTTCCGCGTTTTTTTCGATCTGCTGACCATTCGTTTTCTGTTGCGCTACCTGTCGCGTCCTCTACACTTCTTCGGCAGCATCGGCATGATGAGTATTTTCAGTGGCAGCGCCATCGTGCTCTGGCTCGGCGCAGAAAAATTCCTGCGCCATGTCCCGGTCATGGGGGAACACGGCCCGCTGATGATGGCATCCATGGGCCTCCTGCTCGGTGGGTTGAACTTGCTGGCCATCGGTCTTCTCGGCGAAATGCAAGTCCGCCACTATCACGAACCCAGTCGCCGCGCCCCGTACTCAGTCGACCGCGTCCTCCGCGCCCAAAGCGAAGAACACAGCGTCTCGGAATAGCGCCCTGGGAAAATTGAACTTGTTTACGTGGGGACAGCCGCCCTCGGCTGTCCTTCGAGCGAAGCTCGAATGTTTTTCTTTCCGCGAGTAATCAACTCCACCGGGCATCCGGTTGCCCTTGATGCAGCCACTCAATGAAGTCAGTTCCCGGAGGCGTTCCTCCCAATTCCCGCAAGCGCGTCGCGTTCTGTCCGCGATGGTAATGACTGTGCATGGCCGCCTGCGTCAGCGCCTGGCGCCGGCTAATTTTCAGCGGTGGCTTGAACCACACAACCTCAATCAACTCTTCCATCCGATCCAGATCCTTTTTCTTCACGAACTCACTCATCTGTTCAAAACCCTGCCGCCCATACTTCTTCAGGTCCGCCATGGAAGGGAAGTCATCCAGTTTCTTGAATTCGAACTCTGACGTTCGCGGACCCGTGACCCACAGGAACGCATGCTGCACCAGATGAATGTGAAGCTGTCGCTCACGAATCGCCCTATCCGCGAGCGCCGCCGGATGCGCTTCAAACGCCCGCCAATGCTCGGCGTCGGCCCATTCCTGATGTGCATATAGTTCGTCAAGATATGAGTTCATCGAGTCCTCGTTGCAATCCCCGTGAGTCTACTCCTCTCCCGGCCTCGTTCACGGCCAGTCGAGCGGCGTATAATTTAGGGTTTGCCGCGCAGGAGTTTGCTCGATGCCACGAGCCATTCAACACGAACTGCAACTCGCCCGTCGCATGTCGCGCCTGGGCACCGAGACTGCTTTCGAAGTTCTGAACAAAGCCCGCGCCCTCGAGCGCCAAGGCAAAAGCATCATTCATCTGGAAATCGGCGAGCCCGACTTCGACACTCCCGCAAATGTCGTGGAAGCCGGCGTCGACGCCATGCGCAAAGGCTGGACGCACTACGGTCCCTCAGCTGGCCTTCCCGAATTACGCCAAGCCCTCGCCGAATACGTAAGCCGCACTCGCGGCGTAAAAGTTACAAGCGACGAAGTGGTCGTCGTCCCAGGCGGCAAGCCAATTATTTTCTTTACGATTCTGTCGCTCATCGATGAGGGCGATGAAGTCATCTATCCCAATCCCGGCTTTCCCATTTACGAGTCGATGATCCACTACGTTGGCGGCCGCGCCGTGCCCATCCATCTGCGCGAAGAACGCGACTTCGCGCTCGAAGTCGACGAGCTCGCTTCGCTCATCAACGATCGAACCAGGCTGATTATTTTGAATTCTCCTCAGAATCCCACTGGCGGAGTGCTCGAACGCCGCGACATCGAGCAGGTCGCAAAAATCATTGGCGATCGCAACATCATGATTCTCTCCGACGAAATTTACAGCCGCCTGCTCTTCGACGGAGGCCAGCATTTTTCCATCATGTCAGTTCCCGGAATGCAGGAACGCACCATCCTGCTCGATGGCTTTTCCAAAACCTACGCCATGACCGGATGGCGCATGGGCTACGGCATAATGCGTTCCGACCTGGCCGCACACATGACCCGCCTGATGACCAACTCCAACTCCTGCACCGCGAGCTTTACGCAGGTCGCAGGGATTGAAGCCGTCCGCGGCGATCAAAGCTCAGTCGACCACATGCGCGACGAATTTCAGCGCCGCCGCGATGCGTTCGTCGCGGGACTGAACAAGATTAAAGGCTTCTCCTGCCGCATGCCCAAAGGCGCGTTCTATGTTTTCCCGAACATTAAAAAAACGGGATGGAAATCGAAACCCCTCGCCGACGCGCTATTGGAGCAGGCGGGAGTAGCCGCTCTCTCCGGCACCGCCTTCGGCGAATTCGGCGAAGGATACCTGCGCTTCAGCGTCGCCAATTCACTGGAAAACCTGCAGCAGGCTCTTGAACGCCTCGATCAATGGACGAAGAAAAACCTCTGAGGTTATGGAAGACGCAACGCACTCCCAGCGCGATGAACCACGTAAGACGGGAAGCTTTCCGCGAAGAACCACAGAAGGCGAAAGGCTCACCCAGCCGCGAAGCAGCGGAATAATACAGCCCACCGCGTAAGCCGTGAGTGGTGACAAAGTGTAAAACGCACAAGCCCCGAAGGGGCGAAAGAAAAGCTGCGATGCGACGACTATGTAGAGGCTGTCGAAGCTAAACTAGATCATTTCCTGGAATTCTTCATGCCAGAGAAAAAACGCCGACGCAAGTTTAAAAGTCCAAAACCGAGCCGCCCGCATGCGCCCGGCTACGGCTTTCCCGAAAGCAGCAAGGGCTTGCTCCCCTGGAATTGGGCCGAGCAACGCCTAAAACAATCCCACAACTATTGGATCACCACCGTCAAGCCCGACTCTTCTCCGCACACCATGGTCGTGTGGGGATTGTGGCAAGACGGCCGTTTTCTCTTCAGCACCGGCAGCAAATCCCGCAAAGCCCGCAACCTTGCGCACAACGCGAACTGCATAGTCTGTACCGAACTGGCCAACGAAGCGGTAATCGTAGAGGGCATCGCGGAACTCGCCGACATTCCCGCGCGCCGAAAATTTCTTCCGACTTACCAGCGCAAATATAAATTTGATATGTCGTCAATGAAAGCCGACATCCTCTCAATGAAAGAACCCGTATTCGCTGTGCGGCCGCGAACTGTCTTTGCCTTGTGGGAAAAATATTTCCAAAGCAAATCGACTCGCTGGCAGTTCCAATAAAGATTTGAGTCAGTGCGTGCAGCCGAGCTACAAATAGCTGCCGCATCAACCTTCAACACCACATCACGGCGTCATCCCGTGGCCCCGCGTTTTCTCCAGCGGGGCGAGGGATCTCCCGCTAACCGGCTGCCATTGTCGTAACCTCATTACTTTCGTTACCTCGTTCGCATCGTTCCTGCTACTCGTCAGCGCGATTCCCGCACCTATAATTTGGTGACGGGTGCCTGAGCGAAAGCGCAGTCTTCCCGATCGGACAATTCCTATCAACACGGCGTTGAACAGATTTCCAGCACCCCTCATGCGAAAATCGCGTCAGAATCCGACCGAACAATCAACGCAACAATCATCGCTATGGATCTACAACCCCTGGCTCGACCTCATCGTGGGTTGCGGCGCGTGGTCGGCCCCGCTGTTGCTTTTCTCGTATTACTCGCTGGCCTCCAGCGCGCGCACTTGGTCGGTTGTCTTTTACATTCTGGCGCTCTTCTTTAATTATCCGCACTACATGGCGACGATCTACCGCGCCTATCATCGCTCCGAAGACTTCCAGAAATATCGCATCTTCACCGTTCACATCACGGCTCTGGTAGTGCTTACTTTGCTGTTGTCACATCACTGGCTGCGGATTCTGCCTTGGATTTTCACCATCTATTTGACCTGGAGTCCGTGGCATTACAGCGGACAGAATTACGGCCTGTTCATGATGTTCGCCCGCCGCGCCGGAGCGCATCCCGACAAGGCAACGCGCCGCGGTTTATATGGCGCATTTATCGTTTCATATCTCATTCTCTTTCTCGGCTTTCACACCGGACCGTCTACTGATCCGTTATTCCTGTCGCTTGGCATCCCGCAAGTAGTCAGTCGGTGGGAGCAGATTGCGCTCGGCCTGGCATTCATCGGGCTGTCAGTTTTTGGGCTTGCCCGGCTGGCGGGGATGACCGGATGGCGAAAGTTGATTCCCTCGCTGACGCTTTTCTCGTCGCAGTTTCTCTGGTTTTTTCTGCCGGCGGCTATCTCACTTATCAAAGGTTTGGAGATTCCACAGAACCGCTACAGCACCGGCGTGCTCGCCGTAATGCATTCGGCGCAATATCTCTGGATCACAAGTTACTACGCGCGCCGCGAAGCATCGGGCTCGGCCGTTCCCATTGCGGGCAACCGGCAGCGCGATTGGCGCCCACTCGCTTATTTTGGAGTGCTCGTGGTCGGCGGCATCGCGTTGTTCATTCCGGGTCCGTGGCTGGCGAGCCGCGCTTTTCATCACGATTTCACGGCAAGTTTTCTAATCTTTACCGCACTGGTGAACATTCATCATTTCATTCTGGATGGCGCGATCTGGAAATTGCGGGATGGCCGCATTGCGTCCCTTCTGCTCAACTCCCGCGAGCGGGTTGCGGATGCGGCGGCTGAGGCGCGCGGATACTTTGCCGCCGCGGGTCAATGGCTCCTGGGAAGCACAGTGGGCGCTCGATCCCTGCGCATTGGGGCTGCACTGTTGCTGCTGGTATGGGGAACAGTCGATCAGACTCGGTACTATCTTGCGCTGCGTACCGACGACTTGACCGCTTTGCAGCGGGCCGCTGCTCTCGACTCGTTTGACAGTTCGTTGCAGATGCGGCTGGCGCGGAGAGCGCTGGAAGTCGACCAAACACAACTGGCGGAGTCAGCATGGAAGCGCGCCATGCAGGTCAACCCCACCGATCCTGCGGCGCGGCAGGAATTATTGCGCTTCCTGATCGATCAGAACCGTCTCGACGAAGCGCTCGCTCTGACCGACGCTTCTCTCAAGTACACGCCGAACGATCCAAATCTGCTGGTGGATCGCGGACTTCTTGCGTTGCAGAAAGGCCAGGCCGATATCGCAGTCGCAAGCTGGGATCAGGCGCTCGCGGCGGATCCTAACCAGCCGCTTGTTCATCTCTATCTCGGCCATGAACTGGATCGCGAGGGCAGGGCGCAAGCGGCGGCGGCGCATTACGCCTCGTTCCTGCAAACAATTTCTCGTCAACCGCCGAAGGACCGTCTCCCGCCAGACCAGGTAATCGCTGTCATTCTGCGCATGGCCGATTGTCAATCGCGTTCGTCGCAGACAGAACTGGCCATGAAGTCCTATCACCTGGCCGAGAAAATTGCCGCGCAGACTGGCCAGAGCAAGCTCGAGAGTGTAGCCGATGTAAACGATGCCGTGCTCGAAGCCAGGACGGGCCGGCTGCCCGAAGCGTTGCAGCTTTACCAAACAGCGTTGCATCTCGATAGCTCGGTCGGCGACGACAGTTCCAGCTCCCTGGACTGGCTTGCCTATGGCAAGTTCCTCGACGACGCGGGCTTTCCCGTCCGGCTAGCCTACGCCTGCATTATGAAATCGAAGACCCTGGCCCCATCTCTTCCTGATCCCACCTTTCGAGAGTCCGTGGCCTCCGCTGAAAAACAACTGGAAAAGCGCTTGGGCTCAGAGGCGGCGACAATACGCCGGAATCCTGATCCTTTTCTTCAGGAAGCGCTCGCCTTGCGCCACTGAAGCATCGTTTTAGCCCAGGGCCTGCATCCTAGTGTGCTAGTTGACACTGTAGTCATCCTGCTCAACAATTAAGACATTCCTGCGACGTATCCAATCGGTTCCCGAGGAGAAAGACGGTTATGGCTGATGAAGGCGATGTGATAGTGGAACACGAGTCCAACGCCGGCAAATGGATTCTGATTATTGTGGCGATTTTAGTAGTCGGTGGATCAGCCTACGCTCACTATATGACCCACCTGGACATCGAGGTACTGAAACAAAATCTCAGTGCCAGCCAGGCCCAGGTCAACGAACTGCAGAACCGCATGCAAACCGCCGAGGCGCAGGAAGAGACGCTGGCTCGCCAGAATGGCATGACCAAAAAGCAACTGGCGCAACGCACTGCCGAATTGCAGCAGGAGCAAAAAGCGGCCATGGGCCGACTGGAGAGCGAACAGACCCAGCAGAAGGCGCAGATCAGCGCCGTGTCCGGTGAAATCACCGGCGTGAAGACCGACGTCGGCGGTGTGCGAACCGATGTCAATGCGACTAAGGCCGATCTTGATGCCACCAAAGCCAAGCTGCAAAGCACCATCGGCGACCTGGGAGTACAAAGCGGATTGATCGCTCACACTCAGGGCGACCTGGAAGTTCTGAAGCATAAAGGCGACCGCAACTACTACGAGTTCACCCTGCTAAGAGGCGCCAAGCCGCAGCCCGTTTCAACGGTCAGCCTGCAACTCAAGAAAGCCGATGCTAAGAAAGGGAAGTTCACGGTCAATGTGACCGCCGACGACAAGACCATCGAAAAGAAAGACCGCAACGTCGCCGAGCCCATTCAGTTCTATTCCGGACGCGATCATCTTCTCTTCGAACTCGTCATCTGGACCGTCGACAAGAACAAAGCCACGGGATACCTCAGCACTCCGAAGAATGCTCCCGTGCCAGTAACCGCGGGCGTTTCAGGTAGCGGCAATTGAGTGGAGCGTTTTTTCCGGGTGCGCACGTGCTGTTGCAAATCATGCTGCGCACCGGCGTGATCTATCTGCTCGTCTTGATTGGCGTGCGCCTGAGCGGCAAGCGTGAAGTCGGCCAGATGACTCCCTTCGATCTGACCCTGCTGCTTCTCTTATCCAACTCCGTGCAAAATGCAATGACTGGACCCGACACGTCGCTGATGGGCGGTGCGGTCGCGGCCAGCACTCTGCTGTTGTTGAACTATCTGGTCGCCGATGTTTCCGGACGCGACAAGCGCTTGCGCCGCCTGATCCAGGGAGAACCGTCGCTTCTGGTTCATGACGGCAAAATCATTGAGCCGCACATGGCGCGGGAGCACGTCAGCATGGACGAACTGCAGCGTGCTTTGCGCGAACATGGAATCAACAGCTGCGATCAAGTCGCGCTGGCCGTCCTCGAAGTAGATGGATCGATCAGCTGCCTGAAATATGACGAGATCAAACCGGACGCCAACACTCACCTCGCGCGCCGCAGATTCATTCAGAAAAAGTAGAGACTTTGCCCGCAACGCCCTATCTCAACATCATTCGAAATCCCGATCTTCCTCTGTAACTCGCTCTGTGATTCTCCGTGTCCTCTGTGGTTCGCAATTAGAAAACCTTTAACCACAGAGGACACAGAGGACTGTAAAGACGCCGAAGCTGCATCTCGCCGAATCTCACTTTCAATCGACTCGTAGGAACTTTATACACACTGGCGAGGCCACGTCGAGGATCTGGCCAGTCGGCGTTAGGCGGCCGGTTTTCGCGTCGATGCGAAACACGACGATGTTGTCCGACTTCTGATTCGCGACAAAAAGAAACTTGCCCGTAGGATCGATCTCAAAACTGCGCGGAATTTTGCCTTGCGTAGCCGTGTATTCAACCGGAGTCAGCGTGCCTTTTGCGGAATCGACCGCAAACACGGTGATCGTATCGCTGCCGCGATTCGAGGCGTAGAGAAACTTGCCGGACGGCGCGATCTCGATTTCAGCGTCGTCATTTTGTCCGCTGAAATCTTTGGGCAGCGCCGAAATTGTCTGCAGATGATGCAGCCTTCCTGTCTTCTCGTCGTGCGAAAATGCCGTCACCGTCGATTGCATTTCCGAAATCACGTAAGCAGAACTTCCGTTCGGGCTCAGGACGAAGTGGCGTGGACCAGAGCCGGGATCGAACTTCACATACGGCGGATTGTTAGGGGTGAGCGATCCATCGGAGCTGTTGAATTTGTAGACGAACAATTCGTCGAGGCCGAGATCGTCGACCATGGCGAAACGATTATCGGGCGCTAGATCGACAGAATGTACATGAGCTTTTTCCTGACGCTCGGGATTCGTGCCGTGCCCGGTATGCTGCAGTACGGCCGAGGCCTCGCCCAGTCTTCCATCGGCGAGCATAGGGAACTCCGCGAGGCTGCCGCCGGTGTAATTCGCTACCAGAACATACTTACCGGTTTTGTCGACGGTGATGTAACAGGGGTCGGCGCCGTGCGAAGGAACTTCGTTTAGGAATGTGAGCTTGCCCGTAGAACGATCGATAGAAAACGCGCTCACGCCGCCGCTGTTCGGCCCCTTGTAGTTGCCCACTTCGTTGACTGCGTAAAGAAAGTGGCCATCGGGACTCAAAGCCACAAAGGACGGATTGGTCGTTTCCGCCGCGAGGCCCAGTGGCGTTGTCTGGCCGCTCTCGGGGTCGAAGAGGTAAGCGTAGATTCCTTTGCTCTTGCTGCCGTCCTCGGTGTAAGTGCCAACGTAGACAATATATTTTCCAGGTTGCTGCGCCGGTGCGCTGGCTGCGAACAAAGTTGAAAGCAGAATTGCAAATATGAAAGTAATGGGGCGGAGACCGCGCGGCGAATGATTCATGTTGCTATAGAAACGCATTTCGCGGCATTCGCGCAAGCGCCCAGCTTCATTTCGTCAAGACCACCGGCACCGTCTGATCGTAAGGCCAGATGACTACGCTTACCGACTGCCTCTTGTTAAATACGTCGAGCGTGACGGGGAAGGCGACAATGATGGTGCGCGTGATCGCCTCGCCGGGTTGCAGCTTGGTCTCCGGCGGAAGGGCAGGCTGAGCGCCAATTTTCAGCGAAGGAAACGCCGTATAGTAACGATCGAAATCAATCGCCGAAACCGCATCGGCGGTCGATTCTCCGCTGGCCGACTTCAGTTTGCCCTCGAGCGTGTGGACGTAGAGAATTTTGTCGCTGGTATTGCGCAGCGTGAAAGTGAGCGCGACCATGGTCGAACTTTGGCCGGGAATCTCGATGGCGGCGACGTTATCGAGAGAGCCGGCGGCTTGCGGCTTGGCGCGCTTCACGAACGAAGCGATCAGCACCACGACCAACACGGCGCCAATGGCGATGAGAACAATTTTGGTGGGCGGAAGATTCTTCTTCGCGGTGCCGTATTCTTCGCCAATATTAATTGTGGGACCGGCGGGCGGAGCGGGAACGGCGGGTGCAGCAGGCATGGATGGCGCGTTGGTCTGCGGCGAAGAAGAATTCGGCGTGGGGCTGTTCGGAGAGGGAACGGCTGTGGGATCGGGCATAGGCGCTTCTCGCAACGCTGATTCTACTTCAGAAGCGCCTTCCAGCGGGGGCGCGCTTGCGGCCAGCGAGATGGGATCGTGATACTCGGCGAGAATGTTCTGTCCCTCAAGCTTCGCCATGAGAGCGTCAAAGGCGGCTCGCGAGTTCTCCACCTGATTCGTGCCCACCGCAGTGCCGACCACGCAGCATCCCAACACATCGCGCGGAAAATTGCCGATGTGCCAGCGAATCGCGGTCCGGCCGGGAACGTCGAGCATCTCAGGGCAAACATAGCCAAGATGCGGCGACAGGGTCAGCGCCACGCGATATGTCCCCGCTTCAATGCACGGATGTCCGGGATAACACGGCGTCTCGCGCGACGGCTCCAGGTAAAAGCATTCCTTGATTCCATCCAACCAGAACTCGCCGGTGATTGACTCGCTAGTTTCGACCTTGCGGTATACGTCGACTTTCATATCGTCCAAACTTGTCTTTTTAGTTTCATGCAGCGCTGGATTTAAGAACTTGGCGCGCAATAGGAAGAGTTTGAACTTTTGGAATCCTCAGTCAAGGTTGGGTGAACATGAGGGAGGCGGTTTCTGTGGAAATCGCTTATGCAATATTTTTTTGGTGAGGGGTCGTAAAATCTTCATTCGGTTAGGGTTCCAGGTTTTGGATATGTCATGCTGACGGCAAAATCTTGGGAATAAACGGGTTATCCGTAAAATATTCGGGCATAAGGAGTTAAGGCGACATGTTGAATCGAGCTGGGCGTTTGCAGAGTTCGATACGAAATTCGCGCACATGCCCGATAGAATCCCGCAATTGTTGCTTGTGAGTAAAGGTTGTTCGTCACAACTTTCGAAATAAAGCTGTGGAAAAAATCGATGGGCCTTCCCTTTGTGGGGAGTAGAAAAAGCAGGTTCCTCCGCTCCGCCGTCGCTGGCTCTCTGGCTCCGGTCGGAATGAAGGGTTTGTTACCGGCAGCGCCTACCGGCTGTTGCCGTTCCACACCATGCTGTGGAACAGGTCGTCCATGGCGCCTGGCGATTCTTTTTCGCCGCGATCCAGCCACCATCGCAGCAACGCTAACAGGCTTCCAGCTAGCGCTGAGGCGCGCGCGGCCAGTTCGCGTGGCGGAAGGTGAGAGAGGCGACCGCTTTCCGTGAGGCGGCGCTCGATGCCGCGAGCAAAGTAGCCTTGTGCAAGATCGAAGAAGTCGGGAAGACGGCCGGAGTCGGCCAGTGCGCGATAAAGCTTGTTCTGGTTGCCGATGTGCGCGAAGAGTTCCGCTACAGGCACAACTCGATGCGACTTTTCTTTGCGAGCGCTGAGCGCCGTGCTCATGATTTCCAGAAACCCCTCCAGTTGGCTGAGGAGCAGATCGTCCTTGTCCCGGTAGTGAAGATAAAAAGTGGAGCGGCCGACCGAGGCGCGGTCGAGTACCTGCTGCACGGTTACATGATCGATTGGCCGCTCTTGAATCAGCGTTAGAAGAGCATGGCCGAGGCGCTCATGCGTGCGCCGGATGCGCTGGTCCGGCTTGCGCCGCGGCTTTTTCTCTTGTTTCCTGGGCCCAGGAGGTTCCTGCAACTTGGAGTTCTTATTTTTCGACGCATTAATTTTGGACATCTGCCGCCTTTTTGTTCAACAACTCTGAACAAGCCTCGACTTAGCGGAGTTTCACCGCTAGAGTGCGAATCATAGAACAAAGGGGAAAGACGATGAATCGAGTTCGCTTGCTTGCAATCGGGATGATTTTGATGTTCGCGCTTACCATAGTCGCGCAACAGCCCACGACGAGCAGTGGCACACAGGGAGAAAGTGGAGGTGGGTCAGCTGTCGATAAACATATGGCGTTGCTGACCGAGAAGCTGGACCTCAGCAGCGATCAGCAGGCCAAAGTCAAACCCATCCTGCAGAAGATGGATGACTCCACAGAGAAGTTCCTGCAGGACGAGAGTATGTCGCTGAACGAGCGCATGGACAATGTGAAGGCCTGTCGCTACAAGGCCGACCGAGAAGTTCGCAAGATCCTGAGCGACGAGCAGAAGAAAAAACTGGATCAACTCGAGGAGGAGATGCCCTCTGGGCTGCACGGGAAATCGTAAACTCGGCGTCCGCGCTACCGCGATTGGCAGCATCGTGGGGGAGATCCCTCCGGCGGCTGAAGAACGCCGCGTATCGGGATGACGTCGGAAGGCCGTGCCTAGGACAGGTGACCGTCAAACGGTCGAGATGGTTCCTCCCAGGTCTCGCAAAAACGGCGAGACCCGGGGTACCCAATGCCATTGTCGAACCGGGTTTAAGAGAAAAGCAGGTCCCTCCACTGCGCCGTCGCTGGCTCTCCGGCTCCGGTCGGAATGACAACGGGTTTATTCGGTGAGCGAGCGACTCACGAAACACGATCACCAAGCGTGCTTCATCGCTTTGGCGAACTGATCTGCGAGGAGGGTATTGAGGACATCTTCTTTGGTCAGCCAGGCGCGGCGGGCTTGCAGGACGCCGTAGCGAATTTTTTCCATGTGGGAGGTGTGATGGGAATCGGTGTTGATGACGATCTTCACGCCCTGCTGTTTGGCCTGGCGGAGATGCACGTCGTTCAGGTCGAGGCGGTCTGGATAGGAATTTAGTTCCATTGCGACTTTGTGTTTCGCGGCCGCGGCGAGGACGGCGTGCATGTCGAAGGCATAGGCGTCGCGGCGAAGCTGGATGCGGCCGGTGGGATGTCCGATGATCGAGGTGTTGGGATTGGCGATGGCTTTCAGCAAGCGGTCGGTCATCTTCGCCGGTTCAAGATTGAAAACGGAATGGACGCTGGCAATGACGATGTCCATTTGCGCGAGCACGTCGTCGGAGAGATCGAGAGCGCCGTCGGCGAGAATGTCGACTTCGATTCCGGCGAAGATGGTGATGCCTTCGATTTTCTTGCTCGCTTCGCGAATGCGCTGGATGTGGGCGACGGCGCGCGGGTCGTCGAGGCCGTTGGCGAAGGCAAGATTTTTGGAATGGTCGGTGATGGCCATGTATTTGTAGCCGCGCGCCTTGGCGGCCTCGGCCATTTCTTCGATGGTGTTGCGGCCGTCGGTTTCGACGGTNNAGCTTGGCGTAGATTTCTTCTTCGGTTTTTCCGGCGACTGGCGTGCCACCCTCGAGCGTCGCCAGACTGTATTCGTTCAGGGTGTAACCCATTTTTAGGGCGCGCTGGCGCAGGGCGACGTTGTGGGCCTTCGATCCGGTGAAATATTGCATGGCCGCGCCGAAAGATTCAGGCGGCAAGAGGCGAACGTCAACCTGCATGCCGCTGCGCAGGTGAAAGCTGATTTTGTTGTCGCCGCTGGCGATCACGTCCATGAGCGGCGGATATTGAGCGACGTAGGCGATAGCGTTCTGACGTCCTTCTTCGGAGGTGCAAGCGGGGCCGGTGACAAGGATGTCGAGATCGCCAACCGTCTCGCGGCCGCGGCGCAGCGAACCGGCGGGCGTGATCTTGTCAATGCCGGGATATTTCTCGAGATACGCGGTGAGTTTTTCGGCTTCGGTTTCGGCGGCGTCGATGAGGAAGCGGCCGCCGATGCGGCGATAGTCCTCGATGGCTTTGAGCAGCTTGGCCTCGTGTTTTTCGCCCATGCGCGGCAGTTCGCGAATTCTTCCTTCGCGCGCCAGCTTCTCGACGCCTTCTATGTCGCAGATTTTATAGGCGCTCCAGATGAGGGCGATGGTCTTCGGTCCCAGGCCTTGAATCTTTAGCAGCTGCAGCATGGAGGGATGGTATTTCTCCAGCAATGTGGTCTGGATGGAGAGTTTGCCGTCTTTGAAAAGTTCCTGAAGGTTGAGGAGCATGCCTTTGCCAATGCCGGGGATGGCCAGGATTTGCTTAGGATCGCCGATCAGTTCCTTTATCGGTTGCGATAAATTCTCGATGGCCTGGGCGGCGTTGCGGTAGGAGCGGATGCGGAAGGAATCCTGCCCATCGATTTCGAGCAGGTCCGCGGTCTCATAAAGAATGTTGGCGATGGCCTTGTTGTCCACTGACTAAAGATAAAACAAGATTGAACGGCAGGGCCAGCGGGCTAGGGCAAAAGAAATGTGCACGCTGGCCGGCTCCTGTGAAAAGCGGCGGCGGGAAATGTTCGCCGGACACGACTTCGGGATGAGCGTGGGAAGCGCGCCACACTGGAACGAGTAGTTTGCTCGAGGTATTCCGACCCAGAACTAGTCACGCAACCTTAGTCACGTTCGCTGCCTGGGGACCTTTTTGGCCCTCTGTGATTTCAAACTCCACGGGATCGCCCTCCTGCAGGCTCTTGTATCCCTCGGAGCTGATCGCGCTGTAGTGAACAAAAACGTCCGGCCCATCCGCGCGTCCGATGAAGCCGTACCCCTTGGCGTTATTGAACCACTTCACGGTTCCTTTCAGGCGTTCCACGTACCCCCCTTTTCTGCACGCCCTTTGATTGGTGGGGTCCCAAGGGCGCGCACGGGAATAAAATCCGGGAATTAGGATGCAGTTTCGTCCGGAAGAGGTAGGCTGTCAATCTCTCATTGCTGAGAAATCAGCGGCGAACGGCTGTCAGGTCCCCACAATCGGGTCTTCAACGTGGGCGGCGTGGTCCTTTCGGCTTCTTCGCCTTCGCCGTGCGCGACGTGTGATCGAGCCACAACACGGAAGAAATGGTCTTGGCATCCTGGATGGTCCCGCTCAGGATCATGCGGACGACGGCCGGTAAGGGAACCAGCCGCTTGTAGATGACTTCATCGGCCTCAGGCTGCGCCTCGCCCTTGCGCAGGCCGGTGGCCATATAGACGGCCATGGTCTCGGCGACGAAACCAGGGCTGGCGAAAAATTTCAGGATGCGGCGCCAGTGGCTGGCGGTATATCCGGTTTCTTCCAGCAGTTCACGCTTGGCGGCGTGGAGCTCCTGCTCGCCGGGATCGATGCGGCCGGCAGGGAGTTCCCATAGATAATCGATAGCGGCATGGCGGTACTGTCTTTCCAGCAGAACGCGCGGAATGGAACCGGAGTCGTCGACCGCCAGCACGACAATGGAGCCGGTGTGATGGATGACGTCGCGTCGTGCGCGAACTCCGTTGGGCTCCTCCACATTGTCGGTGGTGACCGTGAAGACCGGCCCGCGATAGACGGTGCGGGAGGAGATGATGCGTTCTTTGGTGGGCTTAGTGCGGCTGAGCTTGGTGCCAGCAGATCTTTTGGAGGATTTGGGCATGTAGACAATATAAAACATGGCTCTCGGCTTCCGGCTTTCGGCGTAGGATGGTTGGCTTTCATTGCGGGTCTGTTCGGAAGGCCGCAAGCCGGAAGCCGGAAGCCGGATGCCGCTTCTGCTATGCTGCCCGGCATGGCAGCCAGGCCGAGCATCGCGATTGTTGGCGCGGGGAACTTCGGGGCCGCACTGGCTGTGGCGCTGCGGCGGGCGGGACTCCGCATCGAAGCTGTGATTGCCCGTGCTTCACTTTCTGGCGGCACGTCTCCTGGCGGCACATCTCCTGGCGGCACATCCCTGAGGAAGGCGCAGAAATTGGCAAAAGAAGTTGGGGCGCGGGCATTGGCTGTTGCGGCGATTGATCGTGCGTCTGCTTCGGTGGCCGTAAGGGCTGACTTGATTTGGTTCTGTGTGCCCGATGCAGAAATTGCCCTAGCGGCGCGCGCTCTCGCGGGAACGATCGAATGGAAGGGAAGAGTGGCGTTGCATTCCAGCGGGGCGCTCAGCAGCGATGAGCTGGCTGTGTTGCACAGGCATGGAGCGTCGGTCGCATCTGTGCATCCGATGATGACTTTTGTGCGCGGCTCGCGGCCGTTGCTGGCGGGAGTTCCTTTTGCGGTTGAGGGCGATGCCGCCGCATTGCGCATGGCGCGGCGCGTTGTTCAGAAGATGGGTAGTCACACCTATTCAATTTGTAAGAAAGATAAGGCTGCGTACCACGCATGGGGAACTTTTGCGTCACCGCTTTTTACGGCGCTTCTTGCCACTGGGGAGCAGGTGGCGGCCCTCGCGGGCGTCAGTGGGAAAGCAGCGAAACAGCGAATGATCCCCATCCTGTCGCAGACGCTGGCTAACTATGCTGCCTTTGATGCGGCAGACGCGTTCAGCGGGCCGATTATTCGCGGTGACTTGGACACGGTGAAGCGGCATCTGCGCGTGCTGCGTAGAGTGCCCGCTGCCCGCGAAGTTTATTTGGCGTTGGCTCGCAGTGCGCTGCAGTACTTGCCGGCAAGAAACAAGAAGGCGCTCAAGCGGACTCTGGATTCCTCGCGGGGCTGAGTCGGATCGTCCAGGCGAGCAACGCCAGAACGGCGAAGGGAAGCGATGCGGCCGTGCGAATGGGCATTGAGAAGACTGCGGTGGAAGCGAAAGTCGCAGGGGCAAGCCATGGACGCAGCAGGACCAGCGTGAACGCGGCAATCCAAGGCCAGAAAAGAACGACGGCTCCAATCAACAATAGGGCGCGAGGGACAATTCCAGCGTCGCGAAGTTTGCTGCGGTTGCGAACCAGTAACAGGATTCCTGGAAGGAGAATCAGGTGATCATAAACGGCCTGCCCGGGAAGGATCGTGATGGTTGTAATCGAAAGCAGGAGAGTCAAGGTGATCCAGAATGCGAAAGAACCGAACGCGGCAGCGCGATTACGCCAGGCCAGGACTACAGCGACAATGATGGACGCCGCGGTCAACAAAATTGTTGCCGGGCCAGCCAGGCGCGATCCCAAGGGCGAAGTGATGACCTCGGTCACCAGCGGCGGTTGCGTGTAGTGTCGGTAGGCGAGGACTGTTTGGGTCCAGGATTGGATCCAGCGAGGTAGAACGGCCAATGACGCTCCGATCAACAGAGCCAGAGTTGAGAAAAATCCGATGCCGAAGCGGCGGCGTACTCGCCAGTCGTTCAGGCTCCAAAGCAAAAGATAGAAGAGGGCGAGCAATGTCATTTGCGGCTTGATGGTTGTGAGCGCCATCAGGATTCCTGCGAACAGGAAGCGGCGCCGCTGCAACGCGAGCAGGGAAGCGGCCAACAGAAATGCCACCAGCAATCCCAACTGCCCGGCGTACAAGCCCTCGAGCGCAGGATAGCTAGAGAGTGCCAGCAGAAGGATAACAAGCATCCATTTCCAACTTAGATGCCATGCGAGCGCGCGCAACCATAACAGCACGCTGGCAAATGTCAGTGCGGCCAAGGTGCAGACAACTGCAATGCGCACAGGTACAAATGGAAATTCAGCCGCGGGCCAGAACAATAAGTCCGTAAAAATTGGATACGGGAATGCGCGGCGGTCGACGGGATCGCTGGGACGGCCGGGAATCAGAGGGTGGCCATAGAGGCCGGTTTGAATCTCTCGCGTCATTTCTGAACTGTAGGGGTCGCGCCGGAGCCGCAGCCATTGCCGTGAAGTGAGCCATACCTGGTAGAAGTCGTTGCCGAAAGAATAACGGCTTCCCAAACCCTCGGCCGTCCGCAGTGCAACGGCGCGGGGAATGAAAAGCTTCTGGTGGTAATAGAACATTGAGGCCGCGCCGATCAGAGCGAGGCACAATGCAAGATTGGAGGACACTGGGCGAGTTCGGAACCGAGATGCGGCCATCAGGAAGCAGAGGGCTTCCGGCTTTCGGCTTCTGGTCCTCGGCAATTACGCGCAAGGAGCACCAAATAATCCAGTTTTTTCGGAAGGCGAAAGCCGGTAGCTGAAAGTCCCTTTTATACCGAGCAAGTATAGAGCACGGCGTGACGATGCGCGCAAGGCACACGATGAGTGACGATGCTGTGGCTAATTTCAGGTGAAAAGATGGCCGAGCTTTTCTTTCTTGGTCTTGAGATATTCTTCGGCGTGCGGACTGGGAGTGACTTCGCAGGGAACGCGCTCGACCACGTGCACCCCAGCCCGTTCCAGCGCTTCCACTTTCTCCGGATTATTCGATAACAGACGCACGCGCACGACTCCAAGCGCCTTGAGAATCTCGGCGGGGAGCGCGAAGTTGCGATAGTCGTTCTTGAAACCGAGGCGTTCATTGGCCTCGACGGTATCGAGTCCTGCATCCTGCAATTCATAGGCTTGCAACTTTGCCATCAGGCCGATGCCGCGACCTTCCTGCAGTTCGTAGATCAGGATGCCGGCGCCTTCGTTGCCTATCATGGAGAGCGAGAGTTCAAGCTGCTGGCGGCAATCGCAGCGCAGGGAATGAAAAACATCTCCCGTCAGGCATTGCGAATGAACTCGCACCAGGGGCGGCGCGGACTTCACGTCGCCGGTTACCAGTGCGATAGCCTCTTCTACGCGATCGCCGTCGAAACCGGCGTGCCCGCGAAAGCCGTAAATGCGGAACTTGCCCCAGCGAGTGGGGAAGTCCGCGGAAGCAACCTGCTGTGTTTCGTTCTCGCTCACGGTTTTTATTATAGCGGCTGAAGTTGCTGCCGATGGAGTGCGCAATGCCGATCGCGGATCGCTGACTGCTAACCGCGGGCGCGGAAGTGGAATACGGCATCCTGCTTGGAGGCGATGGGAGCACCGTTGCGGGTGGCGGGCTGGAAGTGCCAGTTATCGAGCGCGAGCAGGACTTTTTCGTCGAGCTTCGGTCCGAGGCTTTGCAAAACTTTTTTCGCGACAATATCTCCGCGAGTGTCAATCACGATTTCCACGACAACGTTGCCTTCCGAGTCGGGCAATTCCCAAGGGTATGCCACAGGGTCAGAAGTTGTGACGGGCAGGGCAGGGCGAATTTCGTTGCCGGAGAAGGGGCCGTTGTTCAGCGTGCCGTAAGGCGCTCCGGCTTGCGCGCCGTGGCCCAAGGCCGAAAGAGTCTGCGTGGTCGATTTGTCTTCAGCATTGGTCCGGGCCAAGGCGCTCTGCTGAGCGGTCAGCTTATCAGGTTGTGCGGCCGCCTTAAACATTAACTTCTCATGACTCAGGCGCTGATGACGGTAGCGCTCGGTCGCCTTGTCGGAGGAACTTTGACTGCTGTCGTCGGGCGATTTGCTGGGCCAGTACAGTCGCGTTACGGATTTTCCGTTTTGACCGGCGGCAATTGAAGTCGCGGTTAGAAGTTGAGGCTCGGACGTGTGCAGCAGCCATGCCAGCAACAGAGCGTGGAAGACAAGCGAAGCCATCCGTAGCCAGCGTTGCCGTCGCGCGGTCACGGGACTGAGTTGCGCAAACATTCCATGCTTCCTGCGGGATGCTTCCTGCGGCGGGCGTGTGTCGCTGCTTATAGTTAGACGTAAACACGAGGCTTTCGTCAAGCGAATTTGCGGGGAATCCCTGGCAGGGGCCACACTCGTCACTTCGGTGCATGGTTGGTACCGATTCTGGAACGCTGATAAAATAGTCAGGCAGTCGACAGCATCAACGTCGACAACCCACCTTTACACGGGGCTATAGCTCAGCTGG
>PKXU01000165.1 GCA_003132445.1 Acidobacteriaceae bacterium | reverse complement strand
GATGGTGGTGTCGCGCAGTTGGTCGAAAAGAAATTTCGAGGCCAGCGGGGTGGCCAGATCGAGTGCGATGGTTTTCACGCTGATGTTGTGCGCTTGCAGTTCGGTCGCGACCTGGGTGAGTTTGTCGGCACTGCGGGCGACTAGCACCAGATTGTGGTGATCGCAGGCGAAGAGTTTGGCGAGTTCGTATCCAATGCCGCCGGAGGCGCCGGTGATGAGGACAGTCATCGGTGTATTTTACCGGGGAGTTGTAGTGGAGGTAGGAGGTGAAAAGCGACTGCGCGATTTGCGTGGCCCCGGACGCGTTCGTCCGGGGCCGCTTGCTTCGCATCGCAGGACGGACGAATGTGTCCGTCCCTACGTGTCTTTACGCGTGCACTAATTCCACGCCGTAGATGGAATGCCAACTGGTGGCGGCTTTCAGTTTGTCGTTGACGTTGTTGATGTTCTTCACGCCGTCGGTTTCAAGCCACTTTCGGAAAGCATTTGCGCCGTGTTTGGCGTAAATGGGAATGCCTTCCTTCCAGGTGGCGCGGCCGCAGAGGACGCCATTGAACTTCACGCCCGATTCTCCGGCAAGTTCCAGAGTCTCGCTGAACTCAGCGTTGCTGACGCCGGCCGACAAATAAATGAACGGCTTGGTCGCGACGTTGGCGGCTTTGTGAAACAGATCGATGGCTTCTTGCTTGGTGTAGGCTTTCTGTCCACCGAACGATTTGGTGCCTTCGACGAATTTCATATTTACCGGAACTTCTACTTTGAGCACATCGACGCCGTAGCGGTCCTTGGTGAATTCGCGCATGCTTTCGGTGACAATGTGCGGTTTCTTTTTGGCGTATTCCAGGCCTTTCTCATCCGCTCCCTCTTCATAGCCAACAAACTCCAGGAAGAACGGGATGTCGTTGGCGCGGCACTCGTCGCCGATGCGCTCAACCCAGGCGTGCTTCTGATCGTTGACGTTCTTGGGATCGTCAGGCGTGTAGTAGAGCAGGATCTTCACGCAATCCGCGCCAGCCTCTTTCAGGCGGCGAGCCGACCAATGATCGAGCAAATCCCCAAGGCGGCCAGGGCCGGTCTTGTCGTATCCAGTCTTTTCATAAGCGAGCAACAGTCCGGCGTTTTTGGCGCGGCGCTTCGATGCGGGCAGGCCCCACTCGGGGTCAAGCAGAATGGCCGAGGCATGCGGGGTGAGAACCTCAGTGACGAGCGACTTGAATTCCTCCATCATGGCGTCGCTGACTTCGCCGCCCTTTTCTTTTGCCAGCGATTTTTGCAGAGAGCCGCGCTGGTCCATAGCTGCGGCCGCGATGACGCCGCGATCGTTCGAGACTTTCCTGAGACCGGCAAGTTTGCCAGGGGTGAGTTTCATGGGTTTCCTCCAGAATTGCAGAATCGAAGATGAGTGCGTGGAACCAACAATTGTAAACCAAACAGCGAGGCAATCGGCGCCGGAGTTACCGTAGGCGGATTTGCCATTCCGACTTCAGGAATGCGCAGGCAAGTCAATACTCAGTCAAATCAGTGCCCGGGTGCTTGTTTTTCCCCTGTATCTTCCGCGGGCTTGGAAAAAAGTTTGGGATCGAGCGCGGGATTGAGTTCGATCTTCTTCACTTCCGCGTTGCTGGTTTCTTTGCCGTTTTGTTCGTTCTGGTGTTTGAACGGCATGGTTAATCCTTCGACGGGGCGCCAGTCGGCGAGATTAGTTTCGCCTTCGAAGGGGCCCGATTGCGCCATGGCTTTATATTTTTCGCGGAGAACGTAGCCCGTCTTGGGATCGATATACCAGCGGACCCAGGGCACGGCTCCGTCGATATCCAGGATGGCGGCATCGACGTCGCCGATTTTTTCAGTTCCCGCAGCGGTGAATGTGAACGAGGGGTCGTCGGCGTGTTGGGCGATATAGATAAGATCGTGTTGCAGTTGAGAGAGCATTTCGGTTTTCTGCGCGGGAGGCATGCTGCGTGAGCCCATGCCGGCCATATTCATGAAGGCAGCGTCGGGGGAAACTACGATGGTCAGTTTGCCTTGCGGCGTTTCTACTTCGACATGCATGCGGTCAGGGAAGGCAAGGAAGACATCCACCGGCGAAGGCGGTGCGCCGGAGTCGCTTTCGGCGATAGTGACGTGCAGACTTTTGATGGATTTCAGCTTGGGCAAACCGCCCATGGCAGACGCAACCTTCTCAGCTAGCGCTTTGCCTTCGGTGTTCGACGCCGCGGATTTGGAGGCTCCGTTTTGTTCTTTCCCGTTTTGCCCCTGCCCATTTTGTTCTTGTCCCTTTTCGGCGGGCGGAGGAGGAATGGCGATGTCGATGTTCTTGACGGGACCGACCGAGGACAGCGGCTTGTCGAATTCCTTGCTATTGCCGACGACCAGCACAGCCATTTGATCGCGGTGCATATATTTGGCGGCGACGCGGTTGACATCAGATGCCGTGACTTTTTTTATTTCGGCTTGGAATTTATCGAGCCAGTCGGGCGGATATCCGTAATATTCGTAAGTCATGCGCTCGGCGAGGATTTTGTCGGGCGAGTCGAGGCGGAAAATAAATGCGTTGAGAATGGCGTCTTTGGCGCGCTGAATCTCATCGTCGGTGATCGGCTGGGTGGCGAGATTATTGATGTCTTCGGTGGCAGCCTGAATGGCTTCAATCGTGGTTCCGCTCTTGGTGCCGATGGAAACCTGCAAAATACCAGGATGACCAAAGTTGCTCCCGATACCTCCGCCCACGCCGTAAGCGAGTCCGCGTTTGGTGCGAATGTCATTGAAGAGACGCGAAGAGAAACCGCCGCCGAAAGCTTCGTTAAAAACGTTGATGGCGTAGTAGTCGGGATTGTCGCGGGTAATTCCGAGCCCCAGCATGTGGATGGTGCTCTGATTGACATCGTCTTTATTCACCAAGTAGTTGCCCGCAGGGGCGGGCGAGTATTTGATCTCATTCTTTCTGGGAATGGCTGCACCTTTGGGCCAGGCGTCGAATGCCGCACGGAGCCTGGCTTCCATGGCAGCGGAATCGAAGTCTCCGCTGATGCCCAAGATGATGTTGTTGGGGTGTATGTATTTCGCGTGCCAGTCGATAAGATCCTGTCGGGTGACAGCGGCGACGGTCGCGTATTCGGCGTCGCGGGCGTAGGGATTGTTTGGCCCATAGGCTAGTTTGACGGACTCGCGCTGCGCGATTTCGCCGACATCGTCATTGCGACGGGAAATAGCATCGAACAATTCTTTTTGAGCGATATCGATTTTATCGGCGCGAAACTCGGGATTCCGCAGAACGTCTACGAAAGCCTTGAAGACGTCGTCGAGATCACCTTTCAGGCACGAAAAACTGATGCTGGTGGAATCGGGACCGCCGCCGGTTTCTACTTTCGCCGCGCGAACTTCAAGGAAGTCGTCTAGCTGATCACCAGTCTGCGTCTTTGTTCCGCCGGTTCGCCAGACCTCACCGTAGATATCGACAAGGCCAGTTTTGCCGGCGGGCACATTCACTGACCCGCCGCGGATGCGGGCGCTAGTGTCGATCAGCGGCAGTTCGTGATCTTCCTGCAGAAAAATCACCATACCGTTGGCGAGTTCGATGCGTTTGGGCTGTTGTGGTTTGAAAGAGGGCAACGGAGGAATCGAAATCTGCTGCCAACTTGCAGCCTGACCGGCGGCCTGGGGAAGCGTTGCCAAGCTGGCGACAGTTATCAGCATGGCGAGAAGGGAAGTGAGCATCATCAACTTCTTCATCTTGCTCATTGCGATCTTGTTCATTGCGCGCCTCCCTGATCACCGGCATTCGACGACGATTCTGCAGCGCCCGTGGTTTGGATTTCACCGACGGTGCGATTGGTATCAACAAAGACTTCGTTGGCGATACGGCGAATGTCGGCCTTCGTAACCTGATCGATGCGGTCGACCGAACGAAACAACTCTCTCCAGTCGCCATAGCGAGTTTGATACGTGGCAAGTTGCGTGGCCAGACCCTCGTTGTCGGCCAGGCCGCGGATCAGGTTGGCTTTGGAACGAGTCTTGATCATTTTCAATTCGTCATCGCTGATGTCTTCTTTTTTCAGCTTGTCGATTTCCGCGTGGATGGCGTCGCCCATCTCCTGCGGCGTGTGTCCGGGAAGCGGAACCGCAATAAAAGCGAACAGGTGCGGATATTTGATGCCCGGGTAGCCGGTAATTCCTTCAGAGAACGAAGCGATTTTTTTATCGCGAACGAGAGAGCGGTAAAGCCGTGAGGTGCGGCCCTCGGACATGAGATCAGTAATGGCGTCGAAGACGGCGTCGTCTTTGGTTCGATAGTCGGGGCGGTGGTAGCCCTCGATGTAGATCGGCTGTGAACGATCGAGCAGCACGACCTCGCGCTCGGAGTTCTGCGGCGGTTCGGTGGTTGTGGATTCGTCAGGTTGCGGACGCGCAGGCAAGCGACTGAAATATTTCTCCAGGATGGGCATGGCCTGCTCCGCCTTCAAGTCACCAGCAACCGCGACTACCATGTTGGCAGGCACGTAGTACTTGTCAAAAAACTTCTGAGCGTCGGTAGCTGAGAAAGTGTTGAGGTCGGAGATCCATCCGATGGTAGGCCGGTGATAGGGATGGGCAGTGAATGCCGATTCGGTGAACTGTTCGAGCAGGCGCCCGAATGGACTGCTGTCGGTACGCATGCGCCGCTCTTCGATGACTACGTTGCGTTCCTTGTAAAACTCCCGCATCACGGGATGCAGGAAACGTTCGGACTCGAGATAGGCCCAGAGTTCGAGACGATTTTCCGGCAGCGAGTAGTGATATTCCGTCTCGTCGTAACTGGTGGAAGCATTCATGTCTTCGCCGCCATTTTGCTCAACCAACTTGCCGAAGGCGTTGGGCACGACGTATTTGTCGGCTTCGGCGATGGCGTCTTTCCAGGCTTTTTCCAGTTCCTTCAATTTCGCCTCATCGCGGCCCACCCTCCTATCGCGCTGCGCAATGTAGGCGGCATAGGCAACCTCAACTTTTTCGAGCGCTGGTTTTTCCGCGGCATAATCGGTGGTGCCGATTTTGTCCGTACCCTTGAAGGCCATGTGCTCGAACATGTGGGCGAGACCAGTCTCCCGCATGGGATCTTGCACGGAACCCACATCGACCAATGTGAAAAAGGAGAAGACCGGCGCCTCCGGACGCTCACAGATCATCAGGGTAAGGCCGTTGGGCAGCTTCTTTACGGTGATTCGTTTTTCAAATGACGCAACGTCCTGCGCCAAAGAAATCGCGGAAAGAACGAAAACGAGAATGACAGTTTTCAGATTAAGGTGTTTCATGAAACCTCCGACAGCGGGACGAGCTTTTCTGCGACAGACATGTGTTGGACGGAGCAGCAGGCTAGAAGTTTGAACGTACGTGGCGGGGAGGGAGATTGTCAAATCCGCTTGCGGGAAAGCTTGCGGTCGTTTAAGAAACCCTGTATTTTGCGAGCCACGTCATTTCGGGCACAATATCATCCGGAGATCATGTGAGCGATTCGACTGTCGAAATTCAGGGCCGGCATCTCAAGCTCTCGAACCTGCAAAAGGTGTTGTATCCCGCCACGGGATTCACTAAACGACAGGTCATTGATTACTATGCGCGAATCGCGCCGGCAATCCTTCCGCATCTGGCGGGCCGTGCGCTGACTCGCAAACGATACCCCGACGGCGTTGAAGGCGAACCGTTTTTCGAGAAGAATGCTCCAAAATATCGGCCAGAATGGGTGCAGACGGCGCCGATCTGGAGCGAAGGCAACCACCGCACAGTCTATTACGTTCTTGCAAATGACTTGGCCACGCTGGTTTGGCTGGCTAATCTGGCGGCGCTCGAACTGCATCCTTCGCTGGCGTTGGCGAAAGATATAACTTGCCCGACAGAGATGGTGTTTGACCTCGATCCAGGGCCGCCGGCAAACATTGTGCAATGCTGCCAGGTGGGAATGTGGTTGCGCGAGATCTTCGAGCATTTCGGACTTCAGAGTTTTCCCAAGACCTCGGGGTCGAAGGGACTGCAGATTTATGTTCCGCTGAATGCGCCGACCAATTACGACGCCACGAAGACGTTCGCGCGTGCCCTGGCGCAATTGCTGGAGCAGGAGCATCCGGAGATGGTCGTTTCCGATATGAAAAAGACTCTTCGCACCGGCAAGGTGCTGGTGGACTGGAGTCAGAACGATGAGCATAAAACGACAGTTGCGGTTTATTCGTTGCGTGCGCGCGAGCATCCGACGGTATCGACGCCGGTAACGTGGGAGGATGTGGAGCGGATATTCAAAAAGAAGGATGCCGGATTGCTGGTGTTCGAAGCGCCCCAAGTGGTTTCACGATTTGAAAAGATTGGCGATTTGTTTGCTCCCGTGATTACGCTGAAGCAACGGTTGCCGGATTTGAAAGGCGTCGCCGGCGGCGCTACAAAGGAACCGGAACGCATTGAAATCGCAGCGCAAGCGGAAGATGAACCTCCCCGGCGAAGAGCGGCGCACAAGCCTGCTGTGAAGAAAAAGTCGGCGGCGAAAACGCCCGCCCGCAAGAAATCGGGAAAGATATAATCCTGTGTTTTGTTTGTCGCAGACTTAGGGCGGATGTCTTGCGGCGCACCGTGGGATACTGTGAGCGAATGTATGGCACAACTTTTCGTGGGAACGTCCGGATGGGCTTACCCGAGTTGGAAGCCCGATTTTTATCCGGAGAAGCTGGCGCAGAAGAAATTTCTGAACTATTACTCCGGGCAGCTGAGCACGGTCGAAGTGAATTTCACCTTCCGCCAACTGGTCAAAGAAACAACCATTCAGAATTGGCTGCAGGACACGCCTGCGCATTTTCGTTTCGGCATCAAGGCCCATCAGGTCATCACGCATATCAAGCGCTTGAAGGGGGTCGAGGATTTCGTGCCACGGTTTTTGGCTACGATTGAGCCGCTGGCGGCAGCTGGAAAACTGGGGCCGGTGCTGTTTCAACTTCCTCCTAATTTGAAAGCGGATGCGGGGCTTCTGAAGGATTTTCTGGCAGTCCTGCCGCGTAGCGTTCCGGCCGCATTTGAATTTCGGCATGAGTCATGGTTCAGCGATTCGACGTGGGATTTGCTGAAGTCGTGCAACACGGCGTTGTGTGTTGCGGAAACTGAGACACTGACTACTCCGGAAGTAGCTACGGGCCCGTTTGTGTATTACCGCTTCCGCAAGCCGAGCTACACGGGCGACGAACGGCGTTCGATGATCGACCGCATCGGGCAACATGTAGCTGCGGGGCGCGACGTGTTTGCTTATTTCAAGCACGAGGAAACGCCGGAAGGAGCGTTATTCGCGGTCGATCTACTGCGGCGAGCAAGCGGCGCGGAGGGTTCTTGATTCGGTTCAATTGCTCGTCATTCCTTGCCGGAGCTGTGCTCCTGCTCATCCTCAGCACGGCATGGGCTCAGGAACCGGGCCTACGGACGGTTCATGTTTTTGTCGCGCTCGCAGACAATCAGAGCCAGGGCATTATTCCAGTCCCTCCCAAGCTGGGGAACGGCGAGGATCCAGAACGCAACTTGTACTGGGGTTCAGCGTACGGCGTAAGGACGTTTTTCACACGTAGTCCTGACTGGATGCGTATTGCTTGCGGTGAAAAGCCGAAAGTCGAAATTCTTGAGCGCTGTGTCTTCAAGCATCGACTGACAAACGTCTATCTCGTGGCAGACGCATATCGTGGACGCGAGATTAGGCAAGCGATTCTCGATTTTCTGGCTTCGGCAGCCGGCGATGATGCGCAGATGATAAGTGTACCGGCTATGTCTGGGCCGTTGAAGCTGCCGACTCGTGGCGGTGCGAACCTCGTCGCCTACATCGGTCACGACGGTTTGATGGATTTTCAACTTCAGCGGTTTCCTAAGAAGAAGTACGAAACTCATCGGGACGCGGTCGTCCTAGCTTGCGCGAGTAAACAGTATTTCGCCGAGCCGGTGCGAGCTTCCGGCGCTTATCCACTGCTGTGGACCACCGGACTGATGGCTCCTGAGGCCTATACGCTGAAAAGCGCGCTGGACGGCTGGATCGCAGGCGAAAACAACGAGCAGATTCGCGATCGCGCAGCCACCGCTTATGACAAATACCAGAAATGCGGGCTTCGTGGAGCGCGACGGTTGCTGGTCAGTGGCTGGTGATCGCAAGGGCGACGTAGCATGCTACATCTCTACGAAAGGGTCCTTACCGCATCCTTGTGATTACTTTTTTCTTCGTCCGATAACGAGCATACTGAATCTCTTCCTGTTATGGCTTCCCAGTCGAACTCGTCCGTGCTATCGGGATTTCTCGATTACCTGCGCATCGAAAAGGGATTGGCAAGGCTTTCGATCAGCGCTTACAGCACCGACATACTTCAATTTGCGGAGTTTTTGGAAAAACGGAAACGGCTATTAATGACTGCACGGCGTAGCGATGTTCGCGAATTTTTACAACAGCTGTTTTCCAATCAAGTAGATGGACGGAGCGTGGGGCGCAAGCTTTCGGCCTTGCGTCATCTTTACCGCTATCTTCTGCTCGATAAGAAAATCGTCCACGATCCCACGCTTGACATTGAGTCGCCTCGGCAGTGGAAGGTTTTGCCGAAATCGATGGCGCGCCAAGAAGTGGAATCCACATTGGCGTCTCCCGCAGCTCAGTTGGTTAGCAAACATGGCAACACGAAGGACGCGCCGGCATTGGCATCGCGCGACCGCGCCATGCTGGAATTGCTTTACGCGGGTGCGCTGCGAGTTTCGGAGTTGGTCAATGCCACGCTCGAAGATTTGAAACTCGATGCCGGATACATGTTGGTGCGCGGCAAAGGAGATAAGGAACGCATCGTGCCGCTGGGTAAGCCGGCGCAGGATGCGCTTTCGGAATATTTGGCGCAAGGTCGTCCCACGCTGGCAGAGATGCGGGCGTCGAAAAATCCCCACCCTTCGGCAGGCTCAGGGCAAGCTTTCTCGCGAAAGATGCGAGAAATGGGGCACCCGGGGGCAAGGGAAAATTCGGCGTTTCTGTTTATTGGGCACGGCGGGCGCAAACTGACGCGGCAGCGGATTTGGCAGATGGTCGGTGCAGCCTCGGTTTCATCGGGACGGCACGCGTCGCCGCACATGCTGCGCCATTCCTGCGCCACGCACATGGTAGAAAACGGAGCGGACCTGCGTACAGTGCAGACAATCCTAGGCCACGCGGATATTTCGACCACGCAGGTATATACGCATTTGGCGCTCGATCGGTTGCGCACCGTGTATCAAACGCACCATCCGCGAGCGAAGGCGCGGTAGGGCAATTGCTGATTGCTGATTTTTGATTGCTGATGAAAAAACTTTATTGGCCCGACGATTTTCTCAATCAGCAATCAACAATCTGAAATCAGCAATTGGAAATCACCCATGAGTAACGCAATCACGCCCGTTGAAAGAGCCATAACCGATTTTCTCCGCCATTTGCGCGAACGCAACGCCTCGCCTCACACCATCAAAGCTTACAGAGGCGATCTGGCGAACTTCGCCGCTTATGCCGGCTCGCGGGGATGGAAGTCGATTGACCACATCGCGATTCGCGGATTCCTTTCGCAGCTCTACGAAAAGGGGTTGGGAAAAACTTCTGTAGCGCGATCGCTGGCGGCGGTGCGGTCATTGTATCGTTGGCTGGCGCGGGAGGGTGTGGTGGAACAGAATCCCGCGAAACTCGTCGCGACGCCAAAGCTGGCGAAGAAGCTTCCTCGGGTTCCAACCATCGAAGAGATGAACTGGGTTCTCGACGGAAAAATGCCGGAAGCCGCAGCCTTTCCCGAGCGCGACCGGCTCATGCTGGAAATGCTCTATGCCTGCGGCATTCGCAACTCAGAGCTGACCGGCATCAACCTCGACGATATTCGGCTTAGCGCGGAAGCTATTCTGATTCGCGGCAAAGGCAAGAAGGAACGATACGTGCCCTTCGGCCATTCCGTCACAAATGCGCTGGCTGCGTATCTTCCCGTGCGACAAGTTCATCTGGCGCAGGCGCGCAAGAATACTACGGCGTTGCTCATCAACCAGCGCGGCGGAAGATTGACGACTCGCAGCGTGGGCCGCATCATCAAGAAAATTGCGGTGGCGAAAGGACTCTCGCCGGATGTGCATCCGCATACTTTACGCCATGCGTTCGGAACGCACATGCTGGAAGAAGGCGCAGACCTGCGCGCCATTCAGGAATTACTGGGCCACGAGCGTCTCGCCACAACCCAGCGCTATACGCAGCTTTCAATCAAGCATGTGTTGCAGGTTTACGATCAGACGCATCCCCGCGCAAAATAGCGAGCGGCTCGCAAGCTACACGCGCGAACTCCGCCAAACATTACTTTGAAGCGCGCAATTGTTCCCACATGGCAACGACCCTCGCTTTTAAGTCGGCAGTGAGTTTTGTGTAGGCTTCTTCAGATGCTTCGGACTCCGGTGGAGGATAGATCGGGTCGCCGAACACCATTTTCAGCGGAGCGAAGCCGCGAAATTTCTGACTTCTCGGCCATACTTCATAAAATCCTTCGATCGCAACGGGAACGATCGGCACTTGCAGATGAATCGAAAGAATAGCGGCGCCCTTCTTGAAGATTCGGGGCATGCCGTCGATCGAGCGTTCGCCTTCGGGATAGAGAACGAGAGCCATTCCATGTCTCAAGCCGAACGCGCCGGCACGCATGGCTGGAACCAAATTCGCGTCCGGATCGAGCACCATGATCTTAATCGATCGCGCCAATCGGCGCATCAGACCTTTGCCGAAGTGATCGCTGGTGCCCAGAGCAAACGCGCGGAAGAATACGTCCGAGGGTAAAACGCTCGCCAGAATGAGAGGATCCAGAAAACTCTGATGGTTTGACGACAGGATGTAACCGCCGGTTTTGGGAAGCTTCTCGAGGCCCGTCACTTTCAAATGAAAGCGATCAAGAGCGACGAGTTGCAGCACTCTTGAAAAAAGGAACCAGAATGTATCGTTGATGCGATTGGGGTGGGCGAGCGCAAGCACGTCGGGATCCTGGGGATCTTCTAAGAGGATGGCCTTCCATCCAGCAAAAGTGGCGTGCGGTCGCGCACCCGCTCCGTTAGCTGCGCTTTTCAGAACGGCATCAACCAAATCTCTGACGGTATAGATCTCGGTCAGTTGCGACTCTGCAACGTTACCTGCAAATTCCTCTTCTAGCCGGCTCAGCAACTCGACGCGCTGCATGGAATCGAAGCCGAGGTCGAGATCGAGATTGAGGTCAGGCCGAAGATTAGGCGGGGCGGCATGGGCGGAGTCACGAATAATCTTCAATCCGCGCTGCACGTCGGGTTGATCGAGCCATGCGATCTCGTCCGCGGTTAAGGCTTTGTCCGTGGGCAGTTCGGAATCGTCATCAACTTTTTTCCTGCCCTGATTTGCTTTGACCCGCTTCTCGACTTCGAAGCGTTTAATTTTGCGGGTGGTGGTGCGGGGCAAGTCGTCCTGCCAGATTTCGTAACTGCCAATGCGTTTCGTGGAGGCGATGCCTGGCGACAAGCCCTCAATATCGAAACGGATCACTTCCTTCGCGTTGACTATTTTGCGTTGCCGCAGGGCGTCGAAGTCCGGCACAATCACAGCGTGGAGGCGGTCACCACCGTCGCCGGGTTTGCCTTCAAGACCCATTACCGCGATTTCCTTGATGTATGGCGACTTCAGGTAGTGGGCTTCGATCTCCTCGGGATACACATTTTTTCCATTGCTGAGAACGATGAGTTCTTTCTTGCGTCCGGTGAGAAACAAATGGCCATGCGAATCGAAATAACCGAGGTCGCCGGTTAGAAACCATCCATCGCGCAGCACGGCGGCGGTCGCGTCGGGACGGTTCCAATAGCCTTTCATTACCACCGCGCCGCGTAGTGCGACCTCGCCGACGGCATTACAGTCAGCGTCATCCTGCGGCTGCGGATCGATGAGTTTTGCTTCCACGCCCTTCATCGCCTTGCCGACGGAGCCAATCTCATTATCGTGAGGCGAAGTGGCGAAGACTGCGGCAGTCGTTTCCGTAAGGCCGTAAGCCTGTAAAACGTCGATGCCGAGATCGTGAAAAGACTGGGCGATGGCTGGATCGAAGCGCGAGCCGCCGGTGACCAGATAGCGCATCTTCGGTCCAAGCGTGTGGTGCACCTTGGGAAACAGAAGACGGCCGGCATTGATCCCCACCTTGCGCAGAGTGCGATTGAGGGCGAGCATGCCCGCGAAAACTTTCTGGGCAATCGCCCCTCGTTTCGCAACTTCCTCGAGAAGGCGCTTGTGGATGAGATAGAAAAACTGGGGCACAACCGCGAAGGCAGTGATATTACGCTCGGTCAGAGCGCGCAGCAATTCGGTTGTGTTAAGGGTTTCGAGATACACGACGCGTGAGCCCTTTACGAGCGGCAGCAGCAAATTTGCCATCTGCGCCAGTACATGAAACAAAGGCAGAACCCCCAACAATGCATCGTTCGGTCCAATATCTACCCAGTTGAATACGGCTTCGACTTCGCCCATGAAATTGGCGTGCGTCAGCATAACGCCCTTCGGGTCGGCAGTGGTTCCGGAGGTATAAAGCAGAGACGCAAGATCATCACTGCTGGAGGCAGCTGCTTTAAAACTGGCGGGGCCAGCTTCGAAAATCGCCGGGAGATTCGCCAGCCAATGTTCGTCACCGGAAGCTTGGGTTGCACGATCCGGATCCATAAGAATGAGGCCGAGCTTCAATTCGGTGGTTGCGGAACGAACCAGTGGGACATGTTTCGCATCGCAGAAGACCGCCGAGGTGCCGCTATCTTTTAGGAGGATCGCGATCTGGTCATCGTGCAGGGCAGTGTCCAGGGGAACGGCTGCGCAGCCGGAGGCGATGATTCCCAGGTCTGCGGCGACCCAGCGCGGATGATTGTCGGCCAGAATCGCAAGCCGTGATCCACGAGGGAATCCGCGTTCTGTGATCCATCGGCCCACGGACTCGGCCATGCGGCGAAGTTCAGCATAGGTGCAGCTTTCAAGGCGATCGTTGCGCTGCAACTCCAGCGCGATGTTGCCGGGCCAGCGCTGGGCGCACTCGACAAAACGATCGTAGAAGGTGGCCATAGTCCGTGGCGAATATACACGAAAAAATTACGAGCCGCAGTGCGCGTGCCGATCGATGAGGGGTATTGCACATTCGGCTCCGTGACGGTAGAATGTAACTAACTGGTTAATTAATGGCTAAAATCCTGCATCGCCGCGTCGTCGCCCACCGCATGGGATCGCGGGGACAGCCGGAAGAGAGTCGCGGCGCCATTTTGCAGGCTGCGGCGAGAGAATTTGCCGAGTACGGAATTGCCGGCGCCCGCACCGATGCCATTGCGCGCGAGGCCAAGGTCAACAAGGCTCTGCTCTACTACTACTTTCAGGATAAAGAAACTCTTTACGCTGCCGTGCTCGACGAAGCTTTTTCCGGTCTGAAGGATACTGTTTTTCGTGTTCTCGATGGCACCCAGCCGCCGCGCGAAAAGATGCTGGCCTATGTCGGCGCCTATTTCGATTTCATCGCTTCGAATCAGATTTATCCCCGACTTATGCAGCGCGAAATGATGCGGGCGCGCGCAGGCCAGTCGGAGCACATCGATAAAATGATCAAAGCTTACATTCAGCCCATTTTCGTTCGCGTTGGAGAACTGATGCGCAAAGGAATTGCGGAGGGGGATTTTCGCCCCGTGAATCCTGCGCATTTTGTCTCGTCCATGGTCGCCGTGATCATTTTTTATTTCAGCAACGCTCCCATGATGCAAAAAATCGTGGGCTTTAATCCTTTGACCCGGGAGCGGATTGCCGAACGGCGCGCCGCAGTGTTGGATTTCATCTCGGCGGCTTTGTTTCGCCCGGAACGCAACGCCATGCCACGCAAGGAGTCTGCTCATGAGCGCGCGTAACAAATTTCTTATTCTTCTCGGAATCATCTTCGTAATTGCCGCGACTTATTATTTTCTTTCCACGGAACACACGCCGGACCTGGTGCTGATCGGTACAGTCGACGCGAATCAGGTCATCGTGAGTGCGCAGGTGGAGGGCCGCATTCAGAAACTGCTGGTCGATGAAGGCACTCCGGTGAAAGCCGGAGATCTGATTGCCGTGCTCGATCCCTCGGAACTGCAGGCGCAGGAAGCCGCCTCCGCTGCGACCATCGCCAGCCTGCAGCACAAAGTTACGGAGATGGAAGATACGGAACAATCGACGTCAGGATCCACTTCCAGCGATGTTGCGAACGCCGAGGCCAAGCTGTTGTCGGCAAGAGCGCAATTGCTGCAGGCAAAAGCCGCGCTGGATCGCACTGAAAGCGACAGCCGACGCGCTATTGAACTGGCCAAGGCAGGGATCACTTCCGATCAGGAGCGCGTGCAGGCCGAAACCAATCTGCAGGCGGCGCAAGCAACGGTTCAGGCCCAACAGGAACTGGTTCGGGCCGCGCAAGCCGACCTGAATTCGGCCGTGGCCCGAACGCACCAGGCGAATGCGGCGAAGAGCACCGTGGCCTCGACCGAGGCCGATCTGAAAAATGCGATTGCGCTCAAGAATCAGGCTGCGGTCCGCTTGGGCTATACGAATGTGTACGCTCCGGTCAGCGGAACGGTTTCCGTGCGTGCGGCGCGCCAGGGAGAAGTCGTCAATATCGGAGCGCCGATCGTCACCATTGTCGATTTGAGCGATACGTGGGCACGGGTGGCGATTCCTGAAACTTATGCGGACCACATCGGATACGGTGACGTGCTGCGCGTGCGCTTACCAGGTGGAACCGTGATGAGCGGCAAAGTATTTTTCAAAGGGGTGGAAGGCGACTTTGCCACACAGCGCGATGTGAGCCGGCGCAAGCGCGATATCAAGACCATCGTACTGAAAGTCCGTATGGATAATCCCAAAGGCGCATTTGTTCCCGGCATGACTGCGGAAGTGCTGGTTTCCCCGGAGCAACTGAAGGGCGGCACTACGCAAAGTACCGCTGTCGCGGAGCCGCGGTGATGGCCGAAGCGAATTTAGGCAATCACGACGCCAGCGCAAGCGCGTCCAATTCTGGTCTGGAAAAACCCATCTACGATCCCAATGCCCCCTCAGCGATTGAAGTGCAGCACATTGTCAAGAAGTATGGAGACTTCACCGCCGTTGACGACGTTTCCTTCAATGTGAAAGAAGGAGAGATTTTCGGACTGCTCGGCCCAAACGGAGCAGGGAAGTCGACGCTCATCCGAATGATGACTACGCTCATCCCCATCACCTCGGGTTACGCGCGAATCGCCGGGCATGACGTGGCGAAAGAGCCGAATGCAGCGCGGAGAACCATTGGGGTCATTCCTCAGGCGCTGACCAGCGACCTCGACCTTACCGTCGAGGAGAACATGAATATTTATGCCAAGCTCTACGACGTTCCGGCCAAAGAGCGCAAGAAATCGATCGACGAGCTTCTGGAACTGGTGGACCTGACGAAGTGGCGCAATGCGGCGACGAAAACGCTCTCCGGCGGGATGCGGCGCCGGCTCGAGATTGCGCGCGGGCTTGTGCACCATCCGCGGATCTTTTTTCTGGATGAGCCCACCACTGGGTTAGATCCGGTATCTCGTGTGGCCGTCTGGGAAATGTTGGGAAACATCAAGGAACACCGTCAACTTACGATATTGATTACGACGCATTACATGGATGAGGCTGACCGGTTGTGCGATCGCATTGCCATCGTCGATCACGGCAAGCTTGTGGCGCTGGATTCTCCCATGGCTTTGAAGGCCAGCGTTCCCGGTTCGAATGTGATTGAAGCGCAGTTTGATAATGCTCCCGCTGATTGGGAGCAGCGGCTTCATGGGCTGAGCGAAGTCACTTCCGTGCAGCCCGAAGGCGCCGGCATGTATCGCGTGCTCACCGACAACGGCTCCCGCACCACCACTGAGCTGGTCGAAATGGCCGTGCACAGCAAGGTGCCGGTGAAGTCGCTCTCGGTTCAGAATACGACTCTCGACGACGTCTTCGTGCATTACACCGGAAGACAACTTCGCGACGAGCTGCAAAAAGCTTACGGCTACACGATGCCGCAGCGGCCGGGGTTGCAGCCATGACGAACGGCAAGGCATCCGCTTTTGGGCTCTCGGCTTTCGGAGAGTGCTTCTCGCCAAGCCGGCAGCCGGACGCCCGAAGCCGAACTGTGGGGTCGTATCTATGAATCGCATGATGGCCATCGTCGAGCGCGAAATGCGCAAGTTCCTCCGCTCCCCGGCCTTAATGCTCGCGTCGATGATTATGCCGCTGGTACAGTTGATTATTTTTGGCAACGCATTTGGCGGAAAAATTAGAGATGCTCGCGTAGCCATCGTTGATCAGGATGGCGGCCCTCAGGCATTGCGCGTTCGCGAAGCTTTTGACTCCGTGCGCGCGAATATTCGCACTTTTGTCCCAATCAATTATGACAACGACAAGCAGGCAATGGAAGATGTGCGCAACGGCAAACTGGAAGGCGCGGTCATCATTCCTCCTCAATTCTCGCGGCGCGTGTACGAGGAGAACCATCCGCGGATCGCACTGGTTGTAGACAACAGCGATAACTTCATGAGCTCGGCAGTCGAGTCAGAGCTGACCGATTTGACCAACTCGCTCAACCAGCCTACCGTCTCGCCCCGTATTCTGCAGCAAACAGCGCTTGATATCGTGGAACTCTATCCCTACATCGAATACATGAAATTTCTGCTGCCCGGTTCGCTCGCGCTGGCCATGTTTGTTTCCGTCATGATTGGCGGAGGCATGCTTTATATCGATGACAAGGCACGCGGTGTCCACGAGGGCTACCTGGTTACGCCCATCACGAAGCTGGAATTGGTTTTGGGATTGAACCTTGCCGGTGCGATCAAGGCCATAATGACCGGCATCATTATCGTGATCATCGGCTCTTTGATGGCGGGGGTGGGAACCATTTTCAATCCCATAACGGATTTCGGCCTGTTGATCATGATCGTGCTGACTTCGCTGGCCTTTAACACCATGATGTTTCTCCTGATGGTGCGCATCGAAGATCCATTGGTTCCGCGCGCTATGTTCGGAATTCTCAACACCCTGCTCTTCTTTCCCAGTGGCGCAGTCTATCCCATCCAGGCGTTTCCTCCGTGGCTGCGCGTCATCGCTAAGTGCGATCCGTTCACCTATGCGGTAGACGGCTTCAAGTGCCTGCTGCTGAAACAAACGAACCTCAGTGCGGTTTGGGGAGACATGCTATTTCTTTCCCTCTTCGCCGCCGTCACCTTGGGCATCGCGATACCGCTCTTCAAGCGAACTCTCTAGGTGCATCCACCGCCGAGCGCGCAGAGATCGCCGAAACTTAGGCAGAAAAACATCAATCTCTAAGACATTTCTCGGCGTTCTCCGCGCGCTCGGCGGTGAATACATTTGCGGGAACTTTTAACTTACCTGCCGTGTCCGTTATGCTAGAGAGGTATGACACTTCTGGACGCCCAACAGTATGACCCGGAAAGAGCGCGTAAGCGCAAGATGCAGATCATTTCCGCAATCACACTCCTGGTGATTGTTCTGGCTGTCGGCTGGTGGTTTCGCTACTGGCCCGACGAGAGAATTGTCGGACACTTCTTCGACGCCTTGCAGAAACAGGATTACAAGAGCGCTTATGGCCTATGGATGCACGATCCTCAATGGGAGCAGCATCCCGAGGAGCATGCCAGATATCCTTTCAACGATTTTTACCGCGACTGGGGACCGGGCGGCGAGTGGGGACTCATTAAGACTCAAAAGGTTTACGGCGCCAGCACCTGTCCCGGCGGCGGCAGCGGAGTAGTGGTGGATGTAATTGTGAACGACCGTGCCGAACATGCGCAAGTGTGGGTGGAAAAATCGGATCACACGCTAAGTTTTCCGCCCTGCGAACTGATTTTCCGGTGACGCTATACGTCCGCCTTCGCCAGCGATTCCAAGGTCTTCGTCAGGCTGGCGTCATCGCCCACATTGAGGCAAGTTTTAGATCGGTCAATCTGCCGCATCAGTCCGCATAGCACTTTGCCTGGCCCCACTTCAATGAACGAATTCACGCCTTGCGCGATCAGCAAGCGTATGCACGCATCCCACTTCACTGAACCGGTGACCTGGCGCAGCAGCGTGTCGCGGGCGCGCAGATCGTCGCTCACCAGTTCGGCGTCCACGTTGCATGCGACAGGGTAAACGGGCTTCTGCAACTTGAGGGCGTTGAGATCGGCTGCCAGGCGATCCTGCGCAGGCTTCATCAGCGAACAATGGAATGGCGCGCTCACGGGCAGCACCTTGGCGCGCTTGGCGCCACGTTCCTCGGCCAACTTCACGGCGCGTTCCACCGCCGCGGTATTGCCGGAAACCACGATCTGTTCCGGCGAATTGATGTTGGCCGGTTCGCACACTTCGCCCTGGGCCGCGTCGCGACAGACCTCAGCGACATGGGCCGCGTCCATGCCGAGAATGGCCGCCATCGCGCCCACGCCGACGGGTACGGCTTCCTGCATATATTTGCCGCGATTGCGGACCGTTCGGACAGCCTCGGCAAAGCTGAATGTGCCGGCAGCCACGTGCGCGGAATATTCGCCTAGGCTGTGTCCGGCGACGTAGCTGGGCCTGGGAGTGCGCGTCTCTAGCACGCGCAGCGCCGCGACCGATACGGTTAGAATCGCCGGCTGTGTAATCTCCGTCAGACGCAGCTTGTCCTCAGGACCCTCGAAGCATATTTCCGAGAGCTTGTAGCCGAGCGCCTGATCAGCTTCTGCAAACGTCTGACGAGCGATGGGATATTTATCGGCCAGGTCTTTGCCCATTCCGACCGCCTGCGAGCCCTGGCCGGGGAACAACAATGCAATGATGGTTTCAGCCATTGAATGATTGAGTAATTGGGAAATTTAGTAATTGTGTAATTTTCTACGGAAATGCTTATGAGTTTTTCAATTAACCAATTACCAAATTACTCAATTGCCAATTTCGACGGACGCGGGCCGCACGGCCGCCAAGCCGCGCTCAATGGAGCCGTTGATTCCGCGTTCGGAAAATTCAGCCGCTACGCGCACTGCGTTTTTAATGGCGTTGGCGTTCGAGGAGCCGTGCGTAATAATGCACGCGCCCTTCACGCCGAGCAGCGGCGCACCACCGTATTCAGTGTGGTCGAGGCGCTTCTTGAAATCGGTGAAGGCACTTCGCGAGAGTAATGCTCCCACTTGCCGGGTGATAGTCGCCTTCAACGATTCCTTCAACGCGGTGCGCACCAAATTTGCCACGCCCTCGGAAATCTTTAATGCCACGTTCCCTACAAATCCATCCGCCACAATCACGTCGACCTGCCCGTTGTACAAGTCGCGGCCTTCCACGTTGCCGATAAAGTTCAGCGGAAGCTGTTTGAGCAACTGGAACGATTGTCGAGTAAGCTCGTTGCCCTTGCTTTCCTCTTCGCCGATCGAAAGCAGTCCCACGCGAGGACCGGCGCTGCCAGCTTTCTTTCCGTACATGGCGCGAAAATAAATGTCACCCATCACCGCAAACTGTTCGAGATTCTGAGGGGTGCAGTCGACATTCGCCCCGACGTCGAGCAACATCGCTGGATTGCCGGGGGCCGTTGGAAAAACTGCGGCCAGGGCAGGACGGTCGACTCCGGGAACCGCGCCCAGCACAACCTTTGCCGTGGCCATGGCCGCGCCGGTATTGCCGGCGGTGACAAATCCGCCAGCCTGTCCCTCCCGCACCATGCGCAGTCCTACGCGCATCGACGAATCGCGCTTTGCGCGAATCGCCTCCACCTTGTCTTCCATGGTGATGAATTCGCTGGCGTGGATGATTTCGATGGGCAGGCGCGCGGCCGCTGGATGGCGATCCAGTTCCGTCTTAACTACAGTTTCTGGGCCGACCAGCAGCACCCGCAGTCCGTATTGACGCGCCGCCTGTATGGCGCCCTCAATCTCGGGCTTGGGAGCGCGGTCCGAACCCATCGCATCCAGCGCGATCACGCTCGGCATGGTGTTGAGCTAGCTGGCTTCTTGAATGTCCAGGACTTCGCGTCCCTTATAGTAACCGCACTTCGGGCAGGCGCGATGCGGCATTTTTTTCTCGTGACAGTTGGGGCACTCGGCAAGACTGTGGCTCTTGAGTGCGTCGTGGGCGCGCCGGGTGGAAGTGCGTTTCTGGGAGTGTCGCCGTTTTGGATTAGGCATGGTATTGAATTCCTCTCGCTCAAAAAGCTGTCAGCCATCAGCTTTCAGCTTTGAACCTGCCGACAGCTGATTGCTCAGTATGAACCTAACTCGAACGCAGCCACTGATGAGCGGAGCGTTGCTGCTGATAGCTGACGGCTAATAGCTGACAGCGGCTTTCAGTGCTCCAGCCTACTGCGAATCTCGCGCAGCGCCGTCCAGCGCGGATCTTCGATGGCAGTCGTGCACGAACACTGTTCTTCGTTCAAATTCTTTCCGCAGTGCACACATAGGCCCTTGCAATCGTCGCGGCAGGTGACCTTTAAAGGCAGCGCCAGCAGCACTTGCTCGCGCAAAACGTCTTCCAGCAGAATGCCGTCGCCTTGATAATAGCCGATCTCGGCTTCCGCGTCCGTCACGGAGATCTCGTCGCGCCCAGCGTCTGCTCCGAGCGGGCGATAGAGCAATTCGAACTCGCGGACTATATCTTGAGCTACCGGCTCAAGGCACCGCGCGCACTGCAATTCCAGGCCGGCGCTGAGTCGTCCACGCAGGCGAATGTCCGTAATAATCTCGTGCTTGCCGTGATGCTCTTCGACAATCTCGGCGTGTCCGGACGCCTTTAGTGGCGTGCGTTGCCGAGCTTCGCCGCCCAAGTCGATGACCCCGGGCGCAAACTCCTCCTCAAAATCCAGAGGATGGCGTTCCAGTTCATGGATATCGAGGAACATAGCGAAACCTCCGCGCCAATGTTGCCAACTCGTTCCGCGGAAGCACGCCAAGAGGCGTAAGTACCGCAAGGAGCAAGACTTAGGATAAAGCTAAGGCCGCAAGCCTGTCAAGAAAAAGACCGTCTTCTTCGCCCTATGGAGGTGCTAGACTATGCCTAGGAGTTTCATATGCCGACCCTCTATGTAGAAAATGTTCCTGAGGAAATCTATAAGGCCTTGCGAAAGCAGGCGCGCGCCCACCATAAGTCGATGGCGGCGGAAGTTATTTCGTTGTTAGAGCATTTTGTTCCCACCGCGCAGGAACTCAAGCGGCGCCAGAAGGTCTGGGACGAACTGGCCAAGCTGCGTGCGATGCCAACCCTTACCCCGGGACCGTTCCCCTCTGCGGAAGAAATGATTCGTGAGGACCGCGAGAGGTGACGCCCATCGTCGTCGACGCGAGTGTCGCCGTCAAGTGGTGCTTGCCTGCCAATAATGAAGATTTGCTCTCGCAGGCAGAAGAATTACTGGCGTCCTATCGCACCGGGGCGGAGTTGCTGCTGGTTCCAGACCTGTTTTGGCTGGAAGTGGGAAACGCTCTCTGGAAAGCCGCCCGGAAGCAGAAGATCGACTCAGAAACCGCGGTACGGAACTTTCGGACGATTAGCGATCTCAAAATCCCTACCATCCCTTCCTTCGATCTCGTGCCTCAGGCCTTGCAGTTGGCTGTAAAACATGGGCGAACGGTGTATGACTCTATCTACGTAGCGCTGGCCTTGCGCGTGAAAGCAGACTTGATTACGGCCGACGAACGCCTGGCCGATGCTTTAGCCGCCCACTTGCCGGTCAAATGGCTGGGTGCATTCTGAGGAGCGACGCCATTCATTGTCCCGGCATTTTCAATCCCAGCGCACGCACTGTGACTTCGTCCAGCTTGGCTTTCGTCTCTCGGTTGGTTACCACGCCGAAGCTGCCGGAATAATCCCACATGGCCCATCCGATGTTGTGGCGCTCGAGCGAAGTCCGCACATCTGTGATCCACCGCGCACGGTCCTGCGGATCGGCGAATGCCCGGTAGACTCCGAATTCATTGCAGATCAACGGCACATTGCGTTGCGTGGCCCAGTCCGCAGCCTGATTGATTTCCGATTCGATGCGCGACGCGTCCCAGTGATCCTGTCCGTAGCGGATTACCTGCAGGCGATCGTGAGCTTCGGGAACTCCCGCGGCAACCTGCGCCGCATTTTCCGGCGACGATGGATAATGCAGTCTCTTCACCCAATGCCAGAAGTATGCGCCCCATCCCGCGCCTTGATGGGTAAAAATGTGCGGCTCGTAAAAATGGAATACGTAAATGACGTTGGGATCGGGCAGCGGTTCGAGAAAAACGAGGTCGTCATCGTCGTCCCAGCGCGCGCCTGCCGCGATGATCGTATTTCCGGGTGCGCCGCGACGAATCGCCGCGGCCAGCTTTGTCTCCACGCCATACCAGCGGTAGGCGTCACGCATCTCCGGTTCGTTCAGAATTTCGAAGAATATGCGGTCTGGATCCCATGACGATGACGAGTAGTGCTGCGCCACCATATTCCAAAAGTCGGCGAATCGCTCGACAAAGTCGTCTTCTTTGGCCAGCCGCGCCTTGAAGTCGGAGTCGGGATGCATGTCGATTTCGACCGCAAGACCCGCATCCAGAATCATTTTGACTGCGGCGTCCAGATAGCCGAAATATTCCACGCTGCCATTGTGCCGACGTGCTGCGTCCATCATGGGCTGCGGATTCACGCTGAGGCGCACGTGATCGAAGCCGGCCGACTTGATCAGCGCAATATCTGATGCCGTGGTCCAGCTTTCAAAATGTTCTTTCGTGTATCCCTTGGGATCGTAGACCTGCGCAAACCATTCGCTCAGATTGATGCCGTGGCGAATGTGCGCCAGGCGGTTGGGAGGAACCGAAGAATACAGTGTGGTCTGGGCGAATGACGCAGCACCGAGTAATAGTAATAAAGAAAAAAGCAATAAGCTGCAGGCGACAGGCTTTGTCATCCTGAGCCCGTTAGCAAAGGATCCATGGATTCTTCGCAGGGTAAGAGAGTGCATAGGTCCTTCGCTTCGCTCAGGATGACAAAACATTATTCGATCCCACCTCTAGCTCAGAATTGGCAGCGCACGAATTCTCTTTTTCGTCGCCGCATAGATTGCGTTGCACAGCGCGGGGGCGACCGGAGGCACCGACGGCTCGCCAATTCCGCTCGGAGCCTCGGCGCTCGGCACCGCGTAGACTTCGACCGTCGGCGTTTCTTCCATCCGCAGCGGAGCGTAGTCGTCAAAGTTTCCTTGCACGATGCGGCCTTTCTTAATTGTGATTTTCGCTCGCAACGCATTCCCCAATCCGTAGACGATTCCGCCCTGAATTTGCTGTTCCAAAATGCCCGGGTTCACGACCTGCCCGCAATCGACAACAGCAACAACCCGATGCACACGCGGCTGATCGTTCTCCATTGTGATCTCAACTACCTCAGCCATGTAGGACGCAAAACAACCGAAACAGGCAATGCCGCGATAGTGGCCTGGCGGAAGCGGCTTATCCCACCCAGCTTTTTCGGCGGCCAGTTGCAGCACGGCGCGCATGCGTGCGGTATGCCACGTCGTCGTGAAGTATTGCAGATCCTGATCTTTGGCTAACAGATGCAATCGGTATTGCAGTGGGTCTTTGCCCGCCGCGACCGCCAGTTCGTCGATGAAGCTCTCCAGTGCGAACGCCGCCTGCAGCGCATAGACCGACCGCATCCAGCCCAGCGGCACTGGCGTTTCGGTCATGACATATTCAATCGAATAATTGGGCAGGCCATATACCGGGCCGGCTTCATCGGGCAAATCGGGATCCACTCCGTTCGGAACCGGCTGTCCTTTTTGCCCGCTGATTGACGGTGCGATGATGCGGTGGCTCAGTGCAACCGGAAATCCTGATCCATCAAGCGTGGCGCTGAGTTGGTGCAAGCTCGCGGGACGGTAGGTGGAAAACCGCATGTCATCTTCGCGCGTCCAGACCACTTTCACCGGAGCATTGATTGCCTTCGAGACGAGCGCCGCTTCCACCGCGTAGTCGTGCTCCAGGCGGCGGCCAAAGCCTCCGCCCATGAGTGTGACGTTGACTTTGACCTGATCTGGGTCGAGTCCTATTGCGGTCGCCACCGAGTCGCGGCAATCTTGCGGAACCTGTGTGGGCGCCCACAATTCGCATTTCGTTCCCTGATAGTGCGCGGTGCAGTTGCCCGGCTCCATCGCTGCGTGCGCCATGAAAGGTAATTCATATTCGGCGGAGACGCGACGGCCGGGAATTCTTGCGGGATCGCCCGCAGCGTAAATGCTTACGCCCTTCTTCGACGCCGCCAGCTTTAGTGACGCCATGACAGCCGCGGTATTCAGATCTTTGTTCGGCCCATCGTCCCACGTGACGTTGAGTAGGCGGCGGCCTTCCATCGCTCCCCAAACACTGTCGGCGACAACGGCGACGGCCGAATCGCCAATCTTGCCGACGTAACTCACACCAGCGAGTTTCTTCGATTCACTCTCATCGAACTTGGAAACTTTGCCGGCGATCGTAGGACAGCGCGACAGCACAGCGAATTTCATTCCCGGCGTTCGGTAGTCGAGCCCAAAGATGGCCTCACCTTTTACTTTGGCTGGCGTGTCCAGACGTGGCAGACGTTGCCCGACAATCTTGTAGTCTTTACTTTGCTTGAACGGCAGGTCGGTGGGAACCGGCAGCGTCGCAGCCTTGCTGACGAGTTCCCCATAACTCAAACTGCGGTTCGTCGCAGCGTGCTTGATGCGGCCGTTTTCCGCAGCGCACGAACTTCGCGGAACGCTCCAGGTTAAGGCTGCGGCAATAATCAACATCTCACGCGCGGCCGCGCCTGCTTTGCGCATCGGATCCCATGTCGTGCGAATGCTCGCGCTTCCTCCCGTGGTCTGATCGCCGAAGAGCGTGCTGGCTCCGGCCTGCTCGATCTCGATCTGGTGCCAGTCGGCTTCCAGTTCTTCGGCCAGGATCATCGGCAGCGCCGTGCGCACTCCTTGTCCCATCTCCGAGCGCGCGACCACGACGGTGACTTTGTTGTCGGGTGTGATGCGCAAATATGCATTGGGCGAGAAAGATTGCTCATGCGATGACGTTTTATGCGGAAGGTAGAAGCCGATTACCAGGCCAGCGCCAGCGGCGACTCCTGCGGCTACAAATTCGCGGCGGGAGAGTGGGCTCATTGCGAGCCTCCATTTCCAGCGGCGCGGTGCACGGCTTTGCGAATCCGTTCATAAGTTCCACAGCGGCAGAGATTGCCGTTCATGGCCTGCGTAATCTGATCGTCGGTAGGATTGGGCGTTTTCGCGAGCAGGGCGGCCGCCGACATGATTTGTCCTGTCTGGCAGTAGCCGCATTGCGGAACTTCTTCTGCAATCCATGCCTGCTGCAGGACGTGCAGGCCGTTCGCCCCGAGGCCCTCAATCGTGATCACACTTTTTCCAGCGACCTGCGAAACCGGCGTTGAGCAGGAACGAATCGGATTGCCATCGACATGAACAGTGCAGGCCCCACACAAGCCCGCACCACAGCCAAACTTTGTCCCGGTAAGTTCGAGAGTGTCGCGAAGAACCCAGAGCAAGGGGGTCTCTGGAGAAACGCTGACTTGCTTTTCACTGCCGTTAACGCGGAGAGTGATTTGTGCCATGGGTCTCCACTGATAGATTTCGCGAGTTGCACAACATGGTACCCAACGAGCCGAAAAAGGGAAATGGTCAACGAACAGAAATCGCGGCTAAAGGGTGGCGATGAAAAGGGTCCAATTTTTACGAAGGTAATCAGCCGAGCTAAACAGGCGGGACTGAGCAATCCTTATTCACTTTAGTTCAGTAGTTCACTTCAGTTCAGTCAGTTTCTGCGTGGCGAGTTGTCCGGCTTCCGCGCCCGGATTTTCTTTCTTGACCTGCTCGTAGATTCTCTTGGCCTCGAGCGGCTGATTGGAATTTTGATAGACCTCGGCCAACTGTAACTGAGCCGTTACTTTGCTGACGGAGGCCGTCGGTTTGTTGATAAGTTCCTGATAGAGTGCAACCGCCTGCTTAGTGCGGTTCGTCTGAGCGTAGAGCGAAGCCAGGGCGGCTTTGGCAACGGCCGCAACCTCGCGATTGCCGGAGGAAGCGACCTGCTTGAAGTTGCGCTCGGCGGTGGCGTTATCCGACAAATCCGCAGCGGTCACTCCCAGAAAATAATGCGCCAAATCTGCTGTGCGGGTATGGGGATACTTGTCGACAATCGCCTGAAAGTTTTTCTGAGCCGCTTCCGCGCGCTCCTTGGCTGAGGTAAAGCTGGGGACGTCAGGTTGGGCAGGCGTTCCCGCGGGCCGCAGTTGTGTATCTAAAGTTCGAACTGCCAGGGAAAAGTCGAAGCTGGCCTTTTCATCCTGGGCGCTCAGGTAATACCATCCGCCAACCGCGGCAGCGAGAACGATTGCGATGGCGACAGCGGAAACAATCAGCGTGGTGCGGTGGGCGACAGTCCAATCGGCGGTTTTCTCTGCGGCGTCAAAGGTGACACGACTAAAAGCATCCTGCTTCAGTTGATGGCGGGTTTCTGCGCGCACGGACTTCCCTTCTGGAATTAACGGTAGGCTGGATAATTAGTATGGCAAACAAACAGTTTAACAGGGGCAAAACAGGGCGTCAAAACTGCTTAGCTCAAGCTAGTCAAAGGTGCTCGCGGCGTTTCAATGCGTCAAGCGAGATTGCGCGTTCGAGGTATAACTTCGGACATGGCCTATTCGACTCCAGAACTCAGAAATCTTAAGCCGCCGCCGGTGAGGGATTGCTGACCTGGACGGGACTCTCGGGAGTGGATGTTTCGGAGATCGGCAACTGGACCACGATCACGGTACCGCTCTCGCTCGAATTAATTTCCAGCGCGCCCCCGAGTTGCCGCAGTCGTTCCCGCATGCCTCGAATTCCAACTCCAGGTGTGCCCCCGGAAGCCATTTCGATCTGCTTTTCGGGCGGGATGCCTTTACCCTCGTCCTCGATTTCGACCATGACGTGATCATCCCGCTGCCACAGTCGAATTCTCGCGATCGGACTCTCGGAATGACGGTGAATGTTAGTAAGGCATTCCTGAATTACGCGGAAAATCGCAGTCTCACTCTCGCGCGGCAGACGGTTGAAATCCTTGGGCAGATCGAGATCAACCTTGATTTTGCTGCGCAAGGCAAATCCATCCCCATACCAGCGAAGAGCGGAGCACAGGCCGGCCTCATCGAGCAGGGGCGGATGCAATAGGTGAGAGATGGTGCGGACCTCAGTGGTCATTTCATGAACCAGATTTTCGCTATCCATCAAAGCGTTGGCGGTCTTCGCGAGTCGCTCAATGTCGAGCCGCACCTCAGACAGATTCATGCCCAGAGCGGCCAATAGCTGTCCGACGCTGTCGTGCAGTTCGCGAGCGATGCGGCGTCTCTCTTCATCTTGCGACTTCAGCAGACGGGCGGAAAGATCGCGCAGGCTCTGATTGGCGGCATCCAAGTCCGCGGTACGCTGCTGAACCAGGCTTTCGAGTTCTCCCTGCGACTTCCGAAGTTCTTCATAATGGCGGCGACGGAATTCTGCCATGATCACAAGCGCGGTCGAAGAGAACAGAAACACGAGTAATGTGACCAGATCAGCGCGGGTGAGAATGCGAAAGGCGTGCACCGGTGGCATGAATCCATACAGCGCGTTCGCCATCGCTAAGACGACCGCGAAAATGGAGGGACCCGTGCCGCAATACCAGGCAGAGAATGCGATCGCGGCGAGAAGCAGGATATATGCCACACCATCGCCAACCCAGGGTCTTAGAGCGCTACTGATCAGGAGTGCGACGACGACCGCGGCGGCCGCAAGGATATATGGAACCACCCTTATCTTCAAGGTTCGTGCCGCAAGAGGTGGCTTGATTCCCATGATCACATCCTCGAATGTGGAATTCCACAAAGCAAGATGGCGAAGGGGCGTGGGTTAAAAAAGATTAAAAAAGAACGTGGCGCCATCAAGAAGCGCCACTTCGATAATCATAACAGTTTCGTTAATTGGGCAGCAGTTGAAAATGAATTTGTCGATGCCAAATTTGCCAATTTGATTCTGTAGAACGCACTTGCGGTGCAGAATTTTCTTTACGGCAATCGATCCGCCAGCCCAGGAATCGTCTTCATCAAGTCGTTGTAGATCACCATCACCGCGAATAGCACCAGGAAGACAAACGCAGCCTGATAGACGCGTTCCTTGATACTCATGCTGATGTCACGGCGCATCAAGCCTTCGATCAACAAGAACAGAATCACGCCGCCGTCGAGAATGGGAATCGGCAACAGGTTGAAGATGCCAAGGTTAAGACTGATGGCCGCGGTTAGACCCATTAGCGGAGTCCAGCCTTTGCGACGCGCTGCTTCCCCCGCAGCCTGACCGATCCGGATCGGCCCTTCGATGGAGCGCATGGAAATTTTTCGCTGCGCCATTTTCTTGACTAATTCAAGAATCAACAAAGCATTCTGGCGGTTTTCGTGGAGCGACAACTTTAAGGCTTCGGCGAAAGGCAGCGTCTTCACCTTCATCTGCATGCTGCCGATGCCAATGCGATACCATTTATCGGAAAGTACCGGTTGCACGGTAAATGTTTTTTCCTCGCCGTTGCGCCGCACGGTGATCGTGATCGGTTTATCTTTCGTGATTTTCAGGCTTTCGATCATGGCGGCCAGGGCGGGCACCGGCTTGTCGTCTACCTTTAAGATTTGATCCCCTTCTTTTAAACCAGCTTTTTCCGCCGGCATTCCCTCCACCAGATCGGTGATGGTGACGATGCCTTCTTTGGGCGCCCAACCTGCATATCCAATCTGATCGACACCCATGGCCTCGGGCACAACAGTTTTTTCGAGTGCCTGTCCGTCGCGGTCCACGGTGACATCGAGAGGCTGGCCCGGGTTGAGCGCTTCCTTCAGTTCAACTTGCTCCCATGTGGGGTTCTGCACATCGTCGATGCGGGTAATGCGATCGCCGATCTGGAAGCCAGCCTTGGCTGCGGCTGTGTCTTTGAGCACCCATCCGATCACTGGTTGATCGTCGTACACTGCCGGATATTCGTAGTGCACCATGTAGATGGTGGTGAGCAGAACGATCGCGAGCAGGATATTCATCGTGGGCCCGGCAATGGCGACCAGGAAGCGGTGCCAGCGAGGGTGATTCATGAACTCACGCGGATCGTCCGAGCGCTCGTCCATGGGATTCTCGCCGCTCATTTTTACGTAGCCGCCGAGCGGGATTGCGTTTATGCGATAGTCGGTCTCGCCCTTGCGGAAACCCACAAGCCGTTTGCCGAATCCGATGGCGAACTGCTCCACGCGGACGCCCAGCCACTTGGCCACCATATAGTGGCCAAACTCGTGAATTAGGATCATGAAGCCGAGGACCGCAACCACCGCGACCAGCGAAGTCAAAAAATCAGACATAAACGAGAAGGTACTCCCCAACTGTTTAGATTCAAAAACTACGCGAAAGATGTTGCCCGGGACCCTGCTATTTTGCTTATAGTTTTCTTTCGGTTGTCCACTCGAAGTTGCGCATATCGACGGGATTCGGCGTCTGCTTCCAGCACCGATGCAATCGATTCCAGCTTGCCGGAACCAATTGCGGCCAAGACTTCTTCGATAATAACGGGAATTTCACCAAAGCCGATCTTTCCTTCGAGAAACGCAGCCACGGCCACTTCGTCGGCGGCGTTGAGCGCCACGGTTTTGGCGCCGCCACATTCCACCGCTTCGTATGCAAGCCGCAGACAAGGAAATTTTTTCAGGTCCGGAGGGCTGAAGTCCAGATGACGCAAGTCACTCACCGAAAAGCGCATATCTGACTGAATTCGCTCGGGATATGTTAGGGCGTAAAGAATTGGCAGGCGCATGTCAGTCACCGAGAACTGAGCAAGTATGCTGCCATCCACAAACTCCACCATGGAATGAATAGTCGACTGGGGATGGACCATTACCTCTACTTTTGCTGGCGGCATCTGAAATAGCCGACAGGCCTCAATCACTTCAAACCCTTTATTCATCAGCGTGGCGGAGTCGATGGTGATCCGTCGTCCCATCTTCCAGGTAGGATGGTTCAGCGCCTGCTCAACGGTGATGGCATCAAACTCCGACTGCGGAGTATTGAGAAACGGTCCCCCCGACGCGGTGAGCCAGATGCGCTCCACTTCATTTATTTGTCCGCCGCGGAGGCATTGGTGGATCGCGTTGTGTTCGCTGTCGATGGGAAGCAGGGGCTTGCCTTGCCGGCGAGCTTCGGCGGTAATCAACTCCCCCGCTGCCACGAGACATTCTTTATTCGCTAACCCCAAAATCTTTCCCGCGCGCACTGCCTCGTAGGTGGCTTCCAGACCGGCGACGCCAACGATGGCGCTCACCACAAAGTCCACTTCCGGGTGCGTCGCCACCTGCACTGCCCCGCCGCTGCCGTGGACTACTTCGATGCCACGCAGTTCCACGGCTTTCAGTCGAGCCCGCAGAGCGTCCGCATCCGCCTCGGCTGCCATGGAAATCACCCGCGGCCGCCAGCGCGATGCTTGCGAAAATGCGGCGTCGAGATTTGACCCAGCCGCCAGCGTCACAATCTGAAAGCGTTCTGGGTACGACTCGGCCACGCTGAGCGTACTGCGGCCAATCGAACCCGTGGATCCCAGAATGGCGATTCGTTTCATGGTTAAATTCGTAGTCGATACTGGGGCTTACAACGAAGCTGGAACGAACTCTTATTTTACGCGCTTCGGGCTAAGCTTGTTGGACGAGGCTCGTTTGGACCAGAACGAGGGAGGAAGGTCACTGCATTACGCGCCAGGCGGTATAAAACCACAGCACCGGGGCCGCGAAAAGCAGGGCGTCGATGCGGTCGAACATGCCTCCATGGCCTGGAAGAATGGCGCCGGAATCTTTCACTCCCGCGCCTCGTTTGATCAGCGACTCCACCAGATCGCCGAGTTGGGCGGCGATATTCAGAGCAATCGTGAGCAAAATGATGGGAGCCATCGCCGGCTGCTCGAGTCCAAATAAACCATCGCGACGCTCAATCAGGCCAATCCGAAGCAGCGCCGAGCTGATGGGAAGTGCGTACCGAAAGAGCAGCCATCCCACGGCCACGCTGGCCACCAGCGACGCCGCGGCGCCTTCCCAGGTCTTTTTGGGGCTGATGCGTGGCGACATTAAATGACGTCCGATTGATTTACCGACGAAGTAAGCAAATATGTCGCCGGCCCAAACCACCAGCAGCAAATACAGCAGATAAAATGCGCCCGCCCACTGCTGGCGAAGCTGTACCAGCATTCCCATAGGCAGAGCGATATAGGTGAAGGCGAAGACTGACGCCGCCGCTGCGGGATATCCGCTCCGGAGGTCGGCCCTTCTCATGGCAGTGGTCAACGCCAGAAAAGGCGCAATGGCCGCAGCGAACCCCAGGCAATACACAAAAATTGCAGTCGACAAAAGTGGCTTCTCGTTTCCCACATTGAGAGCCAGCAATAAAAAAAACAGTCCGACAAAAATGTAAGTAGGCAGGCGCAGCGGCTTCACGCCATAAGATTCCGTCAGCTTGAGGAATTCATGGATGGTCAGAAGCGTCACGATGGCGGCAACAACGGCCACGAGCGGCACCGGCGCCCGCAGGATAAGCGCCAGCACAATCGGAATCAGGACGACCGCGGTCGCGATACGTTTGAGCAAGGGAATTGATAGGCGCGTAATGGCGGCGCTTACGATCTTTGCACGAACTCAGGAATTTAACCACAGAGGGCACAGAGAATCACAGAGGATTGTCTTTCCCCGTGTATCTCTGTGGTTAAGATTTTGCTTCCGCTGAAGTAGTCTGCAATTGCCCGTGCGCATCGCTGTGGTTTAACCCGCCGTAGCGCCGCTCGCGTTTCTGATATTCCGCAATCCCTTCGAGCAAGTGCACACCGCGGAAATCGGGCCATAGGGTGGGAGTCACATAAATTTCGGCGTAGGCCAGCTGCCACAAAAGAAAATTGCTCAGCCGCATTTCGCCCGAAGTCCGAATGACCAGATCCGGGTCGGGAAGATGCCGGGTATACAGATGCCGGCCCACCATATCCTCATCGATTTCGAGATGATCGAGGCCGCCATTCTGCGCAGCTCCGTTCACAATGGCGCGAAACGCGTCCACCAGTTCGCTGCGCGAGCTGTAGTTCAGCGCCAGGGTGAGCACCATGCCGGAGTTTCGCGCGGTCGCCTCGCGGGCCCAGGCCATGCGTTCCTGCACATCTTCGGGCAGTTCGTGCTGTCTGCCAATGTATTCCAGGCGGATATCGTTCTTATTCAGAGTAGGAACTTCCGCCTTGAGATAGCGGCTTAACAAGCCCATCAGAAAATGGACTTCGCTTCCCGGACGTTTCTTCCAGTTCTCTTCGGAAAATGCGTAGAGCGTAAGCGCCGGAATGCCGATGCGGGCTGCAGTTTCCACAGTGGAACGAACCGCGGTGACGCCGGCACGATGCCCGGCCACGCGCGGCATGTGGCGTCGCTTGGCCCAGCGGCCGTTGCCGTCCATGATGATCGCGATGTGTTTAGGGAGCCGTCCTCGATCGAGACGCCGGTAAATTTCGGTTTCCTTGCGGTCGAGCCCCGTGGGTACTTTGTCCTGCAAAGTGATCCCTCGACATGAGGCTACCACACCCGCAGGGCGCTGGCAATGACAGGCTAAGATCGTGATTACTCGTTCATTTGTCGTTGTCCAATCCGGAGGCGTCCAGGAACTTGCGCCGGCGAGTTCCAAACACAAGGGCACAGCTCGACCCCAACAGTATTAGTTCCGCACGCTATTTCACCAGAGGAGAACTTCCATCCGCTGGCTTGTTTTCCTCGGCATGAATCTTGCCATCATCTTCCGCGTAGAAATAACGATGCTGCGCGTCCGGAGTTTTCGGCGTCATCGTGAGGACAAAGCTGTCCTCTTTTCCTTTAAAGTTCGCCGTGTAGTCGCCACGATCGGGGTTGACCATGCGCTTGGTGAACGATCCAGAGTGAACCAGTTCGGCTAGCGATGTGGCAAAGTGTCCATATTGCTTGTTGAAGCGGCGCTGGGCGCGCACCACGACGCGCACGTATGCCAGAGCCGCTGCTTCCGAGTCGGAGCGCGCCGGGTCGCCTGGGAACTTGGGTTGATAACTCTGAGCTGACGACTGACCGGGAGCGGACGCATCTTGCGAAAACGCCGATGCAACGGGCACGGCGAAGACAACGGCAACTAATAGCGCGCTAAGAATGCTGCATGGTTGCAACCTTATGCGTGGGCGGATGGAGGTTGCTGATCGTTTACCCGCTAAGAACGACAAGGGACAGCGATTACGGTGACGGTTCACTGCCAAAGGACGATTCAAGCTCATTTTTCCATGTTACTCCCGTAATTTCACTTCAGTCATGTTCTCTTTGCTTCGCGACGATTTATCAATATGCTGGATTAACGAATCTGACCCTACAGGGAAACCTATGAAAGCAGCAGTAGCCAAGAAACCAGTAATCCGAATCGCGGTGGTGGAAAGCGATCCATTGCGCTTTGTCGGGTTTCGTGCGTTGTTTGATTCAGAGCCCGAGTTCGAACTTATCTCGGCCGGACTGCCGGAGATCAGCACACTCCCGGCCATTGATCTCATCCTGCTGGGAAACCGTTCCGGACAAAACCTGTTTGACGTGATGGCTAGCCTTAAGGCCACACGCCCGGACTTACGGATCATTGTGACCGGTTCCGGAATTGACGAGGAGACAATCCTGAAAGCGATTGCATCCGGGGCCAAGGGATATGTAGACGAAGCGGCCACGCCCGCCGAATTCGCACAAGCGATTCGCATCGTGAATCAGGGATCCGTCTGGGCGCCGCGCAGGGTCTTGTCCATGTTCATCGAGCGCGTATCATCGGCGCCAGGGCGGATTTTCCCTGCAGGCCGCGTCACCTTTACCGACCGCGAGAAAGAAGTGCTCGAAATGCTGGTTGTGGGCCGCTCCAACAAGGAGATTGGCGGACAGTTGGGCATCGAGGAGCGCACGGTAAAAGCACATGTGGCGAAACTAATGCGCAAGGTTGGCGTACAAAACCGAATCGCTCTGTCCGTGCATGCGATTACCCACTCACTGGTTGCAACCAAGTAGTTTCTAACGAAGAAGAAAGTCGGGGAAAAGACTACTGGCCCCGACCGCCCGCGGTTCGGAGCCTTCCAAAATCGAAGACTTAGTCACCTGAGGGCACTTACCTTCGTAATCTTGTGCCGTTTTCGTCCCTGTCGCATACTCGCCTCACCTACCACAGAACCTGGGAGACGGGGTTGAGAGTGGCGATTAGGGTCACCATTTTCAGCCCCGCATTTTTTTGTTTGCTGCATCTGCTTTCCCTTCCCACTCTTTAAATCAGCGCGACGCCTTAGGCCGGGTTGATCGCGATCATTTCCAACATCATTTACAATCCAAGTAATCAAATCCCAGAAACTGCGGAAGGACCATGAGAAAACTTATTTTGCTGACCCTGTTTGCGTCACTTTGCGGCCTTGCGGTTCGAGCGAATTGTCAGACCAAAGAGTCCAAGGCTGCCGATCGAGTGCAAACGGCCGCGGACGTGTTGAATCAAATCGAGTCGGCCCCTGACTCCGGCATTCCGCGGGGAATTCTGGGCAAAGCGGAATGCGTGGCGGTGGTGCCCTCCATGTTGAATGGCGGATTCATCGTGGGCGCGAAATACGGCCGCGGGTTGGCCAGTTGCCGCACGCCGAAGGGCTGGAGCGCTCCGGCATTTTTCATGACTACCGGAGGAAGTGTCGGTTTTCAGATTGGCGGACAAGCCGTCGATCTGGTAATGCTGGTGATGAACAATGACGGCATGCAACATTTGCTGTCGAGTAAATTTTCCTTGGGCGCCGACGCCTCTGTGGCCGCGGGCCCAGTCGGGCGCGCCGCGGCGGGCGATACCGATTGGAAGATGCGTGCCCAGGTGTTGACCTATTCCCGCGCCCGCGGAGTGTTTGCCGGCGTCAGCTTGAATGGCGCCGTCATCAAGCAGGACAAGGATTCGACGCGAGAGTTCTACGGGCATATGGTGACGTTCCGAGCGGCATTAACGGGCGAAATCGATCCGCCGCCAGCGGCGAATCCATTCCTTACCACGTTAGCGAACTGGGCGCAGGAGGCCGCGCAATAATATCTCGAAATAAGACCGCGGCGTCCGAGAAGAGCTCAGCATCTCTGCTGAGTTCCGCCATTCCGTGGAACCAAGCTGCGCTGATGCGCTTCAGCTAGTGTCGCTTGTGGGCACATAACTTCATTTCCCGCGACCATGACTCGCCGCGTTTGACAAGCTGTTTTTGCCAGTGATACGGTCACGCTTCCCCGATGCGGCGCAAACTCGAATACGCGGCAGCCTGGCCATTCATCAAGATCCTGGGTATGCTGCCGCGCCCTCTTTCGCGTGCCTTCGCCATTAGCCTCGCACAGCTTTTTTATTTATTGCACTTTCGTTTGCGCCAGGTAGGGATGCGCAATCTCGCCATGGTATTTCCAGAAAAAAGCAAGGCGGAGCGAAAGCGCATTCTGCGCGGAGTTTTTACATCGCTGGGAAGGCAGCTGGCAGAGCTGTGCCAGTTTCCTCGCTATACGCCGGAAAATGTCCAGCAAGTGGTTGTCTATGACGGCTTGGAAAATTACGAGCGAGCCTACGCCAAAGGGAACGGAGTACTGTTTCTGACCGCGCACTTCGGCGCTTGGGAACTTTCGGCCTTTGCCCATTCTCTGCATGGTCACTGGCTGCATGTCGTGATGCGGCCGATGGACAACGCGTATCTCGATCGTCTGCTGCAGAGCTACCGCACCATGCACGGGAACAAAACCGTCGCCAAAGATAATTTTGTGCGCGGTCTGTTGGCCGCGATGAAGGCCGGAGAGACTGTTGGCATCTTGATGGATACAAATATGACGCCGCCGCAGGGAGTCTTCGTAGACTTCTTCGGTATTGCCGCCTGCACGGCCAGTGGGCTAGCCCGCATCGCTTTACGCACAGACGCCGCGGTCGTTTCCGGATTTACTATTTGGGATCCGGGATTGAAAAAGTACCGGCTGCGATTCGATCCGGCGCTGGAACTGATTCGCACCGGTCACCTGGAGGCCGACATCGTCGCGAACACCCAACTGTTCACCAAGGTCATTGAGGACTACGTGCGGACCTATCCCGACCAATGGTTGTGGGTGCACCGTCGTTGGAAGACGCGGCCCGAAGGGGCTCCTCCGCTGTATTGAATGTCGCATTCGCGGAATTTAATTGCATTCAGAAGTTTCCGCCGGCGATTCACGAAGAGTTTAACCACGAAGACAATCACTTCGGTAATGTGTGCGGCTGGCCAGTTTCGTGACATCGTTAGTACAGTGAAAAAATACCCGCAAACTGAGCAGGTCGACTGGGACCGCGGCCGTGAGGGATACCTTGATTTGCCGCAGAAGCCCGTGTACGCGCCGATTGCGAAGCCCGCGCAAAAGCCACAAGGCAAAGAACCCCTTATCGCCATTTCGACCGAAGAGCGCCTGGGAAGTCTAATCGCCGCGGGCGGCATGATCTGGGGCGCATACGCGGCCACTGTACATTTCGCTGGCATTTTCAGCTTCGAACTGGTTCCACCCGGCCCGATCGAAGTCTGCGCGCTTGGAATTCTCGTCTGGTTACACGCGAAGTGGCGCCGTTCTACAAAAATAAACTGAGCGGTCTGCCGTACCCAGGCAAATTCCCAAGACTCTTCCTACCTGAAAGCATTCCTTCCGGTAAAATCGAATCTTCTTATGGATACCTTTGACCAAATCGTCGAACGTGAGCGCCAGTTTTTATTGCAGACCTATAACCGCTATCCAATTGTGCTTACCCGAGGCAAGGGCGTTTTTCTATACGATATCGGCGACAAGCGATACCTGGATTTTGTTTCAGGGCTGGGAGTGAACGCGCTGGGGCATGCGCATCCGCGAATCGTGAAAGCGATTCGGGATCAAGCGGCGAAACTGGTGCACGTGTCCAATTTGTATTACCACGAATATCAGGGTCCGCTGGCGGAGAAGCTGTGCGCGCTTTCGGGATTAAACCGCGCGTTTTTCTCCAACAGCGGAACCGAAGCCATCGAAGGCTCCATCAAGCTGGCACGACTGGCTGGACATCGCGCGGGCGGCGAGGCCAAGTGCCGGCTCGTGGCACTGGATGGTTCGTATCACGGGCGCACCTTCGGGGCTTTGTCCCTTACCGGCCAGGCTAAACACCGCAAGGGTTTTGAGCCGCTGCTCGAAGACGTGACGTTTGTAAAACAGAACGATATAGAAAACCTGCGCGCGGCAGTGAACGACAACACTTGCGCCATTGTGCTGGAGCCAATTTTCGGCGAAGGCGGAATCTACGAGTGCTCGGTAGAGTTTCTGCGCGAATGTCGCTCGCTGGCCGATCGTCACCGCGCGGCACTGATCTTTGACGAAATACAGTGCGGTTTAGGACGTACGGGAACAATTTTTGCATTCCAGAGTTTCGGCGTGACTCCCGACATCGTTGCCATTGCCAAGCCCATCGCAGCGGGGCTTCCGCTGGGCGCGTTCATTTCGAAGGAAGAATTTGCGACCGCAATTTCTCCGGGACAGCATGGCACTACCTTCGGTGGAGGTCCATTGGCCTGTCGCGTCGCGCTGGAATTCCTGGCGATTGTGGAGGACGAGAAACTGCTCGAGAACGTCGCAAAAGTGGGGGCTTATTTGCAACAGCAGTTAGCGCAGCTAGTGGAGAAGCGCGCTGCGGCGACGGGCGTTCGCGGCCGCGGCTTTATCCAGGGAATTCAGCTAGCAATTCCGGCGCGTCCCATTGTGGATGAAGCACTCGCTGAGGGCGTGCTGTTCAATAGCACGCAAGACACCGTCGTACGATTCCTACCGCCATTCCTGATGGAAGAGAAGCACATCGACAAAGGGATACGCGTGTTGAACAAACTATTGGGAAAGAGACGGAAGGCGGCCTAACACGGCTTCACGCAGTGTCGTATTCAATTCGTTTCAATGTACGATGAACGCCGTGCCTGCTACCACGATTCCCACGACTCCTAGAAACATTCCCAGGTACCAGAAAATCTTACGCCCTGAAAGTAGTGTGATCGAGGTGATCACCAATCCCACTTCAAGGAAAACTTCGGCGAGATCAAATCTATCCGCACGGTTTCTCTCGTGTTTAACTTCCGCTTCCATCTCGTTGGCCTTTTCCTCGATCCCTTTTTGCTCGTCTTTGTAGCGTGCCGCTTCTCCTGAATATTTTTCGCGCAACTTGGCCAGTGCGGCCGCGTCGGCGGTCGCTTCCACCGAGGTTAGATCGACAAAAAGTTCATCTGTATGCCGTCGAATATTCTTGGCCTGGTAAAACGCCCACTGATCGGACGACTTGGCCTGCAATACCACTTCCTCGGTGTGAGCTCGATGTCCGAGAAGCGTTATAACCGCCACGAGCACGGCGAGCACGGCCATGCTCACTGAGATCGGTGCCAGACTCGGATCGTGCTTCGCATGCTCGGCATGTTCCTGCAATTCAGCCAGTTCTTCGGATTCCATTTCGTCACTCTCCCAGCACTTTTACGATGACCCTTTTATCACGCTGCCCGTCGAATTCCGCATAGAAAATCCGTTGCCATGTTCCCAAGTCAAGTTTTCCGACGGTGATGGGCACAATCACTTCATGGTGGATGAGCAGCGCCTTCAAGTGGGAGTCGCCATTGTCTTCGCCCGTCTCATGATGTTTGTAGCCTTTGCGAAAAGGCGCCAAATGCTCCAGCCACTGGTCGATGTCTTCGATCAAACCGCTTTCATTGTCGTTGACATATACGCCCGCCGTGATGTGCATGGCGGAAACCAATACCATGCCTTCCTTCACTCCGCTCTTGGCGACAATCTGTTCTACTTGCGGCGTGATGTGTACATAGGCCCGATGCGTCTTAGTATGAAACTTCAAATATTCGGTAAGCGTCTTCATTTTCAATTCCTGAGTTCAAATCTCCGGGAAGGTTCAGTCGCAAATTTACCGCAGCGTTTGTGCGACCTTGCCACTGGCGATGAGAGCGGCAATGCGCGCGAAATCTGGGTACATCACGCGATCTTTATCCATGGTGAGACACACCGACCGGACCGCCGCATACGCCGCCTGGCCGCGCTTCGACGGTTTTAGCGGCGACAGAAAGTCGATTGCCTGCGCCACCGCCATCGCTTCAATCGCCAACACGTTTCGCGTGTTTTCGACAACACGCTTGAGCTTGTTGGCCGCCGTCATCCCCATCGAAACATAGTCTTCTTTATTCCCTGAGGTCGTGATGGAATCCACGGAAGCGGGATGCGCCAGAACTTTGTTTTCGCTGACGAGTGCCGCTGCGACGACCTGCGGCATCATGAAGCCAGAATTCAGTCCGGCGCCGGAAGCCAGGAATGGCGGCAAGCCCTCGCTAAGCGCGGGATTTACCAGGCGTTCGATGCGGCGCTCACTGATCCCCGCCAGCGCGCTCAGCACGATCGCCATAAAATCCAATGCAAATGCGAGTGGTTCGCCATGAAAGTTTCCCCCGGAGATCACATCGCCCTCGGCGTTTTTTTCATCGGTAATGAAGACCAGTGGATTGTCGACGGCGGAATTAGCCTCCGTCTCAAAAATCTGGCGGCAATACGCCAGCGTGTCGCGCACCGCGCCGTGTACCTGAGGGATGCATCGCAGCGAGTAGGCATCCTGCACGCGGCCACAGTTGCGATGCGATTCGCGGATTTCACTGCCTTCCAGCATGCGCCGCAGGTTCGCCGCAGTCTTCAGTTGCCCGGCGTGGGGACGCGCCTGGTGAATGCGTTCGTCAAAAGCCGTATCAGTTCCCTTGAGCGCATCGCAACATAACCCACCAAGCACGTCGGCGGTGTCGACGAGAACGTCGGCAGCCAATAACGACAATGTGCCCACCGCCAGCATGGCCTGCGTGCCGTTGATCAGCGAGATGGTCTCTTTGGCCTCAAGCACCAGCGGCTTAATCTGTGCGCGCTTGAGTGCGTCCGCACTGGGAACTCGCACGCCCTTTTCATCGAAGCATTCGCCTTCGCCAATGAGTGCCAAGGCCAGATGCGCCAGCGGAGCCAGATCGCCACTCGCTCCTACACTACCCTGCGACGGCACAACTGGGGTAACGCCACGGTTCAGCATCTCGCAAAGTGTGTCGATGACGATGGCCCGCACACCGGAATTGCCCTTGGCCAGCGAATTCGCCCGCAACAACATCATGGCGCGCGTCTCCGCGAGCGAAAGCGGTTCTCCGACTCCGACCGCGTGAGAGCGCACCAGGTTGACCTGCAGTTCCCGAATCTGTTCGGCCGCAATGCGTACGTCACTGAGCCTGCCTACGCCAGTGGTAATTGCGTAAGCAACTTTGTTGCTGGCTACAATGTCATCGACGATTGAACGGGCCTGATTGACGAGCTGCCGCGCATCTGCAGACAGCAGCGCAGCGCGACGGGGTTCGATCGCGGCTACTTCGTGGACGTCTTCGAGCGCCAAATCGTTCCCGTTAATGTGAAGAGCGTTCAATATTCTCCGTCAAGGTTGCGGTGTTGTGGAATGTCGATTCTATTCCCGAGCCTACTCTGCCATGGCCGCGCGAAAGGCAGTTAAATATTTTTCCGGCAAAGGCGAGACCTTCATGCTCCTGTCGGTGACAATGTGCGTAGTCTCGCCCTCCGCCAACAACGCCCGATCGCCCGCGCGTACGAGTTCGTAACTGAATACGATCACTGACTCGCGCACTTTCTTCAAACGCGTTCTCACTATGACTTCCTCGTCGTAAAATATCGGCGCTCGGTATCGGCATTTGACGTCGCCCACCGCAATGAATCGCCCGTCTTCGTGTTCCATCTCACGATACGAAAACCCCATGTCGCGCATCAGTTCCACGCGGCCAACCTCGAACCAGATGAGATGATTCGCATGGTAGACGACGCCCATCTGGTCAGTTTCCGCGTAGCGCACTCGGATGCGGGTTTCATGGAATGCTCGACGGCCGATAGAACTCATTTCCCCGTCCACACCGGTTTGCGTTTTTCGAGGAACGATGAAATCCCCTCGCGGAAGTCCGCAGTGGTGCGGATCGCGGCATTCTCGCGCACGGCGGACTCGATCTGGACGTCGAGTTCCGCGCGGGCATGATTGGTGAGTAATTGCTTCGTCGCTCGCAGTGACGCGGGACTGTTCTCCATTAACAAGGCTGCCAGTTGGCGAGCGCGAGTCATCAGATTCTCTGCGGGCACGATTTCGGTAATTAGCCCCATGCGCGCGGCTTCGTCGGCACCGACAATCCTGCCTGTAAGCAGCAGGTCGCGAGCCTGCTTTTCGCCCACCTGCCGCAATAGAAATGTCGAAACAATGGCTGGCACAAAGCCGATGCGAACTTCGGTGTAACCAAACTTCGCGTCTGGAACGGCCAGCGTGAAGTCGCAGAGTAGCGCCAGTCCAGTTCCGCCCGCGATGGCCGGTCCGTTCACAGCAGCGATGGTTACTTTCGGAAACTCATACAGCGCACGGAACAACCTCACCATGGTCTGAGAATCCTGCAGGTTCTGCTCCGCTGAACTGCCCAGCAGCGACTTCAGATTGTCCAAATCCATTCCCGAACAGAAAGCCTTGCCCGCACCCGTCAAAATTAAAACGACTGCCTCAGATTTCTCGACCTGCTCCAGCGCGCGCAGCAAATCGTCAATCAGTTCGAAGCTGATCGCGTTGCGTTTTTCTGGGCGGTTCAGTGTGATCGTGGCCACGCCGCCGTCATACGCAAGTTGTACTGTGTTGTAGCTCATGCCTCAAAACCGCCGCGGATCTCACGGATCCTCACAGATCGACAAACAATTCCGCTTGTTCTATCCGTGAGATCCGCGTAAAACCGTGGTTAATCCGCTGCGTGCGAACTGGAAAACCTGGCGCCGATGCCCGCTGTCGCCTTCAAGAGCGAATCCAATGGCTTTAATTGCGGCAACTTCGCTCCTCGCGCAGAAAGTGTCTCAATCACCTTCTCCGTCGGGATGTTACCAACCAAAGCGTCCTGCGCGAAAGGACAGCCGCCAAGTCCACCTAAAGCAGAATCAAACCGCCGACAGCCCGCCTCATACGCCGCCAGAATTTTTGCCTCCGCTTGCTCGGGCCGGCTGTGCAGATGCACGCCAATCTCCAGATAGTCGTACTTCGCCATCACCGCGCCCACCACGTCCTTAACCTGCTGCGGGCTCGCCATGCCTACAGTGTCGGCCAGCGAGATCATCCGCAGGTTATCGACTTCCATCAGCGAGATGGCCTCGATGACTTCGTCGGGATTCCATAGGTCGCCATAGGGATTGCCGAACGCCATTGAAATATAAACTACGACGTCGAGTCCGGCATCGTCCGCCTTGTTCTTGATTTTCTCCAATTCTTCGAGCGCGTTCTCCGGCGATTGATTCTGATTCTTCCGCAGAAACGTCTCCGAAATCGAATACGGAAATCCCAGCGTCGAAACGGCCTTCGTGCTAATCGCTCGCTCCGCGCCTCGTTCATTCACCACAATTCCGATGATCTCCACATCATCGGGCGGGTCGAGTTCTTTCAGAACCTCTTCCGAGTCCGCCATCTGCGGAACCGCTTTCGGCGAGACGAACGATACGGCATCAATGTGTTTGAACCCGACGCTGATCAACGCCCGCAAATAGTCAGTCTTCAATTCGGCAGGAATTATCCCTGGCAGCCCCTGCCAGGCATCGCGTGGACATTCAATCAGTTTGACGGGATCAGCAATTAGCATCTGGCAATTAGCTCTTAGCTAAGAGGAATCAATCGGAAAATTATCAATCATCAATCAACAATCGCCGTTGATGTCTCCGTGGTGATTCATGTTTGCAAAACTCCCACCCTGAACTCGGCTACGTCCGGATTGAGAGCAGCGGCTTCCAACGCCTGGGTAATGGCCTCCCGCGTTTCGATGGGATCGATAATTTTGTCGATCCAGAGCCGGGCGGCGCCATACCGGGGATCGGTCTGCTCGTCATAGGTTCGCTTTACCGACTCGTACAGTTCCTTTCTTTCCTCTTCGCTCAGCTTTTTGCCACCGCGCTCCAGTTGTTTCACTTTAATTTCAACCAGCGTTCCCGCGGCCGAATCGCCGCTCATCACTGCGTAACGGGCCGTCGGCCACGCAAAAACAAAGCGCGGATCGAACGCTTTTCCGCACATCGCGTAATGGCCGGCGCCGAACGATCCACCCACGATGATGGTAATCTTCGGCACCACGGAATTTGAAACCGCATTGACCATCTTCGCCCCGGCCTTGATAATTCCGCTCCACTCCGCATCGCGTCCCACCATGAATCCGTTTACGTCGTGGAAGAAGATCAGAGGAATCAGATTCTGATTGCAGTCCATGATGAAACGCGCAGCTTTCTCCGCGGATTCCGTATAGATCACGCCTCCGAACTCGACTCGCTTGCGGCCCTCGTGATCGGTTTGCTGCGTGTGCAGCTTCTGGTTGGCCACGATTCCAACTGCGAAACCGCCAATCCGCGCATATCCGCAGATGAGTGTTTTTCCGTACTCCGCCTTGTATTCGTCAAGGCGGCTGCCATCAAGCACACGCGCCAGCACTTCTTTCATGTCGTATGGCCGGGCGGGCGACGAATCGTAGATGCCATAGATTTCTTCGGCGGCCAACTCCGGGGCAACGGGCTTCTTTCTATCCCACGGAGAAAGCCGACGGTATCCCCATTTTTCAACGATCGAGCGAATCCGCGCGATGCAAGCTTCGTCGTCCGGTTCGCGGAAATCAACTGTCCCGCTAATGGCCGAGTGCATGGCAGCACCGCCCAATTCCTCCGACGAAACTTTCTGTCCGATCGCGGCTTGCACCAGCGCCGGACCGGCGAGAAAAAGTCCGCTGCCGTCGGTCATCAGCACGTGATCGCACATCACTGGCAAATAGCCGCCGCCCGCCACGCACATGCCCATGATCGCTGCAATTTGCGGAATGCCCATCGCCGACATCACGGCGTTGTTGCGAAATACGCGGCCGAAATCGTCGGTATCCGGAAATACATCTTCCTGCAGCGGCAAAAAAACTCCTGCCGAATCGACCAGGTAAATCGTCGGAATGCGATTTTCAATGGCAATGTTCTGTGCTCGAATCACCTTCTTCGATGTCATGGGGAAAAACGCACCGGCCTTCACGGTCGCGTCATTCGCAATAATCATGACCATCCGGCTCTCGATGCGCGCCATTCCGGTGATCACGCCCGCTGCCGGCGCGCCACCCCACTCCGCGTACATCCCGTGCGCGGTGTAGAGGCCCAGCTCGAAAAAAGTATCAGGATCGGCCAGCAACGCAATGCGCTCGCGTGCCGTCAAACGCCCCTTGGCATGTTGGTTTTCGATTGCTTTGCTGCCTCCACCCTCACAAATCTTCTCGCCCTCATTTCGTATTTGCGACATAAGGTCGGCCAGGAAGCGCATGTTCGCTTCATAACGCGCCGAAGTGGGATCGATCTTCGTGGTCAGCACGTTCCCCGTTGTAGAAGAGTTCGCGCTGAGAGATTCGTTACGCTCTGCCATGGGTCAAAAATCGCAGCCAGAGAATCATGCGTCAAGAAATCGTGTGTCAACCAATCATGGACCAAAAATGAAGATACGGACTGATTACGGTATACCACGCGGGCGGAGCGGCGCAATGCGGTCCCCGTCGAATACTATACCGAGCCAGTTCGGCGGTGGCTCATTGTTCGAGGCAGCGTATCGCCTCGGCCAAGGGATCGGCGGCAATCGTGTCCACTAAACCGATGTCCAATGCCTGTGGCGCCATAATTGTTTCCGCAGCGACGAACATTTGAAGCGCGCGTCCTTTGCCGAGCAGACGAGGCAAACGCTGCGTGCCGCCCCAGCCGGTGATCAAACCCAAAGCTGCGCCGCGATGCCCAAACACGGCATTCGGAGACGCAACACGATGATCACACGCCAGCGCCAAGTCGAGTCCGCCTCCCATGCAGTATCCCTCAACCGCTGCATATACCGGGGCAGGGAACTGATCGACCGCATTCATGAGAGTTTGCCCGATCCCCGAAAATTCATAGGCGGAGGAAGCATCGAGCGTAAAGATCTCTTGCAAATCTGCACCCGCACAAAAGAATTTCTCATTTCCCGCCAACACGATCGGTCGCCGATCCCGCGCCAGTCGCGCAATCGCATCGGTCAGCGATAGCACAAAGTTTCGCGTGAGACGGTTTGTCGCGTCCTGCGACTGAAGCCGCACGACGCGAACTTCTCCGCGTTCTTCCAGTTGAAAATCAGTAGCAGACATTCTAGGCAGACATTCATCGTGAGAATTTCAACGGAGATCCGGGCAAAACTTTAAGGCAAAACCTAAAGTCAAAAATGCTACTTGCCCCGCTCCACCCATTCCGCCAGTCGGCAGCCGTCTTCTTCCAGAAGAAACGTGCCCACGCCAAAACATTCGCCGACGATGCGCTGCGACTCAGGATCGCGCGCAGCCCGCGTGATCCATTGCTGCCCGACGCGGTATTGCGCGGAGGTAAACCATTTCTGCGGCAAAACCTCGACCAACCCCCCTTGCGGATAGAAAGCGAAAAGCGCAAATGCAGGGTCGTCGGGCGACATAGCCTTGTAGCTCGTCGGAACAATCAGCTCGTCCACGGTGGCCAGTTCCGCGGGCGCTCCGATCTTGTTCATTCCCGGGGCGAGTGTAAGCGGCACTTCGAAATCCGCAATTGGAGCCGTCGCCGAGTAAATGCGGTCGGATGAGGCTTTGAACCAGCCAGCGACTTCCGCGAGATCAAAAGATTTCAATTGGTCAGGAGCGAAGCACGTCAGACGAATGTTTCGACCCTCAGGACACCAGATGCCGATGAAATGCGGAGACACCAGGAATGGGCGGCAATACGTATTGAGCGCGAGAAGGGCTTTATCCGGTTCCTGTTCAAGGCCGAGCGTGACCAAGTGAGCGATTGGTCCCTGTTCGCCATGATGCCTCCAAACGAAACGCTGTCCGGACAAGGATGGAACAACGGGAAAAGTTTTCCAATACCAGGGAACTGGCCCGACAGTTTTCGAGAGGATCTCTCGCGCGCGGAAAACTTTGATTCCCGACATCAGCCGGCCGCCGGCACGCCGGATCCCTTGACGTGCGCGCGAATGAATTGAACGATGTCGTCCATGGCGGTGCCCGGCGGGAAAATCGCGGCTACGCCAATCTTTTTCAGTCCGTCAATATCCTGGTTGGGGATGATGCCGCCGACTACCACGATCACGTCGTCCATCTTGTTCTGCTTAAGCAAGTCCATTACGCGCGGCACAATGGCATTATGTGCGCCGGAAAGAATCGACAGCCCGATTACCTGCACGTCTTCCTGCAGCGCTGCGGTAACAATCATCTCGGGAGTCTGCCGCAGACCGGTATAAATCACTTCCATCCCCGCATCACGCAACGCGCGGGCAATTACCTTCGCTCCACGATCATGTCCGTCCAGGCCCGGTTTCGCCACCAGTATGCGAATCTTGGTTTCACCCATCGAGAACCATTTAACCACAGAGGGCACAGAGCTTCACAGAGGCAAGCCAGAACCGGATCTGGATATCCTCTGTTCTCCCCCGTGCCCTCTGTGGTTAAAGGTTTTGCACATTTCCGCGAGAAGCAATGTTCAGAGATCACAGAAATCTCCGATGCGATCATCCTAAACGTGTTCGTCATGGCCACTTCCACAGTAATCAGCGCCCCGCGTGTCAACAGAATTACCGGCGCTGTGATCTCGGGCGCAATGAATGTTCATTCGCATCTCGGTCCCGGGCTCCTTGAAAGCGCTTATGAAGCCTGCCTTGCCCACGAACTGCGCAAGCTGGGCATCAGAGTGGCACAACAAGTAGGGCGGCCAGTGATTTATGACGGCGAGTGCATCGATCTCGGCTACCGGATCGATCTGATCATAGAAGATCTCGTTATTGTCAAAATCAAGAACGTTGAAGCCATCAACCCAGTTCACCAGGCGCAATTGCTGTCCTACATCCGATTAAGCGGAAGCACTGTCGGCCTCCTGATCAATTTTCACGTCGCCCACTTGCGCGACGGTATCAAAAAACGAACATGCTAGCATTGTGTTTGCCATGGCGCGGCGTCCTGATCGCGAGAAGGTGGATATATTGAGCGAAAAGGACCTGAAAGATCTTCGTCACGCTCTCGCTCATCTGAGCCTGGGAGCGGTAAGGGAATTCTATGAGTACGCCTCCCGGGATTGCCGGCTGATCTACACTCGGCTTCCCAGTCCGCGTCAGATGCAAACGCTGGTTCAGGTGTGGAAGCAGTTGCGCAAGTGGCGATGAAGCGCACTGATTCGTGCCCGCATAGCTACCCATTCAGGCAATGCATATAGGGTTGCGGGTTCCGCACGCATTCCGGCTATGCTTCTCTGTTACACTGGCGCCCATGAAAGCGACTAGTAGGAGAAGATTCATTGGGCAGTGCGCCGGCGCTGTCGCGGGGACCTTGCTTTTGCCTCGGTTTGCACGGGCTGGCGGCGGAACTGCACCGCATGTGAAGTTTCCTACTGCCCCGCGTGAGCGTGTCTCGGTCGCGGCTTATCCCTTTCGCGAATTTCTCGTTGGATGGATGGGATGGGATGGCAAGACTCCGAGTGCGACGCCAACCTCGCGGCAAATCGAACTCAAGGATTTTGCCGCGCATGTCGCGGATAAGTTCAACGTTCACAAGATCGAGCCCTGGAGCCGGATCTTTCCTTCCACTGATCCTAAATATCTGGACCAGTTTCGTTCAGCAGTTGAAAAGGCGCACTCCGCGGTCGTCGACATCGCGGTGGATGAGGAGCACAGCCAGTATTCCCCGGATGCAGCCGAGCGCGAAGCGGCTGTAGCATCGAGCAAGAAGTGGGTAGACGTTGGCGCGGCGCTCGGTTCTCCCAGCATTCGCACGCACGTGCAAGGCGCCAAAGATGTGAAGCCGGACCTGGGCCGCGCCGCCGACACGTTAGCGCGCGTAGCGGAATATGGCGCGAAAAAAAATGTCGTCGTGCATCTGGAAAATGACGACGCCGTGAGCGAGGACCCGTTCTTTATTGTGCAGGTGATTGAGAAGGTGAACAGCCCGTGGTTGCGGGCTTTGCCGGATTTCGGCAATACGCTCAATACTCACGACGACGATTACAACTATCGTGCCATCGACGAGATGTTTGCGCATGCTTACGGAATCTGCCACGTGAAAGATGGCGAGGTCGATGAGCAAGGCAAGGCTACGCATGTGGATCTGGCGCGCACCTTTGCCATTCTCAAGAAGCACGGATACAAGGGATATTGTTCGATTGAATATGACGCCCCGGGCGATCCCTACAAGCCAACCGCGGAGTTGGTGGAGAAGACAGTGGAATTTCTTTCGTAAGCGAGAAGCAGATTCCTCGCTTTCGCTCGGAATGACAAACTATCCGGATTAATTTTGGGAGTTCCACGGAGCAAAGACCATGGCGGGACAAGGCATCAGACGGCGGGAAGTGTTGCGCATCCTGGGGACGGCAGCAGCGGCGGCGCATTTTCCCGGATTCAGCAAGTGGACATTCGCCTGCGGACATGTCGGCAACGCCGCATTGCAAATCAAGCCCGCGATGTATCATCCGCAATTTTTCACTTTGCCAGAATTTGGCGCTATCGAGCGACTGGCGGAAATCATTATCCCCAGCGACGCGACGCCGGGCGCGAAAGAGGCGGGCGTCGCGGAGTTTATTGATTTCATGGTGTCCAGCGATCCTGAAGTGCAGTACAGTTTTCGCACGGGCCTGGCGTGGCTGAATGCGCATTCTGAAGACGTGAATGGAAAGCGATTTGTGCAGCTGACGCAGGAACAGCAAACTTCCCTGCTGGAACCCTTGGGCTTCAAAGATAAAACGCGTCCCGGTGAAGAGACAGGACGAAAATTCTTTCGCATGATGCGCGAATACACGGTGACGGGTTTTTACACCAGCGAAATTGGATACAAAGAACTGGACAATCCGGCTCTGAAATTCTACGCCGAGTCGCCGGAGTGTCCGCATCATGACGATCCGGAGCATGCGCATGTGGCGCAGGCCCATTCCGGATAAGAGTCGTTGGTCATTCGTCGTTGGTCGTTCTCGTTGGTGGTTGGCCAACCCAAAAACTAAACTCCCGGTTAAGCTTAACGATCGGACTAGCGACCAAGGACGAACGACCAACGACGCATCACCATTAAAAACTATGCCTAAGCAAATCTACGATGTGATCGTAATAGGAACCGGCGCGGGCGGCGGAATGGCGATCAAGACGCTCTGCGAAGCAGGACTGAAAGTGTGCGCAATCAACGCCGGACGCAGGCTCGATCCGGAAAAGGATTTCCGCTACCACCGCATGCCGTGGGACATGAAGTTTCGCGGCCTCGACGATCCTAAACGGCGCAGCGAATCGTTCGGCTACATGGACAACGAGTACACCAAAGCGGCGTGGGACCATGAGATTCCGTTCACGGTTGCACCGGGGACGAAATGGATGTGGCCGCGATGCAACGCAGTCGGGGGAAAAACGAATTTCTGGGGACGTAGTTCCGCGCGTTTCGGCGACATTGATTTGCGCGCAGCTTCGCGCGATGGCTACGACGTGGATTGGCCCGTCACTTATGAAGAGATCAGTCCGTTCTACACGCGCGTAGAGAAGATGATTGGCGTGGCCAGTACAGTGCAAAACCGGCCGAGCAATCCGGATGGTTCGTATTTGCCGCCGTTCAATTTCCGCTGCCTCGATTTCATTCTGCAAGCCGGTTGCAACAAGGTTGGCGTGCCCTATCTGCCGGATCGTTGCGCTCAGTTGACGCAGCCGCATGAAGGGCATCCTGCGTGCCATTTTTGCGGAGAGTGCACCACAGGATGCGATGTGGGCGCGTTTTTCTCGACTCCTTATTTCCTGCTGCCGAAGGCAGAGGCAACGAAGAATCTCGACTTGCGCACGAACGCGCTCGCAAAAAATGTCTTAGTGGGCGAGAACGGGCACGCCGCAGGAGTGGCTTACATCGACCGCAAAACCAAGCAGGAGGTCGAAGTGTACAGCCGCGCAGTGGTGGTGGCTGCGTCTTGCATTGAGTCTGCGCGTATTATGCTGAATTCGAAGTCGCGCTACTGGCCGAACGGAATTGCGAATTCCAGCGGACAGTTAGGGCGCAATCTTTGCGATCATCTTTATGGCGAATCGGCCCGCGGGTATCTGCCGCAATTAGTGGGGCAGCCGAGTTTCCCTGATCACGTTGCAGACAGCACGATCGCGTGGATGCCGCGCTGGCAGAATCTTAAAGATCCGCACGAGGAAAAATTCATTCGCGGATATTCGGTTTATCCCGATGGCGGGTGCGAAGAGTTTCCCTGGTTCGCCAACGATCTCGATGGCTTCGGCTCTTTGTTTAAGCGCGAGATCAAGCGGCGATATCCTTCCCCGGTAAGCTTCGGCATTCAAGCACCTTCGCTGCGGTCGGATACGAATTTTATGGATCTGGATCCTGAGGTCAAAGATCCGTACGGGATTCCTGTGGCGCGCTTGCATTTCGAGTGGGACGAGAATGTGCTCAAGATGTGGGAGCACTCGAAGCACGTATGCGCCGAGGTACTGCATGCGGCTGGCGGTGTGCTCGAGGGTTCGGGCCAGAATCCTGAAATTCCGGGCTGGAGTTTGCATGAAACCGGCACGTGCCGCATGGGAAATGATCCTAAGAATTTCGTGACGAACCGCTTCGGGCAGGCGCACGACGTTCCGAATTTATATGTGTGCGATGCGAGCGTATTTTTGAATTGCACAGACAAGACCACTACCATCAGCATTCTGGCCTTTTCTCTGCGCACATCTGAGCATCTGATCGAGAACTTCCGTCGCGGTGAGCACAAAGCTGCTTGAATCGCCGCGGAGTGAACTGATCGTTGGCTCTTCGGCTGTTCGCTGCTCTCGATGAAATGATATTTTGCGACTAATCTTCGAAAATCCGTTAGGAGAGAATATGAAACTGAATATTGCGGTGGGGATGTTATTGCTCGCATCTTGCATTACTGCGGGCGCGGCAGATCGGAAGTACATCGTAACTCCGCGCGCCGGCGACATGAAGGCGTTGCCGTTTAGTGAGGGCGTTCTGGTCGGAAACACGCTCTACATTGCGGGACACATTGGCCTCGACGCCAAAACTGGCGCGCCGCCGGCCAGCCCTGAGGACGAGGCTCGCTTAGCGATGGATGGAATCAAACAGACGGTGGAATCCGCGGGAATGACAATGGATGACGTCGTCTCCATTCAGGTCTTCTGCACCGACTTAAAGCTGTACGAAACTTTCAACGCCGTGTACAAAACCTATTTCCACGGAGATTATCCAGCGCGGGCGTTCGTGGGAGCATCGAATTTATTGCGCGGCGGAAGGTATGAGGTTTTAGGAATTGCAGTTAAGCGAGGGCAGTAGCAAGGCCCAGGTAGATTCGGTTTTTGTTCGCCTTCGCATGCTTTTGTGGTATGTATTAAGTCATGCGAAAGGCTCTGCAGCACCTGAAGAAACGCGATCCCGTCCTGCGCGCCATCATCGAACGCGTGGGCCCCTGCCGCATGGAGTATGGGCTGCCGGAGTTCGGCAGCCTGGCCGAGGCAATCGTCTATCAGCAACTGAATGGCAGGGCCGCGGTGACCATCTTCAACCGCTTCGCAGCCCTCGCCGGCGATCCGCTCACTCCCGAAGGAATTCTCAAGTTGACGGATGAGCAATTGCGCGGCGCGGGACTGTCGAAACAGAAGTCGTCGTATTTGAAAGATCTGGCGGCGAAGGCGGCCGCTGGGCAGCTCGATTTTTCACGCATCCACGAACTGACGGACGAGGAAGTCATCGAGCATCTAACGCAGGTGAAGGGCGTCGGCGTGTGGACCGCGCACATGTTTCTGATCTTTTCCTTGCGCCGTCCAGATGTGCTTCCCACGGGCGACTATGGAGTACAAGTGGCGATGAAGAAACACTACAAGAAGCGCAGGTTGCCGAAGCCGAAAGACATGGAAAAGATCGCGAAAGCCTGGGCGCCCTACCGCAGCGTGGCCTGCTGGTACATGTGGCGAAGTTTAGACATCAAAACCCTTTAACCACAGAGGACGCACGGAGCACGGGGTAAGACTCGACTTTTCCCAATTCTTGCCATCGACCATGCGTTTGAGACATTTTGCGCCGGATCCTTCCCCGGGAAATCGGTTCTCTCATTTCTGATCGTTAGGCGATGCGATCTCAGGGCAGGGCAAGCACAATGACCTCGAAAAGCATGGGCAGGACTGTGGCGCGCAGCACCGAAACAAGAAAGGGCAAGCGTTTGGTCAAACCATGAGTCAACGATTGGTCTCCGCAACGACACGTCCGAGCCGCGTTTAGAAGAGGTTATTTCAGTCGTGACATTCCACGCGCTGCAGTCACTACTCGGGAGGGGCACCTTTAAGTATGTTCCCGGGGCGATGCGGAATCTGTGCAGTTTTGCTCAAGGCCGTTTTGCGCAAGAAAGGGCAAATCAAGAAACATAAAGCTGAGCAAGATCGCTCGAATGGAGTGTATTGATGGATCGCATCGACAGCTCCGTGCAAGCTTCTGCCTATTGCGGATGAGCAATCCTGCTCAGACGAGAGTCCCATAGAATGCTAACGTCAAAGTGTGCCTCTAGATGAATCACCGAGGAGCCGGAAAGTGGCTTGCCGCCTAGCCGGAACGCGCTATCGTGAAGCGAATCGCACTAATATGGATCATTTCCTCTGTTCTGCTAGTCGCTTGCGGAGCGCTGTGCCAGAGCGAACGTGCTGCAGAAGGTTTGCTGGGAAACAGCTCAAAGTTACCCGAAGTGCAGCGCCAGGAGATGCCCGGTGGGAGATCACTTCCTGATGCTCCGTCCACGGTACAGCCTCCAACACAAGCAGAAAAGTTTCAAACGTTTGCATATGAGGCGCGCTCGTCTCTAACAATGCGCCCGACTGCCATCCCCTCGAACGTAAGGCGCGCAACAGAACTGAGATACGTCACTCCCGCGCCGCAGCCCAGGTTGATCCCTTCCGATCAATTGCTATTTACTCAAAAGCAATCCAGCAACTTTATTGTTAAGTACCTGTGTGCGCCATCGGTCAAGAAGAACCTGCTTTATCACCCTTCGACCAGCAACACGTTGATAGGCCGGGCCACCGACGCAGCTTCGCATATTTTTGTCACGCGTGACGACTCGGGAAAGAGGAGGCTGAACGCTTCATATTTCCTCGGGGTACTCAGTTCGGTCGCTGCACACAATGCTTCGCGTCCGTATTGGATGCGTTCCAATGCGGCGCCGTTCAGCGATTTTGGTTCGACGATTGGCAACGACGCGGGGCTCAACCTCTTCCACGAATTTGAGCCTGGCATCCGGCAAATGGTAAAAGACCACACGCCGAGGTTCGCGTTTAAAATCGAAGAGCGCATGACTCGCGACCAGAAGGAAGTTGTCTCCAGCCCGGCTCGATAATGTTCCCGTCGAGGCGGCCTGCCCGCGTTGGGAAGTCTGCTGATAATTCCATTGGGCCTACATATTGCGCAACATGTTGCGTACACACGGGGTCGCCGGTGCGAGCAGGGCGTAGCGGGCACGAACCAACATCTGTGGAAACGAGTGGCAAACATGAAAACAAAAAAAGGTGTGATTGGAATCCTCACTGGTGGCGGGGATGTACCGGGCCTCAACCCCGCCATTCGCGCCGTAACCATCCGCGCGCTGCGCGAGGGCTGCGAAGTGATTGGCATCCGTCGGGGATGGGCCGGGCTGGTCGACATCGTCCGTGAAAAAGACTACGACAACAGCGAGAACTGCCAAACCCTGTCAGAGGATTTGGTCAACCGTACCGGCCGCACCGGGGGCACTTTCTTGCACACCTCGCGCACCAACCCCAGCAGGGTGAAGAAGGCTAGCGTTCCTGCTCACCTGCAATCCTCTTACAACGCCGAAACAAACGATCTGACCGCCGAAGTTCTGAAGAACTTGGATTGGCTCGGCATCGACTACCTGATCCCCATTGGCGGGGATGACACGCTGAGCTACGGTGTGCGCCTTTATCAGGAAGGCGTAAAGGTAGTCGCCATTCCCAAGACCATGGACAACGACGTTCCCGGCACCGACTACTGTATCGGCTTCAGCACTTGTGTGACCCGCACCATCTCTATGACCAACAGCTTGCGCACCAGCGCCGGTTCTCACGAGCGCTTCATGGTCCTCGAAGTCTTCGGCCGATATGCTGGATTCACGGCCATGCTGCCCACCATGGCTGGAGCCGCGAACCGCTGCGTGATTCCGGAGCACAAATTCGACATTGAGCGGCTCACCGAGTTACTGGTCTCGGACCGCCAGAAGAACCCCAGCCACTATTCCGTCGTCCTGGTGTCGGAAGGTGCGATGTTTCAAGGCGGAGAAATGGTCTTCGAGGCGGAGGCGACTGACGCCTTCGGCCACAAGAAACTCGGCGGTATCGGAGAACTGGTGTCGGAAAAGCTGAAGGAGCTTTCCCCCAAGTACAACCATGGTAAGACGATTGACGTCATAAACCAGAAACTCGGCTACCTGGTCCGCTGCGGTGATCCCGACGCCATTGACTCCATCGTTCCCATGGCCTATGGCAATCTTGCCCTGGACTTGCTCCTGGGCAAGATCCATGGACGAATTGTGGTCCTCAGGAATGGCCGTTACGACAACATGCCCATCGATACGGTAACTGCCTCGAAAAAAGTTGTTAACGTAAAAGAGCACTACAACGTCGACCGCCTCCGCCCCCATTACAAGAGCTTCGAGATGAAGCCACTCTTTATCATGACCAGCGAAACGGGATAGCGCACATCGGTGCCGCAGGCCCTTAGGTTTGGCGGGTAAACTGGCTTCTTGAGGAGACGCAGGCTCGCTGACGTGCCCTGGCGAGAAAACTTACTCCTTCATCGAAGATGTTGTGAAATTGTGGCTCTTCGCGGGCAAGAATGGTTCCATAGTTGCCGCGTCGCCCGGTCGCCTGACAGACTGGACATGAGTGCGAGATCGGCGTACTCTTTAAATAGTGAGTGAGTGAGTGAGCGAGCGGTTCCTCTTCTCTTTTCAGGTCCTCTGAATCAGGTCCTCTGAACCAGGTCCTCTGAACTAAGTCAGCTCATCTGAAATCCTTTCTTAGCCGCAGCAACCAGAGGTGTCTCCTATGATCGTTTCCAAGGCGCACAAACCAGCGAAGCGAAATATCGCCATCGCCCCGCAGATCTCCCCTCGTGTAGCGGCAATAACGCCAGATGTTCTTCCATCGCGAGAGATACCTAGGATAGGGGATCGCGCTTACGAGGAGTACGAAGTCGGCGGTCGCCAAACCGGTCTAAAGCATCGCACTCGCAAGGCTACAGGGAGGGACAAGCCATGGACTGCTTAAACTGCAAGAATCTCGAACGAGCGCTTGAATCAAGACATAGCGAGTACCTCGAGGCCCGTTCCTCTGCGTATTATCAGGTCACGACGGAGTTCGCAGCCCATAAGCACGTCGACGAGGAGCGCGCCAAGAGCGACTTGAAAGAGCACCAACTGGTATGCGTCTCCGCCGCAAAAAAGAGCCTGGTCTGTTCTTCTCGGCAGCCCGTAATTGCCAATGTCTCCGGAGCCCCGTTGAAGGGGTTCCAACGCCATGGCAAGGGTGCCAAGAGGCCACACCAGGACCTCCTGGCTCCGGAGCTCGTATTGGCCTTTTAAATTGCGCTTCGCCGCCCGCCCACCAGGTTGATGATTAGGACCACCAGGCCTACAACCAGGAGCAAGTGGATCAGGCCTCCACCGATATGCAGAGTGAAACCTAGGAGCCACAAAATTATCAGAACAACGAAAATCGTCCAAAGCATGTCAACCTCCTTTGCTTCTGCGCGGCTTATTCGCGAGCACCTGGATGTGAGTCCTATCCAAACGTTCGCAAGAAAACCGCTTCGCTCGAACGGATAGAACGAGCGATAGACACTGCGTGTCGCTCGAATTCGCCAGTGCTGCCTGTGAACGGATAACAGCAAAGGTCGAGCCCACGAGCCTTACTCTTTGTTGACTCTGGCCTCAGCTTTGGCGCCGCGAACCTCCGCAAGGAACGGCTCGGCTGCAGCTGGAACCGGCACTCTGCCCGACAGCAAAGCCCGAGTTGTGACATTGCGTCCGTATATCGCACGCCGGGAATCATTGTCTTGACGGAGCGATGCGCCTGTCAGCGTGAGTCCAGCGAAGGCGCCTTTGGCACGGGAGTAGGTCAGGATCTCTGTATCCAACTTCCAATCCGTACCGGCCTCGGCATGCCGTCCAACTGGACCCGCTGCCGCGGAAGCGTCCCCACCAACCTGAAAATTACTAGAGAGCAGCCTTTGCATTGCTCTGTCATTCTGAAAGATCATTATCACGTCCACCGCTTCCACCCCGATCTGCAATCCCCAGCTTCCACCCGAAATCGTGATGAACGCCGGTGCGCTCCAGCCATTCGCGGTGCGGCAAGTGGCTACGCCCTTGCCTCCTTCAGCTCCGAAGACAAAACCACCCTTGACCATGTGCGGAATAACAGCCACGCATTTCGCATGCTGCAACACTTCTTCCGGGATTCCCTTATCGGGCATCCCCATAATTTCGTGCAGCACACTGGTGGCGTTGTCCAGCCGATCGGTAGCATCTTCTCGCGCTGACGCTGCCCAGCACAGCGTGCCGAGACCAAACATCGCAAGTACGAACATTGCCTTCTTCATTGAACCGCCTCATTTCTGTTACCAGTGCGCCAGCTTCTGGTTCGTGCTGTGTTTACACTCGCACACAAATCCGCATAGATAGCTGGGCGCACCGGGACAATTTCAACCTTAGCAAATCAGGCTTCAGGAAGTCTGAGCAAAAGCGCTCACACCGGAACGACTGGTTCGTGGTATTCGGGTGACGTGGTTCAGAGATGGATTATTCTCCGCCTCTATTTCGGCGTTGCGGCTGTCGCGGCCTGAACGGATTGAGTCTTGGTTATCTCGGGTGAGACGCTGGACTGCGCAGGCTTTTTGGGGGGAGTTTCGGTCCCGGCCGGATAGACGAGAATCTGTACTGTACCCCAGCCGGCATCTGAATTCGTCTCTGCTTGCTTCCCCATTCCCAGGGTTTTGAGCTGACTGTCATCGAATCCAAAGTTTTCGACGAGGTACTCGCGCACTGTCATGGCCCGAGCTTCTGTGAGAACTAAGTCTTTCTGGGTGTCGCCTTCCATGCCGGCCGACACTACGACGACGGCAAAGCCAAACTGGTTGTCGGCTAGAAACTGACCACCGTCGGTTAGAGATTTCTGATTCTTCAGCTTGGCCGAATCTTGCTTGTCGAAGAGCTGCTTCGCTGAGTAGGTAAACTGCTTTGTCGGCGTGCCTTGCGGCAGCCGCTCAATCTCGTTCTTGGCGAGTTCGGCAGAATCTTCATACCCGCGGCTCTTGAAATAGCCGCGCAGGAAGAAGTTGTGCTTCATAGCTTCCATATTTTCCTGGAAGTCGGTCACCCCAGCTTGTGCCTCGACCATCGTTGCACGCATAGCACCGGTCGTCTGTTCGAGGTTGGTATAGAGTTGTTTGTCGTTGACCAGCGCCCCTGCAGTTCCTTGCCCGCCGTCGATCTTGGCGCTGATTGAGTCTAGATTCGCGGCCGCCCGCGTTGCGTTCTGAATGGCTTGCTGGCTGCTGTCCAGAATGCCGCTTGTTTTTTGCAGCAAGTCCGACATTTCGAGTGGCGGCAGGCTGGCGATGGTATCGCCATCTCGGACATCGGTCTTGCCGGAGGATCCAAACGAGATGGCCAGAAACTGGTTGCCTAGCAATCCCTCGGTTTCGATTGTGGCCACAGAGTCTTGCTTGATGATCTCGTGGGTCGACTTACCGATATCCATGATGACGGTAACTTTTTCTCCAGGATTGTGGGGCAACACGATGCTGCGGACAGTCCCACTGTGAACACCGCCCACTCGCACGTCAGCTCCAGCATCCAGGCCCGCAACATTGACGAATTGCGCTTTCAATTGGTAGGTAGAACTGAAGAGATACTGTTTGCCTCCGATGATGAAGACGCCGACCACTAGAATTGCCAGCGTGGCAACGATGAAAGCTCCTAAACGCGCCGCTCTCGACATATATCCCCCTACGAATGTCCTAGAAATTCTCTGACAAATTCAATGTCACTTTTCTGAAGTTCTTCGAAGTCGCCTTCGATCACGACTTTTCCCTCATTGAGTAGAGCCAGACGGTCCGCAATCGTTTTCGCACTGTGGAGATCGTGAGTCACTACGATCGATGCCATGTGATGCTCTTGCTGGAGCTTGAGAATCAAATCATCAATCTCCGCGGCGCTGATGGGATCGAGGCCGGCGGTGGGCTCGTCGAGCAGCAGGATGTCAGGCTCCAGTGCCAGCGCACGCGCCAGTCCCACTCGTTTCTGCATGCCGCCGGAGATATCGGAAGGCATCTTGGCAAGGTCACCTTCCATGCCTACTTCCGCGAGCAGTTGGCTCACGCGGTCAGCCTGTTCTGCTTTCGTCATCGTCTTCTTATGGTGCTGCAGCGGGAAAGCTACGTTCTGCTCGACGGTGAGCGAATCGTAAAGCGCCGCGTGCTGAAACAAGAAACCCATTTTCTTCCTGATTTCGCCCATTTCGTCGAGGGCAAGTCCGGTGATGTCTTGCCCGTGGATGCGAACCGATCCCGAGTCGGGCTCCTCCAAGCCGATGATGAGCCTCAGCAACACGCTCTTGCCCGTGCCACTGCGTCCCAGCACGGCAAGGGTCTCGCCGCGTGTCACCGTCAGGCTGATCCCGTCCAACACTTTTTGGCTTCCGAAGGTCTTGTGCAAGCCCTCGACGGCGACTGCGGACGCGTTGCTGTCTCTCTCGGCTTCCTCTGCTTGCATCGCAACTTGATTGATCGTATGCATACTTGTTCGCCAGTCTCTGATCAACTACGGGAAAAATATGATGATGAGCTTTACCAGAACGACATCGGCCAGGATTACGAACAGCGAGGACAAGACCACTGAGCTCGTGGCCGCACGTCCCACTCCTGCAGCGCCTCCTTGTGTACGCATTCCCTGGAAACACGCAATCAGACCGATGATCAGGCCAAACACAGCGGTCTTGAACGTGGGTGGCAAGAAGTCGTTAAAATCGGCGCCGTTGAAACCCGCATTGATGAACTGATGTAACGAAACCGGCTCAACCATGGCTTGCGTAACCCAGCCCATGACCAAGCCGCAAAAGTCGGCTGCGAGCGTCAGCAACGGCATCATCAGGATGCAAGCCAGAATGCGGGTCGCTGCCAGCAGCCGATAAGGGTTTACCGCAGACACCTCGATGGCATCAATCTGCTCGGTGACTTTCATCGAGGCTAATTCTGCGCCGATGCCAGCGCCCACTCGGCCGCTTACTACCAGACCCGTAATGATCGGCCCGGTCTCGTGGATCACCGAGAACACGATCGCAGCGGGAAGCAGCGATTTGGCTCCGAATCGAGTCAGGCTGTAACGAGCCTCCAAAGAGAGCACAACTCCGGTTGCGGCTCCTGCCAAAGCGACCAGCGGCAGGGACTTTGATCCGATCTCGTCGAGTTGCCGAAATAATTCGCGGAACTCAAATGGCGGCGTTACTGTAGCCCGCACGACGCGGCAGAAAAAAACGCCAAGGTCGCCGAACCATTCGAAAAACTCTTGGATTAGACCCTTAGCAGAGTTCTGCGGCGCAGACATGAGTTGGATTTGTTGCCCCCGAACTTGAGGGCTCCTGGCTACGACCGCGTTGGATTCGGTGTCAATCACGGATTAGAGACCGTCGTTGGCGCTCCGTGCCCATTGTTGAGGTGCATGCGATGAAGCAGGGAGTGGGGACCGCTGTAGAGAAACTCCAGTGCGACGTTTGCGCCCACATATCCCAGCATTGTGTAGTTCCCCATCCGAAGAGCGTCCTTGCCGTTGTAGCGGCCGGGATACCATGCATAGACTGCAGTCATAGTGCCGGCATACGGTGCGATCAGCGCCGGGATTGAGAAGACGCGATGGCCGTCTTCGCCGCGGCGAGCTGATAAGGTCGAAATTACGGCGTGGCGCAGCCGGGGAAACACGCCCTTACACTCACAGCGGTAGTACAACGTGTCTTCCCTGAATGCTTCTGCTAGCCCATATCTCGTCGACGTGCTGATCGCTGCGATGCCAAAGGCCGATCCAAATCGCTTGCTATAACCCTCAGCGCCTTGCTTCCATTCCGGAGGGGTGTCGTACGCTTGGCCAATGCCAGCCGCAAACGCCGCGCCTGCGGCTGGATATGGGCCGAACGCGTCGAAGAGGTAGTTCTCGATCTTCGTTTTCTCGGTCGGACGCGTATACGTCAGATCCGGTGTCGTCGGGGTTGTGATGACAACCGTGCCGGCAGAATCTAGCGGTTCGGTCAGTGCTTGGGCTCTTGCAGGCGGCGATAACGCAGCCAGGACGAACGACAGGACCATGAACAGGAATATGATAAGTCGCATATTCATCTCAGGATTCTCTCCTCGGCTCCAACCTATACATCCATCGGCTCTGATCTTCAGACACTCAAGGGACACGTTCCGTGGTCGCACTGGCAAGCAATCTCGACTTCAGTGGATCCGCTTCTTTACAGGCCTGTCCGCGGGCTCACCAAGTCGCGCCAAGCATGGCATGGGACGTGCACACACTTTGTTGGCTCATTGTTCAAGAGCTCTCAGCGTCGAATCGTGTTCCGCGCGGTGAGGCTTCGCGGCTACACAATGGGTGAAGAACGCTGATTGGCTGGATGCGGGCCGCTTCGATGTGAATTGCGATCTCAACCCGCAGCGACCTAAGAATCTAGGCGATCCAGTTCTACCTACACACTCAGCAGAATATAGAATGACAGGTGTCGATCTTCGCGTCTGAGCAAGATCGCTCACCCACAGAGAATGGGATTGCGGGTCCGTGCAAGGTGAGTGATTGTTATCCTTTTATTCGCGGCTCGGCAGCGAAGCGGTTTGTGGTGCGGGCACAACAGCATTAACTGTCAGCAGCACTCCCAAGTTGATTCAAACGGGAATGTCGTAGGCGGGGACTATATTTCTATAGATTAGAAATACATCCAGGAACTGCGTGGGCGACGCCTAATCGTCGGTCTTCTGCGTGCCCGCGATCTCTTCCTGCTGATCTTCCGCCTCTTGCCAACTAGAATTGGGATTGTATTTTTTCATCGTTCCGGCAACAACCTTGGTCTTCGGGCCAAGATCCTTCTCGTACACGACTCCATCCTGGCCAACCATGAACGTCTTCACACCCGATGACCTGTATTCCGCAGGATAGGCCACAAATGCGAAGCCCCCGGTCAATTTGCCGTTGACCATGTAATCCTTGGAGCCGCCTGGACCATTCTTTCCCTGGCGAGTCACGATGCGGAAGTAGTAACCACGGTATGGAGTTGGAGCGCCTTCTTGAGTCTTGGTGTAGCCCTGGGCAACGGCCGCGGCTACAAGCGGCCCGATGGGGCTCTGCGGTTCGCCGTCCGCAGCCTTCCAGTACAGGCCGTTGTGCTGCCCCGGTTCACTGAAAATTTCGCGGGCAAACTGATCGCCGTGCGTGGAACGGAATTCCTTTTGCGCCGCCACCAGCTCCTGGCAAACGCGGATGGCCGACAACTCATTGCGGCCAACGCGCCGGTACAAAATTTCCTGCTTTCCTGCTTCGGTGTCGAAAAACCACGAGCCGCCTTTATCGATCAGCGGTATGGGAGTGGGCCAATTTCTTGCACCGATATATAGAACAACGGTCCCGTCCGGCTCTTTCACCAGCCGATGCATTTCCCCATACTTCTCCACGAAGTTGGCACGGCTCTGGGCGTCCTCGGCGTCGTCACCCGACGAGACGATTTCCTTTCCGTCGGGGCCGAGAATGTCGATCAACGCTTTTTCGTCGTTGCTCTGCGTGGCTGCGACGAGTGCGCTGCTGGCATCTTCGGGGGACGTGAAAGTTTTCTGCCCGGGCTGCTGCGCCAGGGATGGCGTAAGGGAGCAGCCCGTCAAGAAAGTAGCGAGTGCGGCTAGTCTAAGAAGAGTCGCGCAATAAGGCATGTCGAAATTCACGATGAGTCGCGGCATTTTGATCTTCTCCAATTCACACTTTTGCAAACTCAGCAACGTAATAAGAACTTCGATTACCGGCGCCCGCCGCCACCATGGCCCCCACCGCCGGCGTGCGAACCTCCGCCTCCACTGGCATGTGCCGCGCCCATACTGGCGCTGCCACGCGAGGAGTAGCTCCGGGTCTGTCCGCCGTGAGAATAGCCGCTAAACGCGCCGGATCGGACGCCGCTTTGACCGCGCGGCGCCGCGTATCCTCGCGCAGCCTTGGAGTTTCCATCGAAAGGCCGGGCCACTGCGCCGGAACGGTTGCCAGCACCGCCGCGCCCTGCAACGTTTCCGTTAGCGGACCTGTTCCCTGCAAAAGAACGAGAGCCAGTTCCCCCACGCATGCCGTTACCGCCCCGTGCGCTTCCTGCCCGGTAGAAATTGCTCCGGTTATAAAACGTGTTGCTCCGGGAGTAGTACCTGCCGCCGCCGTACATCGCGTACCCGCCGTGCCAATTGAATCCCCAGTGATTCCAACCCCATCCATAGCCACCGAACCAGCCGATTCCGAAGCCACCACCCCACGACAGATACGGACCGCCGAACCAAATTCCAGGATACGGATACCATCCCGGCCACGCCATGATCGGATCTCCATAAACCAACCAAGGGTTGTAAGCGGGCACATAGACTATTTCAGAGTCGGAAGGCTGAACCGAAATCGTCGAGTCTTGCGTGGTCACGTTCTGCTGCGATGTGGTCTTGAGATCGCCCGCAGCTTGGGCTCGACGACGCATCACCTGCACCGCATCCATGACATCCGGTTGTTGATTGAAGTAGGCATCGCCGAGTGACGACGCCCACGAGAGGTTCTTGTCCATGTTTCCCAGCACGGAGGGAAACGCAGTAAGCGCTTTCACGCTTGGGTCCCACGGTTGCTGGTCCACGGCCTTACCCAAGGCGTCACCCTTCAAGTCGGGATTCGCTTGTACCCAGCGGTCGGCCTCGACGACTTGCTCGGGAAACGTGGCCGCCGCCAAAATCTGCGCCACCAACGAATCCGGATACAGCGCAATCGGTGCAACGAGCCGCTGCAACTGCTCAGGACTCTGTTGTGCGTAGGGTGGCGCCGACGCTGCCTGCGACTGCCCTTGTTGGTCTTGAGGCTGCTGTGGAGCCTGCTGGTCTTGCTGAGCAGACAGCGTCCGCGGCCAAACGGCGAGCAGCAGAACTGAACACAACATAGGAATTAAACTTCGCCTGCCCCAGCGACGGCTTACCAATCCTGCGATATGTCCGACAATTTTCATGACTTTGAATCCCTTCCACTCACATAGCTCCCGAAGTGCAATCTCAAATGCAATCTCAAGCAGATCTGTTCCAGAGACGCTTAATAGACAAACGGGCACTAAGCTGGCGGAGCCACGTCTTCACAGTTGGGACAAAAGGGTCAAAAACGGGATGCTCTTCGCCGCGATCTGAGTTCGGCAGTAACGCTGCTCTCCTAAACACAAACGTGCGTGCCCTCTTGAAGCTGTCTTAGTTTCGCTGAGTCGCTCTTTGAATACTGTGCAGAATCGCTCACTTCGGAAATCGAAAGGAGGGCGCATCGAGAGGAGACGGCTTGTTACCTACACCTTCTTGAGCGAAGGTTGGTGAACTCTTATACGACCGTCGTCATCCCATTTGACGACCGCGTCATCGTCGTTCACTTGCCGAACTGTGCCAAGCTCGCCGGTCGGCATTCCGAAGTCGCCTAAGCCCTCGACACGATCTCCGGGATTCAACTCTTGACCGGTGCCGGAGGGTTCGACAAGTGGTGGCTTCTTGGCACGGTCTGAATCAGGGGGCGCCCCGGGGTGTGACAACGGCGGTTGGGGAGCGTTACGCAATTTGGGTGTCGGCTTATTGCTAATATGAGGCCTATCCAAGGATTTCCTCCAAGAGTCCTGAGCTGCCTTCGCTTCGACAGTTCATCTCCCAGCCACATACAGAATGACCTAGAGACAATGGTTTGGCTGGTCCATATTGCGCAGTTCTGATAGTCGACACACGGGTGGAAGGGGATGAGACCGCGACTCAATGGCAGATCAGCACTCGGCGCTGTAGATAATATCTTCAGGAAATGTTCGCACCGTCGCCTTGTTCGTCGACGTCGCCGCAGCTTGTGCTTTTGTGTTCGCTCGGAGCATTGGGCATTGTGTGCGCACTGTCGGCTGGTACTGAAGGGAATCCAGGTATCTCTGACTCCAGCGTCAGACCGTCTGGTTGCGGGACAAACAGCTCCGGCGCCCCATCCACAGGGTAACCGCTCTCCTCGAGATCGCGAACGAGGTCATTGGTCGACTCTGGATTCTCAGATAAGCCAGCTGCCGTTTTTGTCATATGCCTCCACAACTCAGGGACGCTGTTTAAGTTGGCGTCCGCACATATAAAAGCGTTATTGTTCGTCGTACTCGCGGGGTACATCGTCCTCCGCCACCTCTCTGGTTTTGACTTCATGAACATCAGGATCGTCGGCGTCTTCTACGCCGCTCACGGCCGCCGCTTCGAAAGCTTGGCCGTCAGCGGCTAATTCTTCGACGCTTTCACTATTCGCCTGCTCGTCGTTTGACAAACCTTGCGTGTCACCGGACTGCACTTCTGATTCGTGACTGCTTTGATCCGGCGTTGTGGAGATCGGTCGGTTCATTTTCTTTCGCACTTTGTCCTCTCTGTTCGCCCCGATTGGAGTTGCGGTCTCGGGCGGCTTGCGTTACCGATTGCGGGAAGATTTCCGCTTGTTCGTTCCGGTACTGCGCGATAAGTTCTTCGCGTCTGTGTCGGCGGTGACCTCTCGCGTTCTGGACACCAGCTTCTTGGACTGCTGGATCATTTCTGCTTCCTTCGCGTTCACTCGCTTGCTGATTTCTCGCCTCTCGCCGGTATTAGGCATGTTTCCCCCTCATGAAATAGATATCGAGCAGTTCGCCTTCCAGCGGTCGATGCTACTCCCAGTGCTCCAGAAGTTCGATTTGCTTTCTGATCGACGCGACTCTGTCATCGATGAGCGTGGCGTCCGACTTAAGATCGACGGAAAGGTCGGGTGAGATTCGTCTGAGCTTTTGGGCATGATGTTCCAGCTGATTTGCGTCTCTGCTGAGTACCTCGATGATCGATTTCAAATATTCTTTCATAATCGCTACTCCAAAGAAACCACCCCAGCCGCCGAGATAGGCGCGGCTGGGTGGTATGGATCTACTGGCTCGGTATTGCCAGCGGTCCATTTATGGCACTACTCTCGACCTTGATTCAGGCAACAAGAGCGGGTTCTGCGGCTGGCTGATGTACGTTGATCTGCTCGGCGCCCGAATTTTGCAGGATGTCCCGGGCATGCTGCACTTCATTGGCGGTGCCGTGGGCAATCAGCAAGAACTTGCCGGCCTTGACCGAAGCTTCGTACTTCAAAATGCTGTCCTTCGGAATGCCCAGGCTGAACAGCCCCGCTCCCAACGCGCTCACTCCGCCCACCACAACTGCGCCTTCCAGGGCGGCGATAATCCAGGTGACTACGGGACCGGCCGCCAGGATAGGACCTAAACCGGGGATCAGGAAGAACGCCGACCCGAAGAGCAGGCCCCAGAGTCCGCCCCAAAAAGCTCCCGTCTTGCCCCAGTACATCATCCGGTCGCCCGCGTTGTAGAAACCAACTACATTTTCTTCCGAATGGTAATCGCTGCCGACGATGGAGAGTTTCTTGACGTCGAACCCGCCGTCTTTCAATTCCTTCACCGCTTTTTCGGCAGCAGAATGCTGCGCGAACACTGCCGCTACGGAGTTGCTCGGATTGCTTGGCGCTGTCGTACGAACCATGATTAGTTTCCTTTCAAATGTTGCGTATGAAGATCGCGACCGCTGAGAGACAGAAATCGTTTAGCGTGTCACCACCGTGTCACCACAAAGATAAGCAGCACGGTCTCCTTACCGCGTTTGTGCACCAAACCCAGTCTCAACCCTCAGGCCGAGATTAGCTGATCAATTCTGATCAGTATTGCAAACGCGGTTGAGCGAATCTAAGAGTTGAGTGAATCTATGAACGGTGCAAAGGGGACAATATGGCAAAGACTGCAGTAGGACTGTTTGAAAATTCAGGATTGGTCGACGGAGTCGTTCGCGATCTGACGGCCAAAGGTTTCCTCCAAAAGGACATCCGTGTTTTAGGAGAGCCCATCGAGATGGCGGGCAGCGGTGTCATGAGTACTCCACGCACTGATTTTGAAGTCGGTTTAATTCGGGATCTGACGGCGTTCGGGGTTGTCGAAGCGGACGCAGAAGCATATGTCCAAGGTGTACGTCGCGGCGGCGTCATGGTTTTCGCAACAGGTCCCGGCAAGAAAGCAGACCAAGCGGCCGAGATCATGAACGGTCACGGTGCTGTGGAGATCGAAAAGATCAGCGCGACACAGCCAGCGCTTCCGAACGCGGAGATCGGTGAGGAGATTCCAGTGCGAGCTCCTTCGACTCAAATTGGCAGGGTGCGTTCTCCCGGTTCCGGTGCTCGCCTCTTTGTTTGGTAGCTTCTTCGCGGTCTCGGTAAAGCCACTTCCTCAATCAAGTCACTCCTGAGGTTTCGAACGCTCAGGTCGCCTCCGCAGTTGGTTTCTTAGTTCGAGTGAATGAAGAAGCGGGAGGCCTGCTTATGAGGACGACAGCGCTCAATTCCGCATCAGCCGAAACTCGAAGATTCTCCCAGCAATCAATCCAAAGTCACAATGGCTGATGAATCCGGACTAACGACGCAGGAGGCTCGCAGCCGCCTCGAAACGGTGGGGCCAAACTCCATGCCCAGCGCTGCGCTCCACCCATTGCGCAGAATGATCGACAAATTATGGGCTCCCGTTCCGTGGATGCTTGAGGCGGCGATCGTCTTGCAGCTAGTAGTGCACAAGGTCACCGAGGCAGCGGTCATAGCGTTTCTACTTGTTTTCAATGCTGCTTTGGGATTCTTTCAGGAAGGGAAAGCGCAGGCAACACTCGCGGCCCTGAAGTCGCGTCTTGCCTTAAATGCGTCGGTGCAGCGGGATGGCATATGGAAAGTCCTACCCTCTGCGGAGTTGGTCCCGGGTGATTTGGTCAAGCTATCTCTGGGCGCAGTGGTAGCCGCGGATGTGAAGATCGTGGACGGGTCCGTGCTCCTCGACCAATCGATGCTGACGGGTGAATCTGTGCCGGTCGAGTCTGGCGCGGGCGTGGAGACCTATGCAGGAGCACTCGTGCGTCGAGGCGAGGCTACCGCAAGAGTAATCCAGACGGGGCCGCGAACCAAATTCGGACACACCGCGGAGTTGGTACGCACGGCGCATGTTGTGAGCTCGCAACAGAAGGCTGTTCTGCATGTAGTGCGCAACCTCGCGATTTTCAACGGCGTGATCATCGTTGGGCTGATTTCCTATGCGACCTTCCGCGGTCTGCCCTGGAGCGAAACGATTCCTCTTTTGCTCACAGCAGTGCTCGCAGCGATCCCGGTAGCTTTGCCTGCGACGTTTACGCTTGCCACCGCTCTCGGGGCTCGATCCCTTGCGAGAGTGGGAGTCCTTTCGACCCGACTTTCCGCCGTCGATGAAGCGGCGACCATGGATGTGCTCTGCTCCGATAAGACGGGTACGTTGACCCAGAACCAATTATCCGTGAACAGCGTTCGTCCCATGCCCGGTTTCAATGAAGCTCACGTCCTCGCATTGGCCTCGCTGGCAAGTGCGGATGGGGGCCAGGATCCTGTCGACGAAGCCATTCGAGGTGCCGCTAAACAGAAGAGCGAGCAAAATTCGCCGAAGCTCGTCAAATTCATACCGTTCGACCCGGCCAGGAAGATGTCGGAGGCCATGGCCACCACCGGAAACGGTCAGAGTTTACGGATCGTGAAGGGGGCGTATGGCACGGTGATAACACTTGCGCAGCCATCTGCGAAAGGGGAGAGTTCCGCAGGAGCGACGGAGGCCGATGAACTTGAGAAGCAAGGTTACAGAGTCCTCGCAGTTGTGGCCGGCGCTCCCAATGCTATGCAACTCATCGGGCTGATCGCGCTGAGCGATCCACCTCGATCCGACGCCGCTGCTCTCATCACCGAGTTAAAGACTCTAGGGGTGCGCATGGTTATGGTGACTGGGGATGCGCCGGCTACAGCAAGTATCGTGGCTCATGCAGTAGGACTGGACGGCCCGATCTGTCCGCCTGGCCCGCTTCCGAAGGATGTGCGCCCGGAGCAGTTCGCCGTGTTCGCCGGTATCTTTCCCGAGGGAAAGTATGACCTGGTGAAGGCGTTCGAGAAGAGCGGCCACACGGTTGGGATGTGCGGGGACGGTGCGAACGATGCGCCCGCTCTGCGACAGGCACAGATTGGAGTCGCCGTATCCACGGCAACGGACGTAGCGAAGTCAGCTGCAGGAATTGTGTTGACCACTCCCGGACTCGGCGGCATCGTTTTCGCCGTCAAGGAAGGCCGTTCGGCATTCCAGCGCATTCTTACCTATACGCTGAACTCAGTCACCAAGAAGATAGTCAATGTTCTATTCCTCGCCATCGGATTGATCGTCACTGGTCACGCCATCCTTACACCCTTACTCATGGTGATCATCATGATTACCGGCGATTTTCTTGGGATATCTGTCACCGCAGACAACGTCCGGCCGTCGGCAAAGCCCAATCAGTGGCAAATCGGCAAGCTGGTGTTGGCATGCTCCGTCCTGGGAATCTGCCTTCTAGGGTTCTGTACGGGTTCGCTACTTGTAGGTAAATACCAGCTGGGGCTCGACATCGGCGCGCTCCAAACCCTCGCCGCGATCACGCTCGTGTTCGGCGGCGAGGCTACCCTCTACGCCATTCGCGAACGCCAACATTTGTGGAACTCTCGCCCAGGTACATGGCTCATTGTTTCGACGATCGGCGACATCGCGATCATCTGTGCCCTGGCGATGCGCGGTATCGCGATGCGGCCTCTGCCAATCGCGGTCGTCGCTTCTATGCTTTTGGCAGCGCTGCTTTTTGCCTTCCTATCGGATTTGATCAAAGTACCCGTCTTCCGGCGATTCCAGATTGCATGATCCCGCAACGCTGGCTCCGAGGTCCGGTGAGCATTATTGATCAGACTGCGAGCTTTCCTTCGCTTACCCTTTATCCATAGGGATGTGTTGCTTCCTATCGAAAACACTTGTGGCCGACTTGCACGCAAGGAGAAATGCATATGCTGCGACTAGCTCGAGATCTCAAGGGTTACAAACTGAGTGCCCGCGACGGAGACATCGGCAAGGCGGAAGAGTTCTACTTCGATGACCGGAGTTGGGCGGTTCGATATCTCGTTGCCGATACAGGTGGCTGGCTGGACGGTCGGCAGGTTTTGATTTCGCCTTACGCACTCGACCCAGCCCGCAAGGATGACCAGGTCATTCCCGTCGATCTGACCAAGAAGCAAATTGAGAACAGTCCATCCTTGGACACCGACAAACCAGTCTCCCGACAGTACGAGATTCAGTACTACTCGTTTTATGGTTGGCCAGCCTACTGGGACGGCCCTTACATGTGGGGCGATTCCGCTTACCCTCAGCGACAAGGACGATGGTCGGCAGCCACTCGTCACAAAAAGAGTGATGACCTGCACTTGCGCAGCACGAAGGATGTAACCGGCCGTACGATTCAGGCCCAGGATGGAGAGATCGGTCACGTTTCGGATTTTGTAGTGGATGACGAGGATTGGGCGATTCGCTACTTGATTGTGGACACGCGTAATTGGTGGCCGGGTAAGAAGGTCCTGATTTCAACCCAATGGATTGAACGAATCAGCTGGGAAGAATCGAAAGTCTTCATTAACCTCACTCGCGAAGCCGTCAAAGGCGCTCCGGAATACACCGAAGAAGCACTCATTACTCGCGATTACGAAGAGGAATTGCATCGTCACTATCTACGTGAGAGGTATTGGCATACCGAGAAGCCCGGACGGGAGCGAAGGGAACTCGTTGGGCATCATTGATTCGGCTTCCGAAATCCCAGGGTAGCCGGCCAAGTGCCCCACACCTCTATTCCGAGGCTGTTTTCGAGCGGACCTCTAGGCGGGGAGATCAGCATACAGTCGGACAGTTCTGGAACGACGGTGTCGGTTTCGTTGCCCGCGCCATTAGTTCCGAAACATCAAGTTGGGATACGTTCCCTCGAACCAACCAAAGAGGGAATCAACATCTGACAGTATGGTGGAGGCGGCGGGAGTCGAAC
>PKXU01000074.1 GCA_003132445.1 Acidobacteriaceae bacterium | reverse complement strand
TCGCGAAAACGTCATCGCTCACTTAAGCGTTAACTCCCGAGCACACCTTGATTAACCGCTTAACCTAAAAATACTAGTGGGGTTCGGGATAACACGCTGTGCGGCACATTGTCAAGAATTCTTTTTTGATTTACACTCCGCGCTGTCCCTGCTCCAGGGTGCGATTGATCCCGCCCCGCGAGGATGGTTGGCGTTTTACGCCGGGCCGGTGCCACGAATCATGACAGTAACCATTCGCGATGTGGCAAAGGCAACGGGCGTCTCCACCGCCACCGTCTCGAACGTCTTGAACAAGACCGGCAAAGTGGGCCGCAGCACTCGCCGGCTCGTGCTGAGCGCGGTTCGGCGCATGGGATATATTCCCGATGTTCATGCGCGCCACCTCGCTTCGCGCGATCACCGCACGCTCGGCATCATCATCTCCGATATCGAGAACCCGTTCTTCCCGGAGGTAGTTAAGGGCTTCGAGACGCGCGCCAGACAACTCGGCTACGACGTCATACTCAGTGATACCAACTATGACCCGCGGAGGACGCGCGAAGCTGCCGAGCGCATGATGGAACACAAAGTCCGCGGGGTCGCGGTCATGACCTCCGAGATTAGCCTTAAGCTGATCCATCAACTCGCCCGAAGAAGAATCGCAGTCACCTTCCTCGATCTCGTGCCGGTCCGAAAATACATGAGCAATTTGCGCATCGATTATTCCTCTGGCGTGACGCAGATCGTGCAGCACCTTCACGCGCAGGGACATCGCCGCATTGCGTTCGTCGCCGGAAGACCAGGGCTCAAGTCCAACGCGGTGCGGCTGAATGCCTACGAGAAGTGCATGCGAACTTTAGGACTCGAACCCGGACCGGTGCTGCCAGGCGACCTGCGCTTTGAAGGTGGCTTGGCGGCAGGCATCAGCATCGGCAAGCTTTCTTCGCGGCCCACTGCGGTGGTGGCCGTGAACGATCTCACGGCGGTCGGCGTGGTCAAGGGACTGTTGAATTCTGGCTTGCGTGTTCCGCAGGATATTTCGGTCACGGGATTCGATAAAACACGTTTAGCCGAATACAGCAACCCCTCCATTACCACGGTCGACGTTCATCGTGAGACTCTGGGCCAGATGGCGGCCGACGCCTTGCATGAACTGTCGAGCTCAGCCGACCCGCAAGGCCGCGAGTATCTGATCGGCGCCGAACTCGTGTTAGGAGGTTCGTCCGGCCCGGCGTCCCATTGAAGCGGCACTCCAATTGGTAAACTGGCGGAGCCTGTACCAATGGAACGCTCGCCTATGCCGCATCGACAAGACCAGCGAAAGGGCGTTCTCCGAGACGCCCGCTCAGAGAAAGACCAGACGATTTCACGTCGACTTTTTCTGAAGCAAATGCGCTGGGCGCCCGTGCTTTTTCTTCCGGCACCTGTTAGCAGCCCCTTTCTTCGTTCAGGACTGCAGCGACTCGCCGCTGCCCAAGCTTCCCATTTTCCTTTCGCTGGTATTAATGCTGATATTCACCTTACGCCGCACTATCCAACGAACTCTCCGCTGGATGAGGTTCTTCACCTGGCCGCTCCCGGGAGGGATGAATACGTCAACGAAGGATACGCATTTGAGCTCATGGCGCTGCTTGAGGAATGGAGTCAACACCTGAAGGTGGAGCCTCCTGCAACGGCAACCATTAGCAAGTTTGTTGACTCCTCGATTCAATCGACCGCACTCACTCCAATTCGCGAATCCCCGCAGCGCCCCGGCGATCGTGTCGAAGTCATTCGGAGGGAATTTTCTTCCGCGTTGCTTCCCGGCCGCGAGCGATTTCTTCAGGAGCTCAAGATCTACCTGGCTCCGCTGAAGCGTGTGGAAACTGCGGACTTCGAGATTTATGAGTGCTCGCAAGTGAGCGACTCACCGCTGACGCTCGAGGCCAGGATTCGGTACGACTTTGTGGCCACGCGAGGCGACCAGGTGCGGGAAGAGCGCATCGGCTCGTGGCTGACTCAGTGGTCGCGCAACGAGTCCGGCGTGTGGCAAGCCCTGAAGTGGAGCGCGCTCGAAGAGACTGTCAGCCGTGCCGCCGGGCCGATCTTTGTTGACATCACTTCTCGGGCTCTCGGGCAAACCGACTCCTACAAAGAGCAACTACTCCACGGAGCCGACTATTGGCGCACGGTTCTTGACGGGGCGGTCGGAGTCGACGTTTACGGAAACAACGGCTTGGCAGTGGGAGATTTCGACAACGACGGCTCGGATGATTTATATGTCTGCCAACCAGCAGGACTTCCCAACCGGCTCTATCGGAATCGCGAGGATGGAACATTCGAGGATGTAACGGAAAAGTCAGGCGTCGGCGTTCTTGATTTCACCGCGTGCGCACTGTTCGCGGATTTCGAGAACCGGGGACTTCAGGATTTGCTGGTGGTCGCCGCGACCGGACCTCTGCTTTTCCGGAACGACGGCAACGGAAAGTTCTCTCTCAAGCGGGACGCGTTTCGCTTCGCGCGTCCGCCCCAGGGAGCGTTCACTCATGCCGCCGCCGCTGATTACGATCGCGACGGCCGTCTCGATATTTATTTTTGCCTCTACAGCTACTATCAGGGACTGGACCAGTATCGCTATCCCGTTCCCTACTTCGACGCGCGGAATGGCCCTCCCAACTATCTCTTCCACAACGAAGGAAACGGAGTTTTCCAGGACCGGACGGAATCTGCCGGCCTGAATATCGAGAACGACCGGTACACCTTCGCTTGTTCCTGGGGCGACTGCAATGCAGACGGCTGGCCGGACTTGTACGTGGTCAATGACTTTGGCCGGAACAATCTCTACCGGAACAATGGCGACGGAACATTTGCCGCCGTCTCCAGCGAATCCAAAGTAGACGAGGCTGGGGCCGGCATGAGCGCGTGCTGGCTGGATTTCGACAACGACGGCAAGCNNTCGCGGCGGGCATGCGAGTTTTTGAAGACACTCATTTTCACAGCGGAGAACTGGAGAAGATTCGCTCCCTTTACCACCGGCACATGACCGGCAATTCGTTGTACCGGAACCAGGGGGATGGCAAATTTCAAAATGTGGCCGTGCACGCCGGAGTTGAAATGGGCCGCTGGTCGTGGTGCTCGGNNGACGCGTGGGACTTTGACCATGATGGCTACCCGGACCTGTACGTCGCGAATGGTTATATTTCCGGAATCGACCGGCGGGATGTTTCAAGCTTTTTCTGGCGTCAAGTCGTCGCGAAATCACCGCGGGATTCTAGCCCTTCGCCCAGTTACGAACTCGGATGGAGCGCCATCAATGAACTCATTCGTTCCGACGCGACCTGGAACGGTCACGAGAGGAACGTTTTCTTCGCCAACAATCGCGACGGCACGTTTTCCGACGTCTCCGGCGTGGTTGGTTTGGATTTTCGCGACGACAGCCGCGCGTTTGCGCTCGCCGATTTCGATGGCGATGGTCGGCTGGAAATCGTGCTCAAGAATCGAAATGCTCCACAAATTCGAATCTTACGTCTCGCGATGGAGGGCATCGGCAATTCCATCGCCTTCCGTTTGCGTGGACACAAAAGCAACCGCGACGCGGTCGGCGCCGCCGTCACCGTCGAAGTGGGATCTCTTCGCCAGACGAAGTATCTGCAGGCCGGTTCTGGATTTTTGTCTCAAGACACCAAGGAGCTTTTCTTCGGCCTCGGAAAAAATCAGGCCGCGGTCCAGGCGACAGTCCGGTGGCCCAGCGGTCTCACGCAGACGTTCGACGGTTTGCCCATCAACCGCCGCATTGAAATCGAGGAAGGTGCGCGGGACTACCTTGCCAAGCCGTTCGCGATGACTCCTCAATCATGGGTCCAACCGGACGATCGTCCAAGTGCTGATCGTCTAGGTGCAGATGGAGAGATTCTTCCTCCGTCCGTGGAAACTTGGCTCATCGAACCCGTGAGCGCGCCGGATTTTTCTTTGCCTGATCTCGCCGGGAACCTGCGCGATCTTCGCTCGTTCCGCGGCAGCTTCGTGCTGCTCAATCTCTGCACGACCGCTTCTGCTGTGTGCCGTGATCTGTTGCAGCGTTTTCGCAAATCTCAGTCGGCGCTCGACTCCCGTGGCCTTCGTATCGTTGCGATCAATGTCTATGAATCATCCGCCGATGACTCATCCGACCCTCGCACGGTGCAGGCATTCGCGACTAAAGAAGGGCTGAAGTTTCCGATCCTGCTGGCCACGCGGGATGTGGCAGGCATTTACAACATCGTCTATCGATATCTGTTCGACCGTCACAGGGATCTCTCACTTCCGACATCTTTCCTGATCGACCCGGCTGGGGACATTGTCAAGGTGTACCAGGGAACTTTTGCTCCCGAGCACGTGTTGCAAGACCTGGCATCAGTTCCTAAAACTCCGGCAGACCGCGTCCGCAAAGCGCTTCCCTTCCCGGGAACTCTGCATCAGGACGCATTTCAACGCAACGCTTTCACGTATGGTATGGCTTTTTTTCAGCACGGTTTTCTCGATCAGGCCGTGCAATCGTTCAAGCAAGTCATCTCGGCGAAGCCCAATGATCCAGAAGCTTATTACAATCTGGGAACGCTCTACCTGCGGCGCAACTCTCTGCAAGAGGCGCAACAGTATCTCGAGCAGACGGTGAAGTTGCGTCCGAATTATCCCGAGGCTTGGAACAACCTGGGCATGCTCGCCGCGCAGGGAGGTAATACCGAAGACGCAATTCGAAACTTCCAGCAATCCCTGCAGTTGCGGCCTTCCTACGCAACCGCGCTGCTTAATCTCGGGAACATTTACCGGCGGCAGGGGAATCTTGATGAAGCGGAAACGCTTCTGAAACGTGCGTTCGACAGCGAACCCGGGAATCCCGAGGTCAATTATGGCCTGGGCATGCTCTACGCCCGCCGTGATCAAACCGGGCGAGCCATCGAATATTTGGAAAACGCCATCGCCTTGCGCCCAGGCTACTCCGACGCGCTTAACAATTTAGGCGTAGTGTTTGTTCAACAACAGCGCTATCCCGAAGCGGAAGAGAAATTCAAGGCATGCGTCCAGCAAGCTCCGGATTTTGACCAGGGGTATCTTAATCTCGCTCGCCTTTACCTCGTTTTGAAAGATAAAGAAAAAGCGCGAGCCGTTCTGCAATCGCTGCTGCAAAAACAGCCGCAACACAAAATGGCCCAGCAGATGCTGCAGCTGCTATATTGAGGCCTTGGGAGAGGCTTTTTGACGAAGCATCTGCAGATGTTTGATTGCGCCTCGATTCAAGTCCAGAAAGCCAATCGCAGTGCGGGATTGCTCGGAATTCTCGCTCTCGCTGCGCTCGCGATTCCAAGTCTGGGGAGCGCTGCGCAACAGGTCCCTCCCAATCACAACAACGCCGGCCAGTCGGCCACAGCGAATGCGCCTCTTCACCAAGCCGAGGAACTGATTCAGCAGGGACTTTTCGATCAGGCGAGAAAGATAATCGATGAGCAGCTCGAGCGGAAGCCCTCCAGCGTAGACGCTTACAACCTGCTCGGAATCGTCTACACCGATGAAAAGGACTACTCGAACGCCGTCGATGCCTTCCAGCACGCGTTGATGCTGGCTCCGAACTCGACAAAAACTCACAACAACTTAGGCAATCTATATGTCGCCCAGCAGAAGTTCGATCTCGCCGAAAAAGAATTCACAAAAGTCCTGAACCTGTCTCTCGCGAATCGGGATGCAAACTACAACTTGGGTCTCCTTCTGCTCGCAAAGGGAAAGCCACTCGCGGCTATTCAATACTTTCAGCGCGTTCATCCTCTCACCGTCGAAACTCGATTCAACCTGGTGCGCGCTTACCTTCAGGCAGGAAAAACGGCCGAAGCGCTGAGCACTGCCCGCGAGCTATCGGCCGTGCACAAACAAGATGTGCAGTTGCACTTCACGCTCGGCGTGCTGCTCGCCACCGCCAAGCAATACAAATCCGCGCAACTCGAACTTGAACAGGCAAACGCTTTGCAGCCGGAAACCTTCGAGATTCTCCACAACCTCGGGCAGGCCTATCTTCGAGGCCACGAATACACGAACGCCGAAGTCGCCCTCAACCGCGCCCTGAAGTTGAAGCCCGACTCCGCGGAGACTCTTTATCTTCTGGCACAGGTTTATTCCGAACAGGCGAGGCCGGTGGACGCCCTTGATCTCCTGGTGCGAGCCCATAAGCTGGCGCCGCAGAACACCGACGTGATCTTCTTGATGGCCCGCGTCAGCATGACCCAGAACTATTTTGAAGACGCGATTCCGCTGCTTGAATCGGGGTTGAAGATTGCGCCGCAACGAGCCGATCTGCACGCCGCCCTGGGCGAAAGTTACTTCATGGCGGGTAAGAGCGAAAAAGCCATCGAGGAGTTCCAAAAGCTCATCGAGTTAGACCCGTCCGCGCGCTCCTACGCTTTTATGGGACTCTCTTACCGCCATCTGGGACGATTCGACGAAGCGCTGAAGTATTTCGAGCAGGGGCTGAAACAGGATCCACGCAACACTTCGTGCCTGTTCAATATCGGTTATATCGAAGAGCGGCGAGGAAATTATGCGCGAGCGGAAGACTCATTCCAGCAGACACTCCGTTCGAACCCGGATTTTCCCGAGGCGCTTCTGGAGCTGGCGAATCGCCGCGTCAAAGATAATAAATTCGCCGAAGCCGTTGATCTTCTTCGGAGATTCGTCAAAATAAGCCGCGATCGTGCCGACGGTTACTACAAACTGGCGATGGCCGAACGAGGTCTCCATCAGACCGCTGCCGCCCAGAGAGATTTGAATGTTTTTCAAACGCTCTCGAAGAATGCAGCAACCGGGCCTTATCCTTATCAACACCTTTTTGACTATCTCGACAATCGTTCGAAGCTCTCTTCGCAGGCACGCACTCAACTGGATGTCGACGAACTGAATGAGCAGATCCAGAAACATCCCGGCCAGCCTCAGGACCTCTACGTGCTCGCCGAAACTTACCTGAAGCTCGGCAAACCGGACGCGGCCCGGGAGACGATCGCGCAGCTTGATCAAATCAGTGTGGATGACTATCGCACCCAGACTGGCGTCGGCGTATTGCTCGCGCGTTACCGTCTGTACGATAACGCCGTTCAGCATTTCCAAACCGCACTGCGCGCCAATCCCGATTCCGACGACGTGAAATTCGATATAGCCGACGCCTATTTTCGCAAGGGTCTGTACCCAGATGCGCTCGATGCAGCACAGAAAGTTTCGGTGGCAGGCCAGCAGGACGATGCCTTCCTGGCATTGCTCGGGGATATCGAAGCTCACGCAGGCGCAACCACCAAGGCGGTAGAAATTTTCCGCGATGCCATCAGCCGCAATCCCGACAACGACCAGTACTATCTCTCTCTGGCCTTGGTCCAGCTTCGCGAAAATGATCTCAACAGCGCTGAGCAGACTTTACAGAAAGGCCTCGCGCGAATTCCCGGCTCCGGGAAAATTGTGTGGGGCCTGGGCCTCGCCTCCGTACTGCGAGGTAATCGCGCACAAGCAGCCGAGCGCCTGGAGCGGGCCGTGGAATTGCTGCCGGAGTGGGTCGGCAGTTATTCCACCCTTGGCGTTTTTTATTTCGAGACAGGACAAATTGAGAAGGCGCGTGAAGTGCTCGACCGTTTCAAGGGAAGCAACGCCGGCGGTTTGGATGTCGGTCGCATCGAAGAGACTCTATCCAAGGCTCCCACGAACCCTTCTGCGGCAGACCAGCCCATCCCGATGGTCGCCCGCCAACAACTGCTTCAGTTAGCGCTGCTGATTGCGGATCGCAGTTTGTGACCAGTCGAAGCCCGTTCGGGCTACACTAAATTCAACAATGGAAAATAAAAAGGCGACAACGAGCCAGCGTCTTGCTCTCGCGATCAGGAGTGGCGCAGTCCTGCTGCTCGCGATGATGGCGCTCGGCATCTCGATCAGCGCACCTGTCCATCCCAGGGTCTTCGCTGCGCAAGCTTCGACCGTACCGGCATCACCCATTCCCGTCCGCTACACCGATGTCCGCGAAAGCGCCAAGATCACATTCCAGCAAGACTCCACGCAAACCGACGAAAAGTATTATCTCGAAACCATGGGCACTGGTGTGGGATGGATCGACTACGACCAGGACGGCCTCATGGACTTATTCTTTGTCCAATCCGCCGCTACTGACATCTACAAGCCGCCGCGTCCCTTGCGTTGCGCGCTTTACCATAACAACGGCGACGGCACCTTCACTGACGTTACTGAGAAAGCAGGCGTGGGCGGTGAAGGCCACTATGGCCAGGGCGTTGCCGTCGGTGACTTCGACAATGACGGTTATCCTGATTTGTACGTGACCGGTTATGGTCGGGCCATCCTTTATCACAACAACGGGAACGGCACTTTCACCGATGTCACGGCCAAAGCTGGCGTCGCCGACGAGGGGGGATGGTCCACCAGCGCAGGATGGTTCGATTACGACAGAGATGGCTGGCTCGATCTGGTCGTCACCAACTATATCGACTGGACTCCGAAAAATAATATGTGGTGTGGCGAACGCCGGCCTGGCTATCGCTCCTACTGCCATCCCGGCAACTACAAGGGCCAACGCATCAAGCTCTACCACAACAATCACGACGGAACCTTCACCGATGTAAGCGACGCATCCGGAGTCGGAAAGCCCGAGGCCAAGGGCATGGGCGTGGTTCTGGCGGACTTCAACAACGACGGCTGGCCCGATATCGCCATCGCCAACGACTCGTGGCCAAATTTTCTATTCATCAACAAGCACAACGGAACGTTTGAAGACGTTTCGCTGGTCTCCGGCATCGCCGCCAGCGAAGATGGGCGCTACGAAGCCGGCATGGGCATCGATGCCGCCGATGTAGACGGCGACGGATGGCAGGACATCTACATCACCCACCTCGACTTCGAGTTGAATCGCCTGTATCACAACAACCAGGATGGCACTTTCACTGACGACACGTTTGGCTCGCGCATCGGAAACAAGGCGGTTTTGCTGAGTGGCGTGGCCATGAAATTTCTGGATTACGACAACGATGGCTGGAACGACATCCTGCAGCTCAACGGCGCCATGCTCGACAATGTTTCGCTCTATCGCAACGAGGTGTCCTATAAAGAACCGTTGCTCATGTTTCGCAATCTGGGCAAAGGCCAGTTCGACAAAGTGTCCGAGTCGCTCGGTCCCGATTTCGTGCGCCCCATCGTCGGGCGCGGCCTGGCGACCGCTGACTACGATAACGACGGGGATATCGACATCGTCACCAACAATCGCGGCGACTATCCTTCGCTCCTGCGCAACGATGGCGGAAATTCTAACCACTGGCTGACTGTCCTGTTGATCGGAACAAAATCCAATCGTGACGGCATCGGCGCCTCGCTCAAATTGACTTCGGAAGGCTTCATGCACGTCGAACAGGCCAAGGGCGGCGGGAGCTACATGTCGGCTAGCGATCCTCGAATTCACTTTGGTTTAGGGAAGCGCACGAAGATCGAATCTCTGGAGATTACGTGGCCAAGCGGACAGGTTGATCGATTGACAAACCCGTCCATCGACCAGATCATCGCAGTAAAAGAAGGCGTAGGAATTATCCCGCGCCCGTTTCCAAAGATCCCGAGCCCGAAATGATTCTTCCCCGGCGACGCTTTCTTGGCTCTTCTCTAGTGGTTCTCGGCAGCACGCTGCTCGACGCGCTCACTACGCCACTATGGAAATGGAAACATAGTGCAGTTCTTCAATCGGCCTCCTCCACGATTTCATCTTCGCCGGTGCAATTCGTCGACGTAGCCCGCGAAGCCGGACTCACCATTCCCAACGTCTGGGGCGCGGCCGATCACAAGCGCTACATCATCGAAGCCAAAGGCAGCGGGATTTCCTTTTTCGATTACGACCACGACGGCTGGCTCGATATTTATTTGACCAACGGCACGCGCCTTAGTGAACAATGGCCCGCCGGTCAGGCTCCCATCTCGCACCTGTATAAGAACAATCGCGATGGAACCTTCACCGACGTCACCGATAAATCCGGCCTCGCGCGCACCGGCTGGCAAACCGGCGTGTGCGTAGGCGACTACGACAACGATGGCTGGGACGATCTTTTCTGCTGCTTCTGGGGACACAACATTCTTTTTCACAACAACGGCGATGGCACGTTCACGGACGTTACTCGCAAATCCGGCCTTTACGATGAACGCATCCGCTGGGGTGCGGGATGCACTTTTCTTGATTACGATCGCGACGGCCACCTCGATCTTTTCGTGTGCAACTACATCCAGCTTGACCCTGCGAAGACTCCAGCCGTTGGCGATCCCGCGGCTTGCCAGTGGAAAGGAATCCCGGTGATGTGCGGCCCGCGCGGCCTTACTGGCGACACCAACGTCCTTTACCACAATAATGGCGACGGCACCTTTACCGATGTCTCCGCGAAGTCCGGCATCCTCAAACCTGGCCCGCGATATTCCATTACTGCTGTCGCTTCTGATTTTGATAACGACGGCTGGCCAGACATTTATGTTGCCGTGGATTCCGAGCCCAGCATTTTGTTCCACAATAATCACGACGGCACTTTCACAGATATCGCAGTGATGGCGGGCTGCGCCTACAGCGAAAATGGGCACGAGCAGGCAGGTATGGGGGTTGGAGTCGGCGATTACGACTGCGACGGCTGGTTCGACATTTTCAAAACAAATTTTGCCGACGATACCTGTAACCTCTACCACAACAACGGCGACGGTACGTTCAGCGATGTGACCTTCGCCTCCGGAATAGGAATCAACAACCAGTACGTCGCATGGGGTTGTGGATTTGTAGACTATGACAACGACGGTTGGCCGGATATCCTCCAAGTCAATGGGCACGTGTATCCGGAGATCGGCGGTCACGAGATTGGCCAGACTTACAAGAATCCGCGGCTCGTGTACAGGAATATGGGGAACGGCCAATTCAAAGATGTGTCGTCCGCGATGGGCCCGGGCATCACCGAACGTTTTTCCAGCCGCGGCGCGGCCTTTGGCGACTACGATAACGATGGCGATATCGACGCATTGATTTTGAACATGAACGATTTGCCTTCGCTGCTGCGCAACGAGGGCGGCAACAAGCAGAACTGGATCAAAATCAAATTGATTGGCACCAAGTGCAATCGCACCGCAATCGGAACTCGGGTGCGCCTAGTCACGGGCACTCATGCTCAAATGGACGAAGTCCGCAGCGGATCAAGCGTTATGTCGCAAAGCGACCTGCGTCTCCACTTCGGTTTGGGCAAAGTGCAAACCGTCGACCTGATCGAAGTAAAATGGCCGACCACACAAAAGATCGAACGATTCACGCAGGTAAAGGCGAACCAGATCCTCACCATCCGCGAGGGCAGCAGAATTGTCGACCCCGCTCCCTTGCAAACGAAACCGGCGAAATGAAGCTTTGCCAATGAAGTTCCGATAATGAAAGCTCTGCTGCTGTCGCAATATCGTCATCTGGAAATAGCCGACCTCGCTGTTCCTGAGCCTGAACGAGACGAGGTCCTGATCCGCGTTGCGGCTTGCGGAATCTGCGGCAGCGATGTGCACGGCTACGATGGCTCTTCGGGACGCCGCATCCCGCCGATCGTGATGGGGCACGAAGCCGCAGGAACAATCGCAGCCCCGGGCGAAGGCGTCAGCAGCCTGTCGGAAGGCGAGCGAGTCACGTTCGACTCAACGATATATTGCGGTGAATGCTCTCCCTGCCTGCATGGAGACGTCAATCTGTGCGATCACCGCCAGGTCCTGGGAGTTTCCTGCAGCGACTACCGTCGCGCCGGAGCGTTCGCCGAGTTTGTCGTGGTTCCAGCACGCATAATCCATCGTCTACCGGAAAATCTTTCTTTCGCCGAAGCCGCGCTGCTGGAAGCCGTTGCCGTGGCACTTCATGCCCTCTCGCTGGTTCCCATTCCTCCACGCAGTACTGCTCTAGTGGTCGGCGCGGGCACGATCGGACTTTTGCTGCAGCAGGCTCTGCGGGTTGCGGGCTGTTCGCAAGTTTTCGTTGCTGATGTGGATCCCACGCGTCTTAAACTCAGCCGCGAACTCGGTGCCACCGCCGCATTGTCTGCTGGACCTGATCTCGCTCCGCAAATATTGCAGCTCACAAGCGGAGCAGGCGTCGATATAGCGGTCGAAGCCGTGGGCAAAACCGAAACTGTAAATGCCGCGATCGACAGTGTTCGCAAAGGCGGAAGCGTCATCCTGGTGGGAAACATTTCACCCGAAGTCACGCTGCCGCTTCAGAAAGTGGTTACGCGACAGATTCGTTTGCAGGGATCGTGCGCATCTGCCGGTGAATATCCCAAGGCAATCGAGCTTATATCGAGCGGAGCAGTTCGAGTAAAACCTCTCATCACCGCCATTGCGCCTCTCGGTGAAGGTCCGCAATGGTTTGAACGGCTGTATGCGCGCGAGCCGAACTTGATGAAAGTTGTTCTCACTCCCGGAACAGATTTGTGACTCTAACCAATCAACCACTTTTCGATTTGAGCGGACGAGTCGCGATCGTCACCGGGACGAGCCGCGGACTCGGCCAGACCTTCGCGCGCTCTCTCGCGAGAGCTGGCGCCGACCTAGTTCTCACCAGCCGCAATCGCGAATCCCTTTCAACATTTGAAGCGGAGATCAAAGCTCTCGGCCGCCGCGCGATATCACTCGAACTCGATGTGCGCGACGCAAAAAGCATCGAGCACATGGCGTCAGCAGCCGAAGACGGGTTCGGCCATCTCGATATTCTCGTAAACAACGCGGGATGCAATGTCCGCAAGCCTGCATTAGACGTGACTTGGGACGACTGGAATCTGATCCTTGACACGAACCTGCGTGGAAGTTTTTTCGTCGCTCAAGCCGTTGCGCGCCGCATGATTCCCCGGAGTTACGGACGCATTATCAATATCGGTTCAGTCACAAGTGTCGCCGGTTACGCCGGCCTCGCTCCTTATGGAGCGAGCCGTGGCGGCATTCGGCAGCTCACGATGAGTTTGGCGGACGACTGGGGACAACACGGAATCACCGTCAACTGTCTCGCTCCTGGCTGGTTCCGCACCGAACAGAACAAGATTCTCTACGAAGACAAAGAATGGATGGAATATCTTTGCGACCGCATTCCGCTGAAGCGCCCCGGCGAGTCGCATGATCTGGACGCGGCGATTGTTTTCCTTGCGGCCGAGTCGAGCCGTTACATCACCGGGCAGACTCTGTTGGTCGACGGCGGAATCTCCACCGGGGCAACCCGCGCGCTACCGAAAGCCCGCTGACCTGCTGCTCGCGGGCTATCGTCCGCGACCCGTTGCTCACTTGCTTCTTGCTCGCTAACCTACTGATGAATCCTTGCGGCCCACCCACCGCCACTCGCAAGCGGAAGCTTCAGCTTGGTGGTTCTATTCACCTGAATGGTCGTCTTCTTATAGTCGCTCGCGTAGCGATCCGCATTCACGCCGTCCTGGTAAGCCTCCATCGTGAAGTTTCCTTCGGGCAGGAACGACAGATCAATTTCGAGATTGCGCGCCGTCCAATCGGTCATGGCCCCCACGTACCAGTCCCGGCCGTTTCTTCTCGCGACAACTACGTAGTCGGCGATGCGCGCATCCAGCACCTTCGTTTCATCCCACTCGGTTGGAACCGGAGCGAGAAACTCCATAATTTCCGGCTCGCGCAAATAGTTTGAGGGGCTGTCGGACAACATCTGCAGCGGACTCTCGAAGACCACATACATTGCAAGTTGGTGGCAGCGCGTTCCCAGCGCCATCGGCTGGCCCTGAATCGCCGCGAAGGTCGTCCTGGTCGCGTTACGCATCGCACCCGGCGTGTAGTCCATCGGACCGAGAAACATTCGCGTAAATGGCAGCGTCACATTGTGCTTCGGTTCAGAATCTGCGCTCCATTTGCTCCACTCCATCCCCCGCACTCCTTCCGTGCTGATCAGGTTTGGCCAGGTGCGAGTCATCGTCGCCGGTTTCTGGTCGCCGTGAAAGTCGACAAGCATTTTGCGCTTTGCACACTCCCTGCTGACTCGATAGTAATAATCGATCAGGATCTGATCGCTGCGCTGCATGAAATCAACTTTGATTCCTTTCACCCCCCACTTCTGGTACTGGTCGAGCGCGGGAATCAGCTGGTCGTCCAACGTCTTCCAGACCACCCATAGAATGATCCCGACATTTTTCTGCTTGGCGTAAGCAGTCAACTCGTTCATATTGATTTCCGGAACAACTTCCAACACGTTCCCCAGCTTGTACCAGCCTTCGTCGAGAATGATGTAGGAGATTCCGTATTTCGCCGCAAAGTCGATGTAATACTTGTAGGTCGCCGTGTTAATTCCCGCCTTGAAGTCCACGCCGTAAACATTGTTGTCGTTCCACCAGTCCCACGCCACTTTCCCTGGTTTGATCCACGACGTGTCCGCAACCATCGAGGGCTTTTCCAGAAGATAGACAATCTGATTGGTGAGCAGATCGCCATCCCGGTCCGCAATACCAATCACGCGCCACGGAAACGTGCGCGTCCCGGCAGTCACCGCAATGTAATCGGCGCTCTCAACCACTCTGTAATCGCGATCTCGGATCAAAGTTTCCTTCAGCGGGTAAGGAGGAAACGTCGCCGCCAGACCGTTCCCACCGGTGCCCCGCAACCAGAGGCCAGGGTAGGATTCCAAGTCGGATTCCGCGATCGCGACCTTCGCGCCTTCGCCCACGTCCACGACCGCAGGCAGTGTCGCAAGGAAGGCCGGGGCAATTTCACTCAAGTGCTGAGGAAGATATTTGCGTTCGTTGTGCGAGAAAAAACTATCTTCCTGCGGATAATAGACAATGTTGTTCGCAGAAAAGTTAAACGCCGAATCTTCCCCGTAGATCTTCACCTGCGCCTGCGGCATCGAAGTTTCAAAGCGATAAGCCGCGCCTTCGTTGTAGGCACGGAACACCACAGCGTATCCGCCTTCCATGCTCAGCTTCAGTTCGTTGTAGTGGTCGCGAATTTTCGCGAACTTCTGGCGGACCACCGGTTCCACGACCTGATCGTAAGAACGCTCCTTCGCGTCCAACAACTTGGGCTGCACGCCAAGCTTCTTGTGCTCCACGTCGAGCAAGAGCGTGCAATCCTCAAGCACCGCGTGGCCCTTCAGAACAACGTCGTAATGGATCTGTCCTTCGGTGCGGATTCTGATTTCGATTCGCCCGTCCGGCGAGCGCAGATCGTAGCTGGATTGTGCCGCTCCATTTTCAATGAAGACAGCGACGAACAGAAGTGATAGCAGCAAGGGAACGAGTGTCTTCATCGAGATCACCTTTCGAAAGCGGATGCGTTGTTCGGAACGGGAAAAGAATCTTACTCGCGCGTACGGCAGCAATACAAATCATTACCGCACCGAGGTAGGGTCTCAGTTTGGGAGATGCTCACGTGGGACAGACACCCTCAGCTGTCCGGTCGAGCGAAACTCGACGGTTTCTTCGTCGCGACGGGCACAGCTGACACACTACCCGACACCAGCCGGGTGGATCTCACTTTTACTGGCAACTCTGGGCCGCGCTATTTTGAAACGGACGCTGGGAGCGGATCCGATGTCGCATCGGGAGCCGGCTGCCCCTTCAAAACAAACAGAAATTGTCGAAGCTCCCGCCTTTGCTGCTCGAGCGCAGCCGCTTCCGTCTTATCGAGTTGTTTGTGTCGTTCGAATTCGCGCTGCGCCTTCGCTTCCTCCCCGATCCGCTTGTAGGTCAAGCCGAGCCGGTAGTGAGCATCGCTGCTGACAGAGTTTGCCGCGACCGCCTTCTGATAAGCACCGAGAGCTTCCTGGAAAGCTGCACGCGCAAAATACAAATTGCCAAGCTGCAAGTAGGCCAAGTCGAGCTTGGGATCGATCGTCGACGACTTCTGCAACAAGGCTTCAACACGCTGCAACCCTTCGGCATTCTCCGATCCCCGGTCTCGCTTCCAGAGAGCCAGCGCGTAGTAATAGTTCGCGAAAGCATTTTCAGGCTGATCCTGGGCAAAGCGCGCCAGCTTTTGCTCGATACAGGGCAACGGCGTGGAAGACGACTCCTGCATCTCGCCAAGAAAAAGATAAGGAGCGGCGTTGGTCGGCTCGAGATCGGAAGCCGCGCACAAACGCTGAGCAGCATCCTCCACGGAACCGCTCGTATACAGAGCCGCACCCAGCCCAGCCAACATTCTGGCCGAGTCCGGATGCAGGCGAATGCCCCGGCCAAAAACTTCGAGAGCCGGAGCGACTGCCCCGTGGAGAAGCAGTTCCGCTCCCCACGCAAAATAGTTTTGCTCACTCGCATCCAGGCCGGCCGCACGCTCATACTCGCGCACCGCCCCCAGTGGATCCTCCAACTTCTCGTCGAGATCACCCAGCAAGTGGCGTAAATCCGCTTGGTCTCGATTGCCCAGCTCTTTTTCGCTCGCAAGCATTTGGTTTACCTGCTCGCGAGCCTGCGCGAACTCTTCACATCCCTTGAAAGCCAGCGCCAGATCGAAGGCGTTTGCATAATCTCCGGGTTTGATCTGATAAGCCGTCTGCAGCAGAGAAATGGCTTCGCGACATCTTTCCGAGTGGAAGTAAAACTCTCCGAGCCCATGATTGGCTTCAAAGCCCCGCGGATTCTTGAGCAGAGCCGCGCGCAGCACACTCTCAGACGCATGCGTGTCGCGACCAACCGATCCCTCCGGTGAAGCCGCGGTTGGGACTCTCTTTGAATCGCCGGATTCGAGGTGCACCGTCTCCTTGGCAAGCACGTCACCGGTTCGCATACGAGTTTCTGATCCATGGCCGCCAGAGCCGGTCGAATCGCTAATGCCAGCAACGATGAAGTTAGGCCTGTCGTCAAGCTCGATTGCGGAGGACCCGCCCGAAGCCGTGGACGACGAAAGTGGCGACGTAGGCGATGACGAAAGCGAAGATTCTCCCGGCCTTCGGAGCACAAGATCACAATGCTTCTTTTCTCCCGGAACCAAGCTTATGGAGTTCTCGATCGCGTCGCGAGAACCGGATTTCTCGATCTTCACCGTGTACCTGCCGGCGCGAACCGCCAGAAACACAAAGGCTCCGCCCGCGTCCGTCCTGGTCTCAGCAGAGTTTGACTCACCCTCGCCCTGAAGAAGCACGGAAGCCCCGGCAACCGGCTTTCCCGCCGAATCTCGGACGACGCCCTCGACCTGCGCCTCCCGCTGCGGGGTAGAGTTTTGCGCCAGCGCCGGCGGCATCGGCAAACTCATGAGGGCAGCGAAGAGCAACCCCAGCCGGCTCCAACTGCCGATCGCTTGCAGCGAAGGACGCGATTTGCGTTCTCTGCTTTCGGCACGCAGGAATTTCAAGGTTGCAAACTCCTCTCCACGGGCCAGGCCTCTGCGCCTTGAGCGGGCTCACAGACGTAAATATCAGGCGCAACGCCCGTTGCTTGCTGGTAAGTGCGTGCCATATGTTCTTCGAACGCGGCCGCGCACTCGCCCCGGACCAGATTCACCGTGCATCCGCCAAATCCCCCGCCCGTCATATAGGGCAAGCAAGATCGAAGAGTTCATCCTAGCCCAAGTTCGTCACGGAATGGTCGAAAAAACACCTAAACCGTGCAGAATCAGTTCAGGCAACGGATGTGTTGCAACCTTGAGGG
>PKXU01000168.1 GCA_003132445.1 Acidobacteriaceae bacterium | reverse complement strand
AGTGAACGTGGAATCGGTAGCCTGGGCGGCCGAACGCAAAACCGTTCTGAGCATGGTTTTCTTCCTGCTCGCTATGCTGGCTTATGGATGGTATGCGCAACGTCCTTCACTTCGACGTTATGGCTCGGTGGCGTTGCTGTTCGCATGCGCATTGATGGCCAAGCCTCAGGTCATTACATTTCCATTTGTTCTTTTGCTGTGGGATTATTGGCCGCTGCGACGTCTTCGCCTTGCCGACGACAACGAAGGGCCATCCCGCTTTGCAACATTATCGTTTGGATGGCTGGTTCTCGAAAAACTGCCCTTACTTCTTCTGTCCGCAGGCGATGCAGTCCTCACGATCCGCGCGCAGCACAGTGCGGTGAATCGAGCGATGTCGGAGTATGCCTTTCACACCCGGTTGGCAAACGCCGTGCTGGCCTATGCTCGCTATGTTGGCCATGCCTTTTGGCCCTTGCGTCTCTCGCCCGCGTATCCGTTTCTTGGCGGTGCCATTCCCTTAAAGCAAATTGCGATTGCTGGCGCATTCCTTTTGCTGATTACGGCTTTGTCGTTGGCATCGCGGAGACGCTACCTTCTGGTGGGCTGGCTGTGGTTTCTGGGAACTTTGGTTCCCATGATTGGCGTCATTCAGGTGGGAAATCAGTCGATGGCCGATCGCTATGCCTACGTCTCATTCATCGGCCTGTTTCTTATGGCCACTTGGGGCATCGCCGATGCGGCCCGGGATTGGCACGTTTCTACGCGCTGGCTGGCTGTGCCGGCCTGTCTGGCAATCGCATTTGCTGCCCTGGTTAGCGCCCGGCAGGTTACGTACTGGCACGACAGCGAGACCGTTTGGAGATATGCGCTTTCGGTCACCGACCGCAACTTTCTCGCGCACTCTTACCTGGCACAAGTGCTAACCAAGGAGGACAGGCACGAGGAAGCTATTGCGGAATACACGAAATCGAAGGAAATCCATCAAGTTCCGCCGATTGAGATTGGTTACTTCGCCGATTATGAATTGCGCCATAATCACTTGGCTGGAGCGATGAGCGATGCCGAGAGCGTTCTAGTGCGTACCAACAACGAATTCGCTCGCGAAATGGCCTTCCGGGACTTAGGAATCGCGAATACCCAACTTGGCAAAGCGGCGGAAGCACGAGAGAATTACAGCCAAGCCTTGCAACTCGATCCGCAGGATCCCTTCGCATTGTTGGGCATGGGTTTACTGGCGAACCGGGACCGAGACTTTAAGACTGCGGCCGATTTCTTCTCTCGCGCGGCCTCGGTTGAACCAACGGACTTTCACTATTTGTTGGTGGCCACGGCTTTGAAGGAATGTGGGCGACAGGCCGAATCCAGCGCCGCTTATGAACAAGCCCGGCGTGTTTCCTCTGACTTAGCGAAAGCGCAACAAAAAGCTGACTGGTTTCTCTCGCACTAACTGCGCTTTAATGGCGGATTTCTCATGCGGATTTCTCATGCTTTGGAAGGTTCAGTGCGAATCGTCGCCTATGCAATCATCGCGTACTCATTTGTCACGGACTAACCTCACCTGTTCGATCGAGTTAACACACGTGACTTCCGTAATTGTCCGAGCGTTCTGAAACCGCAGCCTCTTCCATATAATGTTATTCAGAATTGCATTCTTGAGCGGTTCGAACACAAGCACATTTTGACCATGGCTGCGATCGAAATCCTTGGTTTAGAAAAAACTTACATGGTGGGGTTCTGGCAGAAGCGTCCGAAGCGGGCGCTGCAGCCGCTCCACCTCGCTGTCGAAGAGGGAGAAATTTTCGGCTTCCTTGGACCCAACGGCGCGGGGAAAACCACGACCTTGAAGCTGCTGATGGGCCTGGTGTTCCCTACTGCGGGAACGGCTCGTATTCTCGGCCACGAATGGACCGATCCTGCGATTAAGGCTCAAATCGGCTTCCTTCCTGAGCAGCCTTACTTTTACGACTATCTCACCGCGCACGAATTGCTCGATTACTACGGCCAACTCTCGGGAGTTCCTGGCAAAGAACGCAAACACAAAGTCGAGGAAGTGCTGCAGCGGGTAGGACTGACCGATGTGAAGGGAGTGCAGTTGCGCAAGTTTTCCAAAGGGATGTTGCAGCGGGTCGGAATCGCGCAGGCGATTCTGCACAATCCAAGAGTAGTTTTCTTCGATGAGCCCATGTCGGGGCTGGATCCTCTGGGACGACGCGAAGTTCGGGACCTGATCGAACAACTCAAGCACGAAGGCAAGACGGTATTTTTCTCCACCCACATTCTGCCCGACGCAGAAGCGTTGTGCGATCGCGTCGCCATTATTCATAAAGGGGAGTTGCGTGGCGTAGGCGCAGTGGCAGATTTAACCTCGACCGTGCAGGGCAAAGTGGAAGTGATCTGGCATGGAACGCAAATTCCGGCGTCGATGAAAGCTCTGGGAGCGGAATGCCATGTGACCGGTGAGACGGTGCGCGCGATAGTGCCCGAGAAGCAGCAAGACGCCGCCATTGACGCATTGCGGCGGGAGCGCCTTCGCCTGATTGCCATCACCCCGCTGCGGACCTCGCTCGAAGCCTATTTCGTAGAAAAGTTGCAACACTCCCAAACCACGGCGGGGACACGATCATGAGCCCACGCATGTTTTATATTGCCTTCAACACCTTTCGCGAAGCGGTGCGAGACCGTGTTCTCTATAACCTGATCGCCTTTGCTGTGCTGCTTTCGGGAGCGGCGATTTTCGTTGGTCAAATTTCCATTCAAATTGAGCGATTGGTGGTCGTCAACCTGGGACTTACGGCGGTCTCTCTTTTCGGCATCGTCATCGCTATCTTCATTGGTATTGGCTTGGTCTCGAAAGAAATCGAGAAGCGCACCCTCTACACCATGCTGTCGCGGCCCGTTCGGCGCTGGGAGTTCATTGTCGGAAAATTTTTAGGCCTCGCGGGGACGCTGATGGTGAATACATTCTTCATGGCCATCGGAGTTTTCGGCGCGCTTCTCTACGTGGCTCACAAATTCACAGCTCCGGATGCGTTGATCCTGGTAGCGCTCTATTTCATCATTCTCGAATTTTTGATTATCTGTGCGTTGGCGCTGCTGTTTTCGTCGTTCTCGTCGCCGCTGCTTTCTGCGGTTTTTGCATTTTCGCTGTTCGTGATCGGCAGTTTCGCGGATGACCTTCGCGGATTCGCCGCTCTGACTCATGGCCTTACGCGGTGGCTGGCCACGGGCGCTGCCTACCTGGTCCCTAACTTCTCCGCACTCAATGTGATCAGCGCCGTTGCACATGCGCAACCCATCGGCTTGCAACTCATTCTTCAGAACACCCTCTATGCGTTGTTTTATACGGCGATGACGCTCAGTGCGGCGGTTCTGATTTTCGAGCGCAGGAACTTGAAATGATTTTGCGGATGCCAGACTGGAGTTTGGTCAGATGACGGCTGCGCAACGCACCACAGTCATCGCATCGGGATGCCTGGCCGTCTCCATGGTCGCTTGCATTCTCTTGCTCCAGCACATCGATGAAATCCGTCCGCCAGCCGCCGTCGACGATGCCCTTTATGTAAACTCCCCGAAATTATTAAAGCGCGCCAGCCTGGGATTCGACGGGCTGATGGCCTGTATCTATTGGACTCGCGCGGTGCAGTACTTCGGTGAACGGCACTTCAACCACGCAGCCAGCTACAACGAGTTGGCCCCGTTGCTGGAGATTACAACGGCACTGGATCCGCATCTCCTTCCCGCCTACCAGTTCGGCGCCAGCTTTCTGGCTCCGAATCCGCCGAACGGAGCTGGCCAACCTGACCGTGCCATTCAACTGATGAGATTTGGCATCGCGCACAATCCCGATAACTGGCGGCTCTATTACAACCTAGGGTTCGTTTACTACACCGAACTTAAGGATTACGAAAAAGCCTCTCAGGTATTCGAGGAAGGCTCGGAAGTTCCAGGCGCGAATTCCCTGATGAAGGTTCTGGCGGCGAAAATGGCGTTTCACGCCGGGGATTTGGCAACCGCGCGTCTGCTGTGGAGTTCCACTTACGAGTCGACCCAGGATTCTTACGTTCGCGCCAATGCGATTGAACACCTACGCGCGATTAAAGTGGACGAAGACGTCACGAACCTGCAAGCCGCCGTAACCCGCTTCGGAGAACGCACGGGACAGCTTCCGACAAGCATGGCGGAACTGGCCGCCGCTGAACATTTTCGCGGCATTCCAACGGACCCGGACGGCCATCCGTACAGGCTGACTTCGGATGGCCGTATCGAAGTCCAGAATCCCGACGATTTCAACTTCCTCACCAAGGGCCTGCCTCGCGGCTATAAGCCTCCTGCATTACCCCAATTTCACCACCGGGAATAGAAACATTTTGCAGCACTCTTGTTTTTAACCACTGACGACTGAGCGACCAGTATCATGTGAAAACGTTTTTCATTTTTCTGGTATGGATTCGCCTGCAGAAATCAGTGTGGTAAAAACCGCGTGGGATTGGTGGAGGCTTGCTGCCTCGTATGAAGGCTACTGGCTGGCGAGCCGCCGACTGATGGGAATATTGTGGGAGTTTGTGCGCGACTCCACTCCCGAACGTCTGCGGCAACGATACGGCGATGCCGACTATGACTGGGACTACCGCGTGAACACCACCAGCGGCGCGGTCGGATGGCGCGATCGACTGCTGGGTCAATTCCACTCTGCCTATCAGCCCACCGAACCGGCAGCGTTTCATGAAATGTTGAACGCGCTGCAGCAATCGCTGAATCCGGACGGTACGGTTCTCAACTTCCGCGACTTCACGTTTGTCGACTTGGGGTCGGGCAAGGGACGCGCACTGCTGATGGCATCGGAGTATCCCTTTCACCGAATCATCGGCGTGGAGTTTCTTGCTTCCCTGCACCGGATCGCACAGCAGAATCTGCGGGAGTACAAAAGCAACTCGCAAAAATGTTTTGCGATTGAATCGATCTGTGCCGATGCCACTACTTTTTTGTTCCCTGCCGATCCGCTGGTAATTTACCTGTTCAATCCATTGCCGGAATCCGGACTGCGGCAGGTCATCGTAAACCTGGAACATTCTTTGCGCGCTCATCCCAGAGCCGTATACGTTCTCTACCATAACCCGCTGCTGGAACACGTTCTGGGTGAGAGTTCACAATTTCGAAAGATCGCCAGCGCACAGCAATATTCAATGTTCACAAACATTTCCCGCCGACCTTCATCTTGATGAAATGACAAGTTTTTCAGCACAGCTTACAATCGTTTTTAGGAGTTCTTCAGTAGGAGCTTGCCCCCTGTTTCCCTCCCGAGTGCGCGTGAGGGGTCTAACAAGCGGGCCAGTAACCCGGTGAAAAGTCATCGAGATGCCAGTTCGTTTGTTTCGCTTTTCCATCGCGCTGTTCGTGGTCTTGGCTCTCCTGTCGAATTCGGGATTCGCGGTTGACGTGAAAACCCTGGCGGCCGCAGTTGACGCCCATTACAACCACTTGCGCTCGCTAGAGGCGGATTTTACCGAGGTCTATCGCGGCTCGGGGATGGACCGCACCGAGTCTGGCACGCTGTGGCTGAAAAAACCCGGCAAGATGCGATGGGAGTATCGTTCTCCCAAAGACAAGCTGTTTGTCAGCGATGGGAGAGATGCGTGGTTTTACGTCCCCGACGACCGGCAGGCTCGCAAGACGCCGGCAAAAAAGCTGGAAGATATTCGTTCCCCGCTGGCTTTCTTGCTGGGTAAGACCAAGCTAGAGAGAGAGTTACAGGGATTATCGCTGGCTCCGGATATGGCGCCCTGGCGCCCGGGAAATGTGGTTTTGCGGGGAGTGCCGCAGGCGTTGGCGGAGCGGGTGAGCGAAATATTACTGGAGATCACGCCAGACCACCAGATTGCGCGAATTATCATTCAGGAAGTGGATGGGGCGGCCACGGAGTACCGTTTTGACGGGATGAAGGAAGACGTGAAAATCGCAGATGGGCGATTCGAGTTTAAACCTCCTGCGGGCACCGAGACGATGGACGCGGAATTAGGTCCGTAGCACTAATCCCAGCAGCTGTCGGGGAAGCGGCGGACGGACAAAACTCCGTCGCTTGAAGTTACCGGCGTACTGCCGGAAGCAGTTTGGAACGCGGGCCACGGGCTTAGAATGTTAATTGGGAATGTTAGACTGAGGCCGGTGGGGAGTACTCGGGTAACGGCAGAAAAACTCAGCAAATGGCGGAATTTGTAGTAAAAATCGCGGACGATCGCGGGCACGTCCAGCAGCATGTCGAGCACGGATACTCGGAAGCCGAAGTGCGCGACCGCTTCTCTCAACAGGGCTACCTCGTCTATTGGGTCAAGCCCCAGGGAGTGCTGACCTCAGGGGTTTCGCTGCGCCGGCGGCGGAAGTTAAAGCAGGACGCGTTTCTGGTGTTCAACCAGCAGTTCCTCACGCTCATCCGCGCCGGCCTGCCCATCTTGAATTCCCTTGAATTGCTGATCAAGCGGCAGAAAGAACCACAATTGCGGCAGATTTTGGAGAATGTCAGGGAACGCGTGAAAGGCGGAGAGTTGCTTTCCGATGCCTTCGCCGCGCAAGGCATTGTCCCGAAGATTTACACCACAACTTTAATGGCGGGCGAGAAGAGCGGCAATATCGACGAGGTGCTGACTCGCTACATCAGTTTCCAGCGGCTGGCGATGACGTTTCGCAAGAAGCTCTTTGTATCGTTGATTTATCCGACGCTGCTGGTCAGCGTGGTAATGGTCATGGTCACATTTCTCTTCACCTACGTTGTGCCCAAGTTTGCCGATCTATTCAATAGTCTGGATGCCAAGCTTCCAACGATTACTTTATTCATGCTGGCGGTCGGCCAGAACGCGCAGAAATATGCGCCTTTTGTGGGCGTCGGACTTGTAGTCGGCGGATTTATCTTCTGGCGCTGGAAAGACACGGATCGCGGGGCCGATCGCATCGATCGAATCATCTTGAGTCTGCCTTTGCTGGGCGATATACGGCTGAAGCACCAGGTGGCGAGTTTTTCGCGCATGCTTTCGACGTTGTTGCAAGGCGGCCTGCCTCTGGTGCCGTCAATGGAAACGGCAGGCTCCTCCATGAGCAGCCGGCGCATCTTAAAAGGTGTAATGCGGGCAGGCAATCGGGTTCGCGAAGGACAAGGACTCGCGCTCAGTTTGGAAGAGCAGAAGATTTTTCCCGAACTGGCGGTAGAAATGATTGAGGTGGGGGAATCNNAATCCACCGGAGCGTTGCCGGCCATGCTGAACTCGGTGGCGGAATTCTACGAGGAAGATGTACAGACCGCGCTGAGCGCGGCCATGGCGCTGATCGAGCCGCTGATTCTCATTATCATGGCGATTTTCGTGGGCGGAGTACTGATCTCGCTGTATTTACCAATCTTCACTCTGGGAGTGCACTGAGCGAGACGAAGTCGCAGGGAAACGAATGGCAACAGCCGACAAAAAATCGTTGTTCGTGAATGGCGGGAACGGCGGACAGATGGT
>PKXU01000029.1 GCA_003132445.1 Acidobacteriaceae bacterium | reverse complement strand
CACAAAACAATTCCTTCGAAGCTGTTGCTGATTGGAGATGGGCCCGATCGTTCCGTGGCCGAATGGCTCGCCGTCCAGAAGGGGATTCATAAAGATGTTCTGTTTCTCGGCAAGCAGGACCAGATTCAGGAAAAGCTGGCGATTGCTGATATTATGTTGCTTCCGAGCGAATTGGAATCATTTGGATTGGCCGCTCTGGAAGCCATGGCATGTGAAGTAGTTCCTATTTCAACGCGAGCCGGTGGAATGCCGGAGGTCATCGACCACGGCAAATCCGGTTATCTTGCCGATGTCGGCGATGTAGAAACAATGGCGCGCTACGCTATCGAATTGCTCAGCAACGAACAGCAGCTTCGGGAAATGGGAAGACAGGCGCGCGCGATTGCGATGGAGCGTTTCTGTTCCACAAAAATCGTGAAGCAGTACGAAGATTTTTACCGGCGAGTGCTGGAGCGCTCAGCGTAGAAACCCTCGGGAACGGAACTCGCGGCCGCAACCAGAGGCAGCCGAATCCTCACCAGCGTTCCCTTTCCCTCATGACTGTCGATCGTCATGCGTGCAGTGTCGCCGTAAAGAACTTGCAACCGTTCGGAGATGTTCGCCATTCCGATGCCCATGCCGGCCCAACTGCTGCTTTCCTCCAGTTGAGCACCGCCCATCCCCACGCCATCGTCCTCCACTTCAATAATGAGGCGCGAATCGACGACGCGGCTACGAAGCACGACGCTGCCGCCCTCGACTTTCGGCGCCAATCCATGCTTAATCGAGTTCTCGACCAGCGGCTGCAGCAACATGCTGGGCACAACCACGTCGAGCGAAGCGGGGTCGAATTCCTTGATCACTCGGAGTTTGTCACGCCCAAAACGCACTACTTCAATGTCGAGATAATTATCGATGAATTCAAACTCCTCACGCAAAGGCGCGAAAGCCTCGCCGCTACTGAGCAATCGACGCAAGATTGTGGCCAGCTTGAAGATCATGTCGCGCGCCAGTTCGGGATCGAAACGGACGAGCGAAGAGATCGAGTTCAAGGTGTTGAATAAGAAATGCGGATTGATCTGATTCTGTAAGGCCTCCATGCGGGCGTGCAGCAGCAGCCGCTCTTGTTCCTCCAGCTTGATCTGAATGCGCACGCTATTGAAGATCTTCAGCTCGATTCCGATGGCGGTCACGCTGGCAGCATAAATCGCGCTATAAACCCAGTAGTTGTCGGGACTCTCGATGCCGAAAATGGAATGCGGGAAATACTGCGCTAATTCCGTTTGAACAAAGCGCAGGCCTACGACGGTGATGAAGAATACGATCTGCCAGTCGAACAGTCGAGGGCGTGGCAGATTGCGCTTGATGATGCGGAAGATGCCTTGATCGATGAAGGGCGAAAACGACCAGATGTCATCTTTGTCGGCGGCCATGGTGCGCAATTGGCCCGCCAGAAAACCGCAAAGCACGTCGAACGGCATGGCCGCCCACTCGCCGTGGAGCAACGGGGGTATGCCCATCACGACGCCGCCCAGCGACCCCGCCAGGCGCCCTCCAATTACGCCCAGCAGCAGCGCAGTTTCGAAACTGAGATCGCCTGCCAGGAAACTGGGAACGGAGATTCGAATCCAAACGCCAACCATGATCGGCAAGGCAAACCATAGGACTAAATACACTTTTTGCCGGAAAGTACGTTCTTCACGAAACAGCAGAGACTTGAATTCCTTGGAGCGCACCAGCGTGCTGGCCATGACCGTAGCCACGCCCAGTTTGATCAGCTGATGAATAAGGATAATGCGGGTTTCCATGAAATTCGTCTCGTGTGTTGCCGAAGCAAGAGTGCCGATCTGTGACCACTGACAGCGATTCCCAAACTGTAGCACGAGCGGAACCGCTCAATGTCGGTTAGCTTCGTGGACTACAAACCGGCAGACTGCTGCCTGACTGGATTCAAGCAGCTTAAGGTTGGCTTGCGTGAGTGACAGAGGACTGGGAGCAAATAACTCAACAACGAATCGAGCGATCGAGTTTATCCATAGGCCAGTTCCTTCGCCCGTTGCGCTGCTTTCACCACAGCTTTGATCAGCGTTACGCGCAGCTTCCCTTCTTCCAGTTCCATGATAGCGTCAATGGTGCAGCCTGCCGGAGTCGTCACCGCATCCTTCAAAAGCGCCGGATGGTCGCCCGTCTCCAGCACCACTCGCGCCGCCCCCAGCGTGGTCTGAGCCGCCAGCAGCGTCGCAATATCACGCGGCAGACCGACCTTCACTCCTGCCTCTGCCAGCGATTCCAGAATGATGTAGATGTAGGCCGGGCCGCTGGCCGAAAGCGCCGTCACTGCGTCCATATGTTTCTCGTCTACCACTACCGTTCTTCCTACGACATCGAACATCGAGCAGGTCAGGGCCACGTCGCCGACGCTGGCATGGGCGCCCCTGCAGATTGCCGTCATGCCAGCCCCCAGTTGGCACGGGGTGTTGGGCATGGCGCGAATGACAGCAACGTTGGGCGCAAGATTTTTTTCGATCATGGACGTTGGCACCGAGGCCGCGACCGATATGATCAGCTGCTTCGCGGTGATGTGAGGACTGATTTCGCGCACAACTTCTTCGACAACTTGCGGCTTGACAGCAATCACGATAATGTCGGCGCCGCGGGCGGCTTCGACATTGTTGGTCCCGACTTTTACTTTTAGTTTTGCGCTCAGTGCCTTGGCGCGCTCGCCGTGCGCTACAGTGGCGCGGATTAATTTTGGCGAAAGCGAACCATTCTTCAGCAATGCTTGCAGAATAATGCCGCCCATCTTGCCCGCGCCTAGAAACGCTACTTTCTTTCCTGCTAAATCATTGGCCATAATTTCCTTCAGATTCTTGAACGCTACTAAGGTCTTAACCACAGAGGGCACAGAGTTTCACGGAGGAAACCCGATTCTCTGATTTCCGGGATTCGCGGTCGCATCCTGCGAACCTGTGTTTCACCCAGCGCGCCTTCTCTTTTCCATCCAGTGCCATGCAGTCGAAACCACGTCGCGCAAACCACGCACTGCCTTCCACTGCAAAAGCGCTTGCGCCCTTGCCGGATTCGCCACCAGCTTGGGAGGATCCCCCGGCCGTCGCGGTACGATTTTGTGCGGCACGGATTTTCCTGTTACCTCCTCGACGGTTGATATCACTTCCCGCACGGAGGCTCCGGTTCCCGTGCCTACGTTAACGGCAAAACTTTCTTTTCCCGCGGCCAAGTGCTCGAGCGCCTTCACATGCGCACTGGCCAAATCATTCACATGGATGTAATCGCGAATGCAGGTTCCATCCGGTGTGGGATAGTCCGACCCAAAGACCTGCAACTCAGGGCCTGTGCCCGCCGCAGCGCGCAGAGCAAGAGGAATAAGATGCGTCTCAGGTTCGTGTAACTCTCCAATGTCTCCACTATCGTCTGCCCCGGCTGCATTGAAATAGCGCAGGCTGGCGTAGCGTAAGCCATAAGCCCGGTCATAGGCTTCGAGGGCCTGCTCAAAAAACAACTTCGATACGCCGTAAGGATTCACCGGCTGCCGCGGCGTGTTTTCCTCGATCGGAACTTTTACCGGATCGCCGTAGACGGCGCATGTGGAAGAAAAAATGATCTTCTTAACGCCTGCGTCCAAAGCCGCGTTCAGTAACGACAATCCGCCTTCAACATTATTATGGAAATACTTTTTCGGATTCGTTACCGACTCGCCAACATACGCGTAGGCGGCGAAATGCATAATGGCATCGACGCGAGGGAGCACCGAGCTCAGTGCTACCGCGTCCAGAACGTCGCCTTTCACTAATTCGAAGCCCGCGGCTAGAAACTCGTACCCAGTGCTGAGATTGTCGAACACGATCACTTCATGCCCAGCGTTCTTCAAAGCTCGGGCTGCGTGACTGCCAATATATCCAGCCCCGCCGACTACGAGCACAACCATGTCCTGATCCTTTCATCACCGTCGCAGCAAACATTCAAGAACCAACGAGACACATTCTTCACAGAACGGAATTATACGGCTTGGTCGATTGAAGAGAGTCGCTGACTCGAAAACACAAATCTCAATATCGGAATTTCAGATCTCCTATGCGTGTATGGAATGGCCTGTTAAGATGTGCCGAGTTTACGAGAGGTCTCCGTGGAAACCAAGCTGCCACCACAATTCAATCCGGATTCAACAACACCATCCGACTCGGTGCCAGAGCCGGCGCCGCTCGCCGCTGGAGTTGTTACCTCGGTTCCATCGGATCCGGGGTTTCGCGACCGGGGTACGGGGCTGGTGATCTTTGGGGTATTGCAGATTATCCTTGGGCTTCTAGCGGCTTTGATGATCCCGTTGATGGGGTTGAGCGCTTTCATGTCCCGCCTTACTCCCGGCGGCGGAATCCGTCCGGGGCAGTTTATCTCCGGAGTCGCCACTTACACATTCATTGCCGCTGGGCTGCTCACACTAGGCATTGGATCGGTGCAGATGAAACGCTGGGCACAGGCCCTTACTCTGGTTACGTCTTGGTACTGGCTGATCACGGGCACACTGATTACGGTCTTGATCACTGCGATGTTGCCGATGACGATGCGCAGCGCCCTGGCTCAGGCGCAAAGAACGGCGCCCGGAGGTCCGTCTGCAGCCGCAACTACCGGGGTGATGGCGGTTATTCTTACGCTCGTTATTATTTTTGCCGCGGTTTTTCTGGTGCTGGTGCCGATCGCGTTCGTGGTGTTTTACAGTCGCAAGGATGTCGCTGAAACCATTCGCCACCGTGATCCCATCGAGCGCTGGACCGATCGAACTCCGTTGCCTGTGCTCGGCGCAAGCATTATTTTCGGTGTCGGGGCCCTCTATCTTTTGGTGGTTGGTGTCACGACCCCCGTATTTCCATTGTTCGGGCAGTTTGTAAGCGGAATCGCCGGAGCTTCGTGCTTCGTGGGGACGGCGATCGTCGATGCGTACCTCGCTATCGCCCTTTTCCGTTTGCAATCGTTTGGCTGGTGGATTGCTGTTTTTGCGATTCCTATTCGGGTGGTATCCATGGCGCTTACTTACGCTCGGGCCGATATGATGCAGGCATATTCAAAGATGGGCATGTCGGAGACGCAGTTGCAGATACTCAGATCAAATCCCATGTTCCGCGGGAACATTCTTTTGTGGTGGAGTCTGGTATCGATGGTCGCGCTTTTTGGCTATCTGATTTGGTTAAAGCGCTACTTTAAGACGCCGGTTTCGAGGCTCACGCCGGCCGACCCACCCGCCGTAGAAATTGATTAAGCTTTAACAAGTTAGAACTGATTCTATTCGAGACAATTTTGGGAGATTTATGAGTGAGCAACTGGCTGACAAAAAGTGCGTCCCCTGTCGCGGCGGCGTTCCGCCGCTGCATGGATTCGAACTGGAAACATTGCAACAGAGCGTTCCCCGTTGGACGATGACAAGGGAACATCACATTCAGCGCGAGTTCAAGTTCCCGGACTTCAAGGAGGCGCTGGAGTTCGTCAATCGGGTAGGCGCGCTCGCGGAGGAACAAGGTCATCATCCCGATATTTTGCTCGCCTGGGGGAAGGCCGAGATTACTTTGTGGACGCATAAGGTCGAAGGCCTGACGGAAAGCGACTTCATCATGGCAGCGAAGATTGACCGCCTGCGTGAGGGCCGATAGAGAAGAACCAATAAAAGAGCCTAAAAAAAAGAGAACGCGATTCGCCTGCAGGCCTCACTATTATTCGAACAAGATTATTCAAACAAGATTAATCGAACACGCAATTTCCTCTTAAGTGCTGGTAAAACAGTTTCATATGCCCTTACCGAGTGGGAAGCCAGCCCCCCCCAATCGCTTGTGGACTCGCTGGTTCTCGCGATTCTTTTCTGCACTTTGCCTGCTCGCATTCCTGGCCGGATGGCCAGCGTTAAGCCAGGAGAAATCCAGCGACGAGACCAATAAGGAACAAGACCGGGAACTCAATCAGGATCAGTTGAAGGTGAACTGGTTCTACGGTGCCTACGTTCCTAAAGATGCGCCGCTTCTATCGTTGACTGGATACCAGAGAGTAAGACTTTTCGTGCGACAGACTTTCACTACGCCGGGGATTTACTTAAAGAGTAGCTTTCTCGGGCTACTCGACCAAGACAGCGGCGAGCCTTATGAATGGGGAGGGGGCTTCGAAGGGTACGGACGGCGTGTGGCTTCCAACTACGCTCGGACCGCCGTCCAAAATGTGTTTTCGACAGCCGGAAACGCAGTTCTGCGTTACGAACCGCGCTATGATCGCTGCCACTGTCTGGGCGTCGGCCCCAGAACAAAACATGCCCTCGTCCGAAATTTTCTTACTTACAACCAGACGGAAAAAGAATGGCGGCCTCAAGTCGCGCTCTATGGAGCCGCGCTCGGGGCTGGAATGCTTTCCAGTGTCTGGGAGCCACGCAGCAAACTCTGGGAAGAAGGATACGAAGGCGTTTTGACGCAAGCTGGATTCGGCATGCTCTCCAACTGGGTGGGAGAGTTCGCGCCTGAAATCCGCAGCAGATAACAGCAGATGCGACAACATTCCGGGCACGCACCGTGACGAGGCGCTTACCGGCCGTTGCTTAGGCGTGGGCCGTCATCTTCAACCCTTCAGCCCTGATCTTTGAGTTTGAGCCGCGATTTGTTTTCTTCCAGGAAAGACTTAATTTCGTTGGCGGCGCCGAGTAGGCGATTCCACTGTTCGTAGTAGAGTGTGACGGGAAAACGGCCGAGGCCGTAGACACTCACGCCGCCTTTTTCGCCAACTTTGAAGATAAGATCACCGCTGCGCTTCTTGGTTTCGACTTCTTTTTCGAGCTGAGAGAGCTTTGCTTTTAATTCTTCGTAGGTCGGTTCTGCCATGATTCCTCGCTTTGAAATGATTGCGTTCGCTTGGCGGTCGGCCGAAACGTGGCCGCCCGTGTGTATATATTAACTGGTCGTTGGTTGCTTTGCGTCGGATAACCGTTATAAGCTCTCAATAGTCCAATCCGAGGCAGGAACGGATGATCGGGCACAAAATGCGATTGTGGATTGGAGGCTGGGCATGGCTGAGCCTGTCCTTGATGTTGTGGACGGCAGCCGCTGAGTCCACTCACAATCACGCTACGCAGCTGGAATCCGCGACGTGCTCGATTTGCGTGGCGGCCCATAGCGCCAGCCCCATCTTAAGTTCCGTGCAGGCAGCTCCGATATTTGCCGCCGTTGGTTTGCTGCTGGAACAAGATATCGTTGCCAAGGCCCGGATTCCTTTTGCGGATCAGGGTATTCGTGGTCCTCCTAACGTATAGGGATTCCCATCATCGAACTTTCGGCCCGATCTTTTAAGAATCGGGCCCGGCCATTCCCTAACATTTCAGGAGGGCTTATGCCTAGCTGTTATCGGGCGCGCTACGCCGCATTCGCGGCAACCGTGCTATTTCTTGCAGTCACTATCGCCGCTCAGTCGGTCGGCAATTCCGGTTCTATCGGTGGGACTGTGCTCGATGCTACTGGAGCTGTTGTGGCCAACGCCACGGTAGAAATCCGCAACCCCGTGAGTGGATTTGACCGCAAGGCCACGACCGACCCCTCCGGCAGATTTCAATTCACCAATGTCCCGTTCAATCCTTACCATTTAACCGTGGTGGCGGAGGGATTCGCCGACTACGTGCAGGATGTGGAATCGCGGTCCTCCGTGCCGGTCAATCTGTCCCTCAAGCTTCAAGTTTCAGGATCCATGACATCGGTGACCGTGCAAGCCGAGGGCGGAGACTTGATTGAGAACGATCCTACCTTCCACACCGACGTAGACCGGAGCTTGTTCAACAGAATTCCTCTGGAAAGCGCATCTTCATCGCTGAGTTCGGAGGTTACGTTAGCGACCCCGGGCATCGCCGCCGATTCCAACGGCCTCTTTCACGGCCTCGGCGATCACGCGGAGAATTCCTTTTCCGTGGACGGCCAGCCCATCACAGACCAACAGAGCAAAGTGTTCTCCAATCAGATTCCTCTCGACTCCGTGCAGTCGATGGAAGTGATATCGGGGGCGCCGCCGGCCGAGTATGGCGGCAAGACCAGCGTGGTTATTGTGGCGACCACACGCTCTGGTCAGGGAGTCACCACTCCTCATGGCAGTGTGACGGCTTCTTACGGCTCTTTCGGAAGCTCCAACTTGGCGGCGGAGTTGGCGTACGGGGGCAAGAACTGGGGAAACTTCATCTCCGCGAATGGCTTAAACAGCGGCCGGTTCCTGGATCCGCCAGAATTCGTGGTGCTCCACGACAAGGGCAATGAGGAAAACCTATTTGACCGTGTGGATTACCAATTCACGACTGCCGACTCGCTTCACCTGAACTTTGGCTACAGCCGCAGTTGGTTCCAAACACCGAATTCACTGGACGGCGAAAATGCCACGCCCTGGAGCGGATTGAATGGCATCGAGCCGCAGATGGCAGCTTTCAACGGCATCGGTCCGAACGGAACTCTTGTGGGACCGGCGGACCAACGCTCCAAGATCGGAACTTTCAATATCGCTCCCTCGTGGACTCACGTTATCAATGCGAATGCTGTATACACTCTCGGCGCGTTCGTACGGCGCGACGACTACAATTACTATCCCAGCAGCGATCCTTTCGCTGATCTTGGGCCGCCCAGTCTTCAGCGCCAGTCGGTCGGTCAGAACCGTACTCTCACCAACGCAGGGTTGCGCTCCGATATCGCATACGTTCGGGGAATGAATCAGATCAAGGCGGGAGTTGTGTACCAGCAGACATTCCTTGATGAGAATGACACTCTCGGAATTGTCGATCCAACATTTAACGCTCCCTGCATTACCGCAGCGGCAACGACGGCCGTGAACGCATACCCGTATGGCGCGGCGCCTGCGCCCGGGATCACGGATCCTGCGCTGTGCACCGGGGTATACCAGGCGAACACCGCGGCCAATTCCAATGCGCCGGGAACACCTTTCTACCCTTACTACAATCCGGTCCTGGCTCCTTATGACCTAAGCCGTGGCGGAAGTCCTTATACCTTTAGGGGCCACACCGACGTGAAGGAACTTGCGCTCTACATCCGAGACAACATCACAAAAGGAAATTGGTCCTTGAATCTGGGTTTGCGCGGAGATGTGTACAACGGTCTCTCGACTGCATCGCAAGCGGAGCCGCGGCTTGGCGTCGCTTACAACATCAAAAAGACCAATACCATTCTGCGCGTTTCCTACGCTCGCACTTTGGAATCGCCTTTCAACGAAAACCTGATACTTTCCAGTATCGGTTGCAGCAATCCTGTCTTGAACCCGCTCCTCTTATGTGCTTCCTCTGCGCTGACCCCATTAAGTCCCGGCTTTCGCAATGAATTCCATGCCGGCCTCGAGCAGGCCTTCGGAAAGTATCTGGTCTTTTCCGGCGAGTGGATCACGAAGTACACGCACAATGGCTACGATTTCAGTGTGCTGGGAAATACACCGATCACGTTCCCGATTGAATGGCACAACTCGAAGATTCCTGGTTATGCAGGCCGGTTAAGCGTGCCCGAAATTCATGGCTTTTCGGCGCTGATGGTCTTCTCCAGTGTGGCGGCTCGTTTCTTCCAACCACAGATTGGAGGAGCCGGGGCCACGGTGGCAACGGCTGCGGGACTTCCCTTCCGCATTGACCACGACGAAAAATTTAATCAGACGACACACTTCCAATACCAGCCCTGGAAACACGGACCCTGGATGGGCTTCAACTGGCGGTACGATAGCGGACTCGTTGCCGGTGCGACACCGTGCTTCGGGGTGAACGCGTTCAACAATTGTCCGGGATCGGTCGTTATC
>PKXU01000016.1 GCA_003132445.1 Acidobacteriaceae bacterium | reverse complement strand
GGTGTGTTTCCGTTGCCGCTGGCGTCGGTACCAGCATTAGTTCTTCGCGGCCAATCGTGCGGCCGCCGTAGCCAATGAGCGTACTAGTTTCTGACATAGTTGTTCCTCCTTGTGATTTGAAATAAGACTCCTGAAGGTGGGAGAAAACGCGGCTGCGACACTGGCCGCCGCCGTGTTCGCGGGTAAGAATGTGCAGTGTGGACTGAAACGAGTTCTAGGTCCGGCCTGGCCGGACCCTGAAGGCCGCGTTCGCGCCTTGACCTGCCGTCATGAATTGTTAAACTTGAAGTTGAGCTCGTTTTCCAACCAAAAAGCGGCCCGGCGCGGCACTCGAGTTAGTCTCGAGATTCCGATCACCCTCTCCAGCCTGGATCCGGCGCATCCGTTTTCCGAACCATGTCAGACGCACCTCGTAAACCCACAGGGATGCGCAGCGCGTTTCGGTCGTTCATTGGAGATTGGTGCTGCAGTCCAGTTGGAAGGTCTTCCTACTAAAACTACGGTCACCGCGCGGGTAGTAAACTGCATCCCGATTGAGAAGTTTTGGCTGCTGGGATTGGCGCTGGATGAGCCGGGCAATGTGTGGGGCATCAAAACGCCACCCGAAGACTGGGCGTAATAAGGTGTCGACGAAACCAACGGCCATTTCTTAATGGTGTCAACTTAGGCTGAACAACGACGCCTGTTCCGGGACAACTGGCCTCCCGCGTCGCCTTCTACCTGACAACGACTCCGGTCGCCGCCCGAAGACGACAATTGGACCCGTGTCGATGGCTCCTTCGACAAGCCCAGCGGGGTCATACTGCGTGCCCCGCAGAATGTCCGGCGGTTCGGGGGAAGCGGCATCATCGCTGCAACCAGACGTCGTTGGAAACAGCTTTTGATGTTCNNGTGTTGAGGGCTTTCCAGACGGCGTCAGCGGTTTCGCCAATACCATTCCTTTCGACCAATTCCCGCGCCATCGCCGAGAGCATGTCATCGTCTTCATCGATGCTCTGCAATCCCTCGCCGGCAAACTTGCCCTCCATGGTGAGAGCCACGAGCAGCTTCTTCCCCATCAAGCGTAAACAGGACGTCTGCATCGTCCCTGCATAGCAAAGAAACTTCACGCGCACGGGCCGTCTCTGCCCGATCCTCCAGGATCTGCGGCTGGCTTGCCGCAACGTGTGCAGTGAGTATCCCGACTCGCAGAAGAGGATCGTCGGGAAGTCCAACAAGTCCAGACCTGTTTCCACTAGTTTGGGATGGCAGATCACTACCTGCACGCCGTCTTTGACCTGCCTGGCGTACCAAGCTTCGCGCTTGGAGGTATCGACGCTCGCACGCAGAACAGCGGTGTGGATTCCCTCGTTGCTCAGGATTCGTTGAAGCCTGGCTGTAACGTCGTGCTTCTGCGTGTAGACTGCAAAGACNNTGACGAACCGGACTGTGCGTTTGAGTTCCGGATCGAATTCTCTGCCGTAGAGGGTTCCGAGCCCATAAGGGTGATCGGGGTAGAGCAACAGGGTGTTGAGCATGATGCTCAATACCGAACGGTTGCCCCTGTGAGCCTTCAGCGCCTTCCGAATTTCATCCTCCAACTCGCAGTACGCCTCCCGCATAGGAGCATCCATCGGCACGCTCAGATAGGTTTCCTCATATGGCGGAAGTTCTCTCGAGATGTCTTCCAGAAACAGAAAGGCACACAGCTGCATGAGGAACTCGCCAAACAGGAGCGGGGACGCTCCGGGCTTGCGGCGAACTGTGCTCGTCGTTTTGGCCTTCGAGCAGGCGTTGTTGGCAGGCTCTACCTTGGTGATGGTCTCCAGGACGCCGTAATCCTGAATAAAGGAACTGCGCCCGGTAGTGCCCCACTCGTAGCCGTGCCCCTTCATCCGTCTCGCTTCGAGCCGGAATAGAGTGTTGAAAAGATCGTCTGCGTAGCCACCCAGCAGCGTGCCGGTCAGCCCGACGATCCGATCGGTGCATGAGGCCAGAGTGCCGAGAGCATTCCCCTGAGCCGTATCGCCTGCCAGTTGGTGAATCTCGTCGCAAATCGCATAGTCAAACCATCCCGGCATGTAGCGCCCGATGAACTCAATCGGAGCCATGCGGCGGATCTTGTCCGAATCCGCCTGCCAGAGTGGGCTGTGTAGCGGGCGACAAGATTTCTCGCCCCTGGTTTCGATGGTCTCGGCGATTTTGACCTTCTCAAACTCAGCCGCGGTTAATCGGCTGTCATCCACGATGACGGGCTTGCCTGTGTCTGGATTTACCGCGCAGCCCAGGTATGGACCCGAGCGTGGTACGCGGTAGGCATGGCGCCAGAAGTAACCCAACTTGGCCCGCTCACGTCCGACGATAAACAGCGACGATCTCCCGCAGAGCGACAGCCAGCGTTTACGGGAACTCGGCGAATCCTTGCGCAGCCGCAACTCGCTCAACGTGGNNTCACTTAAGGTTGTGTGTAACCCTTCCCGCACGATGCGGCCGTGCCTCAACCGCACCTCGTTCACTCCGTGGGATTTGTTCTCGTCGCCGCCATTTCGCAAATCATCGATCAGGAACACGCGTAACCCCGGCAAGGTCAGAAATGCTTCCCGCGCCCACTTTTCGACCAGATGTGGCGGAACCATGGCTAATGCGGTGAAAGGGATCCCCCGGCTATGAACATGGATCGCTCCCAGCGAGATCAGTGTCTTGCCAGTACCGCATTCCGCGACCACCATTGATGTCCGCGCCTGCTGCCAACGTTTGGCGACTCCCATAATGGCGATGGTCTGTGCAGGGAAAGGCGTTCGTACCAGCCCTTCAATCCGAGGTGAAACTGCATGGTCGAATTGGTGGAGCGCTGGATACTCCTGCAGAATGCGGTCTCCCAAGAGCGCCGCGTGACGTCTCATGTAGTCGTAAATTGTGGACAGTTCAGGCATGGAAGTCCTCTGGTACGGGGAGGGATTTGCGGAAGAGAACGAGAGAACAAGGGGAAAGAAGGAAAAGATGGGTGGTGCAGAAGGCTAGTCGGCCGGCAGGAAGAGGTCTTGCAGACTCAAACCCGGCCAGCGGATCGAACCAGTTTCAGCCGGAAGACTGACGGCTCCACTCTCAACGCCCCAACTGAGCCAGGAAAGGAACTGTTCTTTCTCGCCTTTGACCAGCACCGGGGCACATCCGATGCCGAGAGTACGGATGATCGCCTTATGCGTTTCCAATTCGCCTGCAAACCAGTCAGCCCAGTCCGGCGTTCCGGGGATCCCGTGAATATGGGCGAGAGAGGCCCAGATGAATCGGTTTTCCGAGCTTGCCAGCAGGGTTCTTCCTGAGCCCGCCGACACGTTGCTGGAAGCGAACTCTTCCGACAGGCCAATAAGGTGACGCAGGGGCTTCTTGCGTCCGGCAAGCTGTACCGAGCCTTTGAAACACTGTGCGTTTCGTTCGAGACATACTCGAATCGGCTGTAGACCCGGCCCTTCCACCATGAATCTATCTCCCAGGGAGATCGCCGCGCTGACGGCCGCAACCTGTGTGTCCCCACCGATCACAGAAATGAGGTGAGCTTTCGCCTGGCGCGGTGGATCAGGCAAAACCTCTCCTATAAATCGATCTAAGCGCAGCTTGATGCTGGTGGTCGTCTTCTCCGTGCTCTTCACGTAGGTCAGCCAGCCGAATCGAAGGTGGGCATTTTTCATTCTGGCTCCTTCTTTTCGTGAGTGAGAACCTGGGTCTTTCCGTTGGCAAAAACCAGCGTCAGCTCATGCGAGAACCGTTCCCGGTCGTGCAGGATTTTGGTTCCGCCTTCTTCCTCTTCTTCCCAATGGTCAGTAAATTTCACAGAGCGCCAGTGGGCAATATGCCGGGCCTCGCCTTCGCCAAATACTCCATTGAGCATTCCGGCAGTACAGAGCAATCCGACATGTCCACCGTGCAGCGGTGTGAGCGGCCGGCCTCTGACGTCATTCAGCTTGGGCAGAAGCACACGGCCCGCCTGACGATATGCGGCGGATTCCAGCAACAAGTCCTCCACTTCGTCGAGTGGAATACCCATATTGGTTAGTACAGCCGACTCGGAGGCAGGAACTTCGTAACGGACCTCAGCAGTGTCGCCCAGAGGCTCAAGCTCGCTCTTCGTTGCCAGAACTTCGAGGTACCGCACTCCATCCAGCAAAACCGCGTCCGTAACCCTGGAGTGTCGTTTGCGGCGCGTTGCAAGCACTACGATCTGCCTGTATTGCAGGCAAGCCGACTCGGTGAGCCTGAACACTCGCAAATCCGTGAAATGTTCGCTCAGCAATCTGGCACATTTCGCCAATCGCAGCTGCGGAGTGACGAAAAGCAGCACGCCACCGGCCTTGAGCCAGCGATAACTGTGTTCCAGAAACACCGATTCCAATCTTTGGTTATTGCTCTCTCCGGATTCCCAATCGTACGGAGGATTCAGATAAAGGAGAGNNAAGGACACTGCTTCCGGTTGACACCGGACATCCATGCTGTTGGCCTGTAAAGTCTCGATTCCTAAGGCTCGCGCTTGTTCGGCCCGATTGGCGTCGATCTCGATTCCATAGCGATGAGCGATTACGCCATGCAGCAAGTGAGTGAACGCCGCGCCATCTCCCACGCAGGGATCGAGTGCCGAGAACTCGGATGTGAAGGCTAGACAGTTCTTCAGCCGAGCGGCTTCCGGCGCGGGCAATGGGAAAAATCCCAGCTTGGTTTTTCCATGCGGTCTCATCTTGCGACCTCCGAGTGTCTTCCGCTTCGCTGTTGTGACTTGAAGCATAAAGTGGCACTCAGTGCCACGTTATGCTTCAAGAGTTAACAGTGCAGACGACGTATCTGTTACGGGAGTTGGACCTGGAGTGCGGCAGGAGAGCCAGTGAGGGTTTGGCCGGTGCAACTGCGTGGACCAAGTTCCTGGCGCGCAGCTTTTACCGAGGCACTGATGGTCCGCCAGTCTTTGAGTGCTGTGTTAGGAAGGCGGGCTGTCACCCGAGAAACGGAGGGACACTCGCCTTCAGCGTGAACTGTCCGTACGACATGCCGGACCTCTTCATGCAGTTGCTCTTTCCTGCGCCGCGATGTTTCGCTTCGGCTCCTCACATACCTTGAACAGATCGCAGCGGATTCGTCGGGACAATTTTCCCTAAGAGTCGCAGCCGACAGTCCGACGCGCCTGCAGATGGCAGCGAACGATGGAGCAGGCGCTTCGGTAAGTACGAGCTGTAGCGTTTTTCGTAAATCGGCGATGTGTTGATTGCGAAGATGCCGGCGGCGCACCAGTATTTCGTCGCAAAGGTGCGGAAAGTGATATCGGAGAACAAGTGAGCTGGAGTAGCCGAGTTGTCTGCATAGCTGAATCAGAGTGGGAACCTGACTCTCGCGAAGCGCGTTCTTGAGAACCCTTTCCATGACGCTTAGTCGCGGTTCGCGCTGAGCCGCGATCTTGTGCCGAATTGCACGACAGAGATCAGGAAACTTCCGCTGGAGATAGCCATCGTTGGCATAGCCCAAACGGGCAGCAATATGATGGGCGGAGACTGGATGTTCTTGGGCGAGCGATTCTTCTAACAGCTTTTGAATGTCGGAGAGCGAGCAGATCCTCACGGCGCCAGGTTTCCTCCACCAATGACTCGCCCCTGATTTTCGGTAATTTGTGACAACCTGTTTTGTGAGGTTTCGGTCCACTTGGTACAGGCGCTCCGTTCCCTTGAAGCCCAGTCGACGAGCAATCTCAGAGATGCTGGGTGGCGGTTGCGTGTGCAATGCCTGTGCGAGAACAAGGCGAACTTGCTCGGGCGTACGTGATAGGGGCCGCTTTCGCTGGCCTCGAACGCTGTTCTTTGCCTGTGCCAAACGCGTGGTGAACTGAGTGGAATCTTTCTCCAGCAGAGCCGTTAGCGATATGTTCAAGTGGTAGCAGATACGCAACAGCGTATCGATTCGTGGCAGACTCTTTCCGACCATCTGGGAATGAACGGCACAAGTCGATAGCCCGCAGGTCCGGGCAAAGGCAAGTCGGTTGCCTTCGGCGACTGCGTCCACGCAGGCACGAAAACTTGCCAGGAATCTAGCCCGCAAAGTGGAGCCATCAAAGCGCGAGGCATTAGCGAGCAGTTCGCCGATCGCCGTGGCATGCCAAAGGGCCAAACCATCTTCATCACCAAACTGCATTGGGCGCTCAAGTGCACCGTTGGCTTTATTGTGCCCAAGCCATACCTGGCAGCGCGAGCAGTAGCCTGGACGAGAGAAGACCGCAAGCGGCGTCAGCTGTCCATGGCAATGTCCACACACATCTTCTAACGGTCGCTGATGCCGAGGGCACATCGTAACGAGAGCGACAGACCACAAGAGAGGTTCGTACACAGCTTCTCCAGCACTTCGCCAGTCCTCATAGCAGGCCGGGCACCAAGCACGGGTGCGGCGAAACATGGCGTTGCGATCGAGCACGTTCTCGAATGGCAGAAGTGTTAGCAGCCGTAAATCGGTTTGCAGAGTGGCCCGTTCCAGAGCTTCAACCCAGTTCTTCGCTGTGATTCCAAAGCCATTCATCGTGTACTGTCGTGCGTGAAAACCGTGTGAACCCGCGCGGTTTCGTCGCATGAACAGCCCGAAGGAGAGCAGTGGTTTCGATGCAAAGGTCGATAGTTCCCGCCCCACTAGGTCGCCCACCGAAACTGCGTGACCATCGGCCAACCGGGTGACGTATCCAGAAAGACCCTCGACGAATGGAGTGCCAATCCCTATGGGCTTCAGCGAATATACGCGGCTTCGCGGCGGTATGTGCGGCAGCCTGCAGTCCCAGTGATCAAACGTTAATGGCCTTCGCATAGTGCGTCGCTTGAAGGCCGATGGGATCACGGTGAGGATGTCGCTGACCAGGCCTTCGAAGTCGCTTCTGTCGCGACGTAGTCTCGATGGTCACTTGCTTTGCTGCGCCGGTTGACGAACCGGCGCGAGAAGTTTCTCGACAGTCCAAACCAAGTCGAGTGCGCAGCCGCTTGCTCCCCTCTGCGTCCTCCCGTATGCTCACCTCTCCCTCCAGTGCTTCCGACAACATTTTGTCGCACTGGGCCACGCTTGGCGCGTGCGCCTGCAAGTCGCGGAGTGTCAGAGCGTTGGCATTCCGCCGGAAGACGCCGGTGAGCGCGCGGACGAGCCAGTCTTTCAACACGCCCACGCAACCGATGCTCCGCTCGTAGAGGTACTCCCACTCTTCTACCAGCCGCGGTGGTTCCGGGAGAGGAATCTGCTGTTCGAATGAGCGCAAGACGGCAAGGAATATCTTTCGGTCGTTCGAGTCATCGACGCGATAACGAGGAAAGTGGATATCAATACTTCGGCGGCTCAGTTGCGCACTCAGGTTGCGGAAGGCAAGCAGTTCATAGGTGCCCAGAAGCACGTGTACTGTTCGCGTGCAATTGGCAAGGGATTTAATAACGTCCAACTGGTCAGAAAGCCTTCGCCCAGAACTCATTCTGGCCAGGTGCTGTGCTTCATCGAGGAGTACAGCCACGGGTCGCCGAAAATGGAGAACCTGCTCCACGGCGTGATGGTACTGCGACCCTGCCGCTCTCGCACCGGGCAGGAATTTGGTGGCTCGCTCGCCCATCCGGACCGGTGTCTCAGGATTCACCTTGTAATCCACCAAGGGTTCGTCCATCTGCAGCAGTAGCCTGCGAAAGTGGTCGCGCCAACTGAAGGTGCCCGATTCCGGGGCAATGCATTCCACGCTCACAACTGGAAGCCGCACAGGATCGGCGCGGAGTTCCGGCAGCATCTCGGTGGTCAGTATCTGCTCGACCTTCGCCCGCAAGGTCGTCTTGCCAACGCCGGTTGGCCCCATGAGCAGAATCAAGGAGTTCGGCGCCACTTCGTGAATCGCATTCAGGATGTCTTCTCGCGCCGCCAGCAATCGCGGATGGGCCATCGTGTAGGCTCGAAAATAGGCGAGCCTCACCGGCCCAGGCTGGGAAAGTAGCTCGTGAGGGAATCCTGTCGACTCCGTATCCATCAGAATGCCCCGTATACTTCACCGATAGTTAACACCGCTGTTTGCTGCTCGACCTCTGACGCGACCGGCACATCGGCCTCTCGATAACGTGCAGAGTCCTCGTTCAAAGGTCTCTTCGTGAGACTCAGTCGAACGTCCTTGCTCTCCCAATCACGTAGTCGCTGGGTCAGCAACTTCTCTTCCGCCTCGACAGACTGCAAAAACTCGGCAAGCTGCCGGGCTGTGACGGTAAAGTCAGCGGAGTGGTTACGGCGGCGCTGGTGCAGTTCGTTAGTGGCCAGCATGATCTCCCGCTCCGTGCGGCCTTTCAATACGGCGTAGTACTCGGAGTGGNNCGGGACCGCTTCACGTTGGACTTCTGGGTCGCGGAAGGCTTCGCACCAGTAGTAGACATGATTGATCTTCACTCCCCTCGACGGCATCACCTTTGCGGTTCCTTTGGCAGTCGTAGGCAGCGTCAGCATCAGGAACTCTTCGTTGTAGGGAACCATTCGATGCAGCCGACTGCCACTTCGGGCCAAGCCAGTCTCAAACGCTTCCAGCGGACTCTGGCCGAGCGCGGGATGGTTGAGGGTATCTCGAACTTCGTAAAGGTACTGCGATAATCGTTGATGCAGTTCCGCCAGTGGCCATGTTGCCAGGCTTTTCGGATCCACAGACTTCGTGACCTGTCGAACATTGCGAGTGATCTGCGTGTTCCCTCGCAGATTATGGATGAGATGGGTGTTGGTGATCCCGAATAACCTCTCGCAAACTGTCCCAAATCGTGCCTTGGCAGGTGGCCTGGTCTTCTTTATGCATTCATACCGCGCCAGCAGAGTTTCGAAGTACGTGCTCTCGAACTCCCGCCCTCCGTCGACGACCAGGATCTGCGGAAGCCGGCTGAATCGTCGCACGCACTCCCGCAACGCCATCATGCAAGATCGGTAACTCGGCGCATCGAACGTCAGATAAAAAGCCAAGATCCGCCGGGAAAATGCGTCAGTGACAAGCGTCATCCATGGCCGACCGAGAAGCTGACCGGTACTGGCGATCGATTCGACATCTAGTTCCGTGTGGTCGACATGGACAATCTCAAACGGGCGATCACCGTGCCGCGGCGTCTTTTGGTCCAACTCCCAATAAAACGTCTCCAACTCGTAGCTGGCGCGTCGGCCTTGACGCTTCAGTGTCTGATCCAAAGCCGGGCGGTTTTTCACGGCCGTACAGAACGTTTTATAACTGGGGACGGCGATTCCCTGAGACTCACACCCAAGCTTCAGCCCTGCCCACGATGCATACCGTGTTTTCTGTTTGAGCGTCTCGTAATCCTGCTCCACGAAATGTTCCATCATCTGCTGCGACGCCTTGGATAGCGGTGCGGCGTGGAGATCTACGTAGACCACACTCGCCGCAATCATGCGGAAGATATCGTCCGGCGAAGCCCTGCCCGCGGTTTCTCGCAACAGGTCCTCCAGTGTCAGGCCGGGGTTTGCCAACACATAGGCAGTAACAACGTCGCGGCTGTCGGCCGCGATCTCAGCCGAATCGGCACGTAGGTAATCCTCGATAAACTGAATGTTCCGTTGAAACACCCAGTTAATCTCTGCCGAGGAACGGACACGATAATAGAGCCCCAACTGTTCCGCGTAGGCTTGGCCGGGCGGACAATGCCACGGCTCGTCGCTTCCGGAAGAGTACCGATTGGGGTTATGTGTGTGGAGTCGCCTCAGTTCTTCCTCCGTCTTCCACTCTTCCCAGCCCGCCTCTCCGCGGCGGATGACGAAGAAGTCCGGCGTGTGGAGCACTCCCATCCGCTTGCCGGTCACGCTCTCGTAATCCAGCTTGATTGCCGGCGGCTGATCGAAGTACTCGAGGACAGTGGCATCGTGTTCCATCTCGTAGATTCCGGCCAACTCAACTCGGTGGCTTTCGAACTGGATGGTGACACCCATCTTCCGGCTGGGATAGCGACCACTCACGTTGGAACGGCCGCCGCCCACACGCCGCGATGGGCCCGATGACCGAATGTGATTGATCATCGAACGTGCCGGTTCAGAAATCGTCAGCCTTTTGAACCACGCCAACAGGTCATCTTGTCCCAGCATAGTGGCTACCTCCGGGTAGGAGTCCTGCACCTCTCACTTCTCTCGTCGGGAACGTCTCTCCCGTTTCCGGGCACGCACGTAGCGCACCCCAGCTTCTTTGAGAAAATCCTGTAATCGCCGACCCTGTTCGAGGGCCCTCTGAATGTCCGGAGCAAGCTCGTCCGGCACGTAGACCGAGAACCGGCGTTTTCCGCGGTAACCCGACAGCGCATAGCTGCTGTGACCTTTGCCCGATGCGCATGTCGGGCAGTTCTGGCGGATGCAAGGACTCTTGCGCAGGGAAACAGAGCCTAAAGCAACCGGCCACAAATCCTTGATCGCACGCAAGAACCAACGTCGTACATCCTGCGATGATTCACGATGGCTCATGTATATGTGTCATATGACACCTGTACAACGGATCTGTCAATTACTGCTCTGATGCACGCTTTTCAGTAAGGAACATCAACGGCGAGCGTGTGCAAGCTGGAATGGTGCTGTTCCGTGGACGGTTGCCGTTGGTTCAAAACCAGTGGGTGGGTGTTGATACAACTTTGCGTTCAGCCTTTCGGCACGACCGCCGACAGTCTCAACAAACCTTGCACATCCTTCCAATTGTCGGTCTCTCGATTGAAAACAGACTCTCTGCGACGGCCCGAAGGGCGAAGATCCAACAAGAGAAGTTTGTGGATCACATATTGCCGCTCACCGCTGTAGTCTAGTGTTTCATCGAAGATGGCTCCGTACAGCACATATAGTTGCGACTTCCATTCCATCAGAAGTGCATGGTCCGTCGACAGAGAGGCGATGATCTGATCAGGATTGATGGAATCCGGCGCCAGATATTCCGCCGTGATGGAGAAAGGGCGACCATCGCTCAAGAGGTGCCTCCCATCAAGCTTAGCACTCACGTCCTTCAGGGAAAGTGGATTTGCCGATTGCAGCGCGTCTTGCAACGCGGAGCCTTTCCTGCAACAGAGTTCCAGGTCGTTCAAGGTTGTTTCGACCGCCGCCGCTAGTACGGCTGTAGCGTCAGCGGAGGACGCAACCCGCACGCGCAAGCTGCGAACCTGCACTTCTTGATTAGGATGGAATACGTGAGCAGGAGGAATGTCTTGCTGGCTGTGCACAACACCGGAAGCGAGCGCCAGGAAAGCGATTGACCAGGACATCACAAGTCGAATCGTATACACCGCCATTTCCTTTGTGGGCGGGTGACTCTGCGTGCAGCATTTCACCCGCCCAAACGAAATCTGTGTTTTGGTGCTATGGGACATATTTCCAAAGGGTTCCACCAAGGTTAGCACCGCCGGAACCGCATGTGCCATAAAAGTCGCCTGAGGACGCGAGCACGAGATTGCCAGGGTTTTCACCGTCAGTGGAATTGGTAAAGCTGTGGAGTACGTTAAAGGTCCCGCCAGAGGTTCGTTCCCATAGCGTGCCTCCAAGGTCCGGGCCACCCGTTCCGGTAGTGCCATAAAAGTTACCCGAAGAATCGATGAGCAAACTATTAGGGTCCTCGCCGTNNGCTGAAAACGCCACCGGAAGTCTGCTTCCACAGCGTTCCTCCAGAGTCAGCGCCACCGGTCCCTGTAGTCCCGTAAAAGTTGCCGGACGAGTCCATATGTAAACTGCCAGGATCTTCGCCGTCGGTAGAGTTCAGAAAGGCGTGTAATACGCTGAACGTGCCGCCTGACGTCCGCTTCCACAGTGTGCCTCCAGAGTTTGCACCTCCCGCCCCGGCGGTGCCGTAGAAGTTTCCTGAAGAGTCGATAACCAAACTATCAGGATCCGAGCCGTCGGTGGCATTTGAGAAAGCGTGAAGCACGCTGAATGTGCCGCCAGAAGTAAACTCCCACAACGTGCCACCAAGATTCGTGCCGCCTGTACCGGTCAGGCCATAGAAATTACCCGATGAGTCGCGATGCAAGCTGCTAGAGTTTTCACCATCGGTGGAATTAGAGAAAGCATGAAGTACGCTGAACGTACCGCCCGAGCTAAACTTCCACAGCGTCCCACCAAGGTTCGCGCCACCCGAACCAGTGACACCATAAAAGTTCCCCGATGAGTCCATGATTAGTGATTTAGGATCTTCTCCATCCGTCGAATTAGAGAAGGAATGGAGCACACTGAATGTGCCGCCGGAACTCAGTTTCCATAGCGTGCCGCCAAGGTTCGCGCCACCCGATCCTGTTGTGCCGTAGAAATTTCCGGAAGAGTCGATTATTAGACTCGTTGGGTCTTCGCCATCGGTAGAATTGGAGAAATCGTGAAGTACAGTGAAGGTCTGCGCTTGGGATGTTGCAATCATCAACATCAATATCGGAATGACGGCGATTGCACGGGTTGAATGGGAATGGCTTTTCATCGGATGTTCCTCCTGCTTTACACAAATCTCCCGGACTGAGAGCCCAAGAGCGGCTTCTTTCGTATCACATCTTCGCAATGGGAGAATACTTTTCTTGAGTCTGTCCGGATTTCGGAATTCGGAGGAAGTCGAGGCAACGTGACGAATCTGTGTACCGTCCGTGAGAACGAGCCCACAAATCTGCCTCACGGCGCTTTGCACCTACTGACACGTTTTGCTTCTGTTTTGTACCCAGTGCCGTCTTATGCTTCAATCTGGATTTCCGCGTCGAGAGCAGTCGCATTGATTCGACAAGAAGCTGTGCGTGCGGCAGTGCCATTTTATGCTTCAATCCGGTGCCACTTTATGTTTCAAGTCACAGCTGTTGCTGTGGTCTCGAGTCTGTTCGTGTTACTTGGGTCTGGTGGTATTGAAAGGCGAAGGACATCAGTCTTGCGAGGGAGTAAGATTGGCCCAATCGGGAGATCGTGAATTCAGCTACTCGAGTTGAAAGGAACTCAACAGACGACAACCAACCACCTGTGGCGAAACGCCTAGAACTCTATCGAAGAAGGAGAACCTCAATGCCATACCTTAACCTCGGGAAAGAAAACTCCACTGAGATTGATCTCTACTATGAAGACCATGGCTCGGGTGACCCCGTAGTCCTCATCCACGGATATCCGCTGAGCGGCGCCTCCTGGGAAAAGCAGCTGCCGGTGCTTCTGGCAGCGGGTCGCCGCGTCATCACCTACGACCGCAGAGGATTCGGCAAGTCGAGCCAACCAACCGTGGGCTACAACTACGACACCTTCGCCGAAGATCTGTACAAACTCGTGACGAAGCTCAAATTACGCAACTTTGCCCTGGTTGGGTTTTCGATGGGCGGCGGCGAAGTGGCCCGTTACATCGGCAAGCACGGATCGAAGGACGTGAGCCATGCCGTCTTTATCTCCTCGGTCCCGCCCTTTCTCCTCAAAACGCCAGACAACCAGGAAGGTGTAGACGGTAGTGTGTTCGAGGGAATCCAGAAAGCCATCGCTGCGGACCGTTACGCCTTCTTCACCGACTTTTTCAAGAATTTCTACAACACAGACGCGCTGTTGGGTAAGCGTGTCAGCGAACAAGCCGTTCAGGGCAGCTGGAATGTGGCCGCCGGCGCGTCCGCCACGGCCAGTCTTGCTTGCGTACCGACCTGGCATGAAGACTTCCGCAAGGACGTGTCACGGATCGACGTCCCGACGCTGGTGATTCATGGCGACGCAGACCGGATTGTGCCGATCGCAGCAGCGGGAGAGCGAACGGCCAAGCTGATCAAGGGAGCGCGCCTGTCAGTGGTGAAGGATGGGCCGCACTGCATCACCTGGACCCACGCGGAGGAAGTGAANNAAAAGCGGTCGCGTAACCAGCCAAGTTTGTATTCACCGAGGGTGCCGTCTCGGACCGGCGCCCTCGATTGTTCTGTGACACCACTCTCCCTGGCGCGGCATCATTTTCCCTCAATAATCGCCGTACGAGCCGTTGTGTCCATTGAGCGCTTGCGCCACCAGTTCGCCGACTGGGTCTGAATCGGGGATCTCGCTCACCGCGATGAACGAGCAAAGACCGTTCACAGGTATCGGCCGTTCATCTTCAATTCGGTAGCCGCGCTCGATGTGTTGTTGTTTTCGTTCTTCAAACAAGTCGGCCCTCGTGGTCACACGAATTCTCATGGCCATCCTCATTTCTCAACCATTGGCGATCAGGTGGAATTCCGTGTCAGGCGGGTCATTCAACGCGGGCACTAATCTTGGTGTGTGCGCAAGCCCGTTGGGGAACTCTGAAGGGCTGCCTCTGGCTCGCTTTCTTTCGCTGGAACGAACCTCTCCCAACGGATCGAAAATCTGCGGCGGGGCTGTCCCCCGTCATAGAGCTCAAAAATGAGTTCACCGGAGACATAGAGAGCGACTGGCAGGGGAATTACTGGAGCGCGGGGGCTATCGGCAGAAGACGGAGGATTGTGCTCGACCATTGGCCTGATCCTCCTTTCCTGAGTGCTTCGTGCCGAAAGCCCGTCGCTTGCGCGGGTGGCAATTACAAACGCTGTGCCTCAAGCGATCGATCGCTTGCTGCGAGAGGCATGGCAGAATCCGCGGGCGATTCACGCCAGTTCGGAAATGGGTTCCGGCTCGACCTACGAAATTCGGTGATCAACTTCCGAATCGCCCCACGGCGATGGTGCAGCGCCTCCACCAACCGGTTCAGACCGTCTCGATCTCCCTCATACCACTCTTCGGGAATATCGGCAGCGCACCGCCAAATGGCGTGAGTATCCATCTCTTCGGCCCGACTGAGCGCCGGCTCAAACGCCTCCCATCCCATCACACCCTCGTATACACAGTTGTTCGCGTATACGCCTCGCAAGGGATAGTCTGGGAAGGTCCATTCGCTGGCATTGAAGCAGTACACCTGATCGATGAAGGTTGCGTAGTGGCGCTGGCTCCGCAAGGTCTTGCGACAGAAGATAGCCTGTCGTCCATCGCTGTTGCAGGTCCACTTGTCTAGGACAAGAGCCCGCGCAAAGTCACCAATATTGACGACGCTCTGAAGCAGCTCGCCGGGCAAGTAGTCGAAACTCATGCCTGGACTCTCGCAGCCCACGTACAGCGATCCCAATTGCTTGCCGCTCCGGCACGGAATCTTGGAACCACCCAACTTGATTCGGAGTCCCTCTGTGTGTTCGATGAGCCAATCGGAGACTTCAATCACTTCTACCCGTGGCATTGGCAGCCCGAGCGCCAGTCCCAAGTTGGTGGCTAGCATCTCGTTCGCGAGCACTCGGACGTGCTGGGGATTATTCTGGAACTTGGTGACGTAGCACGCACCGTCAGACGCCCTCAATAGGTGAGATTGTGCGCCCCCCCGAAGTAGTCGCAAGTGTTGGACTGCGGAGATGCATGTATTCACAAGCACCTCCGTTTTTCTTAACTTGGGGGAACCAACAAAGAACGAGTAACGAACCACAGAGAAGTGGATTGGAGAACGCGTAAAACGGGTGGTGGAGCGCATGGCAGACTGCGACCCACGGGGCGAGATACTCGTTACGGGGCGCCGCGGCCAAGGTTACGAATTTGCGGAGCCTTCGTCGGTTTGGCAAATCTTTGCGCCTCTCCCAACGAATCACGAATCGGCGGAATGGTTGTGTGCGTTGCTTCATTCATGGCTGGCGAGTAGACTGACTGTAATTCCTAACATTCCGCTCGACCCGCGTCGTTCTCGGATGGCTCCTTGAGGCGCGGGTCTTTGTGCCTTCGTTTCTAACCTCTACTGCCAGCGGAGCTGCAGCGATGACGGAGCGAGTACTTCGGTGCCCGTATTGTGTCGTAGGCAACGAGTTCATGCCGATGATTGCGCTCGCGGATGGGGCGTTTGTCTGCGTCAAGTGCGGCCATTTGGAAATACCGGGCAAGGACGACCTCAAGTGCCATTGTTCCAGGTGTGTCGAGTTGAGGTCGCTTGGCTTCCGTCGTTGCGGCTGACATCTACGCGCATGTCCTGCCGCCCGAATCGGTGAAACGCTGACCGTACATCCAGCGGGCGGGCTTGATTTGCGATAACCAGTCTTGTGCAGTGGGTATGCGCCCCAGATCTTCGCGCACATGCTGTTCTCCGATGTAGCGCACTGGCACCTGTTTGCCTTCGCTGTTGACGATGGTGACACCAAAGATGCGTTCAGCTAAGAAGATGCCTTCAGCATGATGCCGGAGCGCGCGGTGCCGGAAGTCTGTGAAAAAGGATTTTGATTCGTCGAACCAGTTGTGGATCGCAAGATAGTCCTCCGTCTTGCCGCCGAATCTTCTGGCACTGCTTTCTGCGTGCTTCATCGGGTGGGCCATGGCTACACCTCGTAGCTGGAGGTCGTGTAGTCTTCGAAGCGGTCGTTGCGTTCGACAGTGATCTTCCGGGCTTTCACGTTCAAGATTACGTCGCCGAAGCCGCCGCAATCATTCTCATATCCATAGGGAACCAGAGCCTCAAAATCCTCCTGCAGGTGCGAGAAGTTGGATTCCCGAACTTCGCTTTCTTCGTAAGCGTAGTCATCGGTGGTGTAGCACTTGATCTCTTCGTTCGCGCCTTCATCGCCTGAGCCGTCGAAGTGGACGGCTACAAACGTGATTCCGGCCTCTGCTAATCGTTCGCATTCGGCGAGGATCGCTGCCTTTGCTGAAGCTTGTTCGGGTGGGAGTGCTTGCTCTGCATTTGATGGTTTGTTTTCCATGGGATTTGCCTTTCAGTGTCGGAAAGTACGCTGCGGCTCCTTACTGCCGCCGATGAGAACGGTGAGGAGAAGTACGGCAAATGCTGATGCTGTTTCCTCCCTGGGAAGGGTCTACCGTTTTACTGCATCTCCTTGTGCGGTCGCTTCGAGCGCAAGCACGATCTGATGTAACGTTTGCAGGTTGTCCACTTGGGTCAGTGACTGCAACTTCAGAGTGCGGAGGATTTGTGTTAGCGGATCCGGTCCGACTCTTTCGAGCGCCGCATCCAGGCGCCGAAGACCCCGCTCTGCCGCCTGCATGTGCACCAGCACCTTTTGTTGGACCTCTGGCTCCCGAATATCCTTGGGGTTCCACGCTCTTGCGACCGCCTTCAACAACCCGCGATACATGCGTTTCCCCAGCGCTTGTTCCATCTGCTCGATCTCGCGAACGAGGCTGGCGCCGTGGTCGCTCGCACGGTTGCCGTTGGGATGGCCATCGCCAGGGCCGTCGGTTCCAGCAGTTGGTCGCTCGGCCGGCTTCGAATCCTCCTCCGCGTGGGGCCGAAGACCACGGCGCCATCCGTCAGGAGTTGCCCAGCCGTCCAGTGTAGGAAGATTCTTAGGCCGCTTGCGATCGTCCAGATCGACCCACGTCCCCGTGAAGTAATACAGATACCGCCCGAGTCCAAAACAGGAACAGGCTCTTTTGAAAGATTGCGCTTCCGCAGCCGTAGCAGCGTTATCATCGTCGGCCCACTCTTCTCCTGTGGCCGAATGCGAACCCAAACCGAAGATGGTCAGCTCACAAGTGACCAGCACTTTCGCGACAATCCTCTGATCCTTACTCCGCTCAAAATTCGCGCTGGTATGAATTGTGTACCTGCGTGTCCAGCCCGCCGGAGTAACCAGCGCATTTAGACGATCTGTNNGTGTTGGTGACGCGCCATTCGATCACTGACGGATGGAAGGGTACCTCCAGGTTAGCGATCAACTCCTTGATCTTTGTCGCGGTCGGTGTCAGGGCAGTGGGGATGTTTATGTCGCTAGCCGGTGGAACAATCTGCTGCACTGCCGTGGTGGGGATATTTGCCGAGTCATTGGCGTGCCCGTTGGCTGGGCTCATGACAGCTCTCCCTTCGTAAGGATGTGCAGGAATCTGCCAAACGTTTCAGAATGGAATATCCTGGTCCACAATTTCG
>PKXU01000110.1 GCA_003132445.1 Acidobacteriaceae bacterium | reverse complement strand
ACGGAGATCAAACTTCCGAGGCTCTCTTCGAATTGTTTCAGGACTGGCAGAGAACACAGACTCAATCTTCTGTGACGGCCCCCAGGGGCCCGAGACAGCGAATGGATGTCCGGTTCTGCGAAGGCAGGAACCACCGCCGAGAGGCACAGTTGCGGGCTGCGGATACTGGCGAATGCGGATGTGCGCGCTCCTCCGAAGCGCGCGTCAGGAGGACTGCGTTTCCCCTTGACAAAGACTTACATGGACGTCGGCCAACCGGAAGCTATCAAGAAACGGGCTTCGGGGAGATCAAATGGATGATCTCGAAGCCGACTCGGGACAACGTCCATGGAGTTCTTCCTGGACTCTGGAGCATTGGGATGTTTCCGTCATACATGGAATTCGCGCGTCTCTCGGATGAGAACAAGAGCGGCCTAGACTTGCTGACGGAGGTTCGGACGCAGTGTGAGCGAGCTGTCATAGTTCAGCTTCTGGTGACAAGCCCATCGCACGGGATAGCGCATTCCCTTTACCTCAATCTCCGCTCTAAGTTTCAATCCTTTCCAATCGGTGACGTTTGAAAGCACGAACTGTGCCTGCCGAATCTTGCCCGGTAATGGGTAGCCGGCGTCCAGACAACCGCTCTTGAGCACCTTTCCGTCCTGGCTCTCGACGGTCACCCTCAAAACGCCTGGCACACCCGCGATGCCGTCATTTGCGAAGCCGACAATCAGCCCTTGATAACCGTCGTCTTTATAGCTCCAGATGAAAGACGGCCTGACCCGATAGCCAATGCGGCGATTGATCTGGTCGAACGCTGCCGGATACGCCTGGTAGTAGCCCATCAGATTTTTTGCGCTGATCTGGTGAAAGTTCCATAGCGACCAGTAATTCGCCCCGATGTCGATCACATGATCGATCATGTTCTCAGCCGGAGATATCCCTTCCTGTGCGACGCTTGGATCGGGAGGTTTACCCGGAAGCCCCTGCTCGAGCAATGCGGCGATCCACGGCGGGCGATTGCTGAGTGCTTCAATCTGCTCGTTCTCAATAAAGATGGTGTCGCTGCGAATCCAATTGTTGCTGCGGACTGTGCGGTCAAGCAATTCCGAGTTACCAACCTGGCTGAAGTCAGGTTGCGTGTTGGTCAGCAGAGGAGTTTTTTTAAAATGTTCGAACTGGACTTCGAGCATATTCATCCAGGTGCGCTCGGCAGTCAGGTAATCAGGGAAAGGATTATTGGCGAATGGCCAAGTGTGCCCTTCACCCCAGAAGCCGTACATGAAGGTGTCGATAAACTCGATGAGTGAGTTACCATCGAATTCCGCTGCCAATTCGCCAACCAGTTCTTTGAATGCCTGCTGAAAAAAGGGATGGTCAAACCGGGGCTGATAGCGCGAGTGCGGATTCTCCAAGAACCTCTTTCCTGCAGCGATGCTCTCCTGATCGCTAGGCGCCACGAGATCCACTTTCGGTACTTTCTCCAGGACAAAATCTGGGAGGGCTGCTTCGTGTTTGTAGTCTGGAGCGGACATCTGAATTCGTAGTCCGACCCGCTTGTTGTTTCTTTTAGCCAATTCAAAAACTAGCTTCACGTAGTCGGGCAGCTCTAGCCGTCCAGGCCGCGGCTGCACTTCTCTCCACGTGGGGCGGATATAAAGCTGCTGGCCTAAAGGAAAGCGAACCAAGTCCTCGATCGCTTGCGAAATATTGTCCGACTTGATTTCCTCGGTGCCGCTGTCTGCCGTGATATAGGTGACCAGTCCCTTGCCATAATTCGGCACGGCGTCTTCCGAAGAAGTCGTGGTCATCACCACGTCGTCAGTGGGAATGACGGCATCCGGTGGATATTGAGGGAACGGACCCTGATTGAGGCGATCAGTCACTTGGGGACCGGGACCGAAGTCGTAGTTTCCCCAGTTGTGGGAGGGGACCTTCGCCTGCGTTTTACCCATTCCAAGTTCTGCGGCTACGGCAACAGCGAAAGTACGTCTTAGAAAATCTCTCCGCTGCATCGGAATTATCGCCTCCTTATGGTTCGATTAGACTTTGGCTGAGCTTGGCACTTTGCCGCCACTTTACTCCTGGATGGGTCGGCAAACCGGAGAGCGCCGAGATAAACCGCCATGCCGGAGGGAATGAAAGAACCCTCCAAAAAAGTAGAGCGGCGAATCCATCCTGACCCGAGTCTTGCAGGCGAGATCGCGAGGTGTCGCTTGAGACGTAGAAAACAGTATCGGCGGGTCGGGCTCCTTCAATTGCCAATAATGCACGCTTCTAACCTTTGATGTTAAGAGCGAACTGCATTGCCTCGCCAGCCGCTCAGCGGTCGGTTGGATCTATGAAGCGTCGATTGTCGGTAAGGTTTGAGTGCGCCCTTAAATTGCCGGCTACCTTGACGGAGAAATTCTTTTGGGCCGGTACTCCGTCCACACCATCGACTGTAAGACGGATCGTGAAATCCCCCGCGCTGGTGTAGGCATGAGATACCTTGGGTCTATCTGCGCTCGTGCCGTCGCCGAAGTCCCAGTGATAAGCGACTGCAGGCACACCACCAGCTTCGGCTTGCGCCGAGAGCGCCGAAAGAATGATCGTCTCACCGGTGTTTGCCGCTGCGGGCACCTGCGCCGTCACGGTCGGGGCAGCCGCGGCAATGCTCTTGTCGATCAGCTTGATCACCCTTACAGACTGAGGTGGCTGGTTCTCCAGTCGCACTGCGCCACCCACGAGCGTAACCGTCTCACTCTGGTTCAGCACATCCGTCGCAGCAAATGTGTGGTCGGCAGGCAGCCCAAGGTCCGTCAGTCTTAGCGTATGCGCGCGCACCCTGTTCGTCCAATTGAAGACTGTCAGTATGGCCTGTCGTTGATCTTCCCGGAGGAAGAAAATGCTTGGCTGTCCGTCCTCCGGCTCGTAGGTCATCAGGTCTAACGGCGTGGACGCTTGGCCGACCTTAGCGATATTCAGCAACTCTCGGTTCTCAACCAGCGCCAGCCGATCTTTCTCTGAGCCCAGGACCAGCATGTCATCGCCAATCTCATACATGCCGCCGGATACTGCGGAGAGCGCGATCGACGCCTCGGCCGCGCCCAGCGAAATCGAAGACTTTTCGTTCGCACGCTCCATGAGGTGCGTTGCGGTGACGTTGAAAGCGTCGGGATCATTGACGAAGAAAGTGCGCTGCATATAGAAGCGGGCAGCGATGCCGGAGGCAGCATTCCTGGTTCTCTCAAAACTGTGGCCGGTATCCGCGGAAATCCGGCCGGTATCTACCAGCCCCACCGGATTCAGCATGGGACTTCCGTCTTTATCCAAGATCACTTCCTCGCCCACGGAATCGCGGATTATCTGGAGGCCGATGCGTTGGGCTTCCAGGGCTGTGGTGTTGGGGCGGTAACGGTAACCCTCGATCGCGGTGGTATCCATGAAGTCGAGTTTGATGAATCGGACTCCCCATTCGCGGACGAGTGTCCTGTAGGTTTGACGCATATACTCCTGAGCTCCGGGATGGGTTGTGTCCAGCGCGTACAGCACATCCGACTTCTGGCCCCAGACTAAGCCAATAGGGATCGGTTCGCCCTTGGCATTGTGCACCAGCCAGTCCTTGTGATGCTCGTAGATCCATGCTCGGGTTGTCACCTCAAACGGCGCAGTCCATATGCCGAATGTCAGACCCTCTCCGGTCAGGTGATGCCCGACAAACCGCAAACCATCCGGAAATTGCGTTGCATTCGGAGTCGTATATTCTCCGCGAGCGTACTGATAACCTTCGTCAATTTGGAAATACTTATAGCCTAATGGCTTCAGATGTTCGGCTTGCCAGTCACCATTGGCCAAAACCTCGCCCTGGTTGATGGCGCCATAGTAGACGGTCCAACTCCACCAGCCGATGGGAGTCTCGCTAGAGACGCGCGCATGGTGCAATCGACGAACCGCATCACCGTAGGCGAGCTGTTGATTGTGGTAATCCGGTCCGGCCTCGAACATCAATCGCTCTGAAACCATTTCTTCCCCGGGCTTAATGGGAAGATTCAATTCGACCTGGTTGTCCGCGGGAGAATCCTTCAGATCGAAATCTCTCTGGATTTCCGTGGTTCCGGTGGATTCAACGGTATAGGACGCTATCTTGGTCTTCGTCCCCGTACCCTCAGCTTGCAGATGCATCAGGGTCAGAAATCGGTCTGAGGTGAGTGCGCCAAGAAACAAACTCTGCTTACTCTCCCGGTTGTAGATGAGTTGGCTTCCGGCACCACGATGCATCCCGCCGGGCACTCCCCCGAGGTCATAAAGCACCAGGTCTGGCCAATCTTCACTGAAACTGTCGGAGAGGACCCGGTCGGCCGATTGACCGCCACCCAGATTTATGATCGGTTCACCAATAGCCTCCACACTCCGAATGGCCTGTACAGTTACTTCTCTTGCCGCGCTGCTTTTCACTTTTACCTGGACGGTGCCGTAAGGGCGTTGTTTGTAGAGTTGAAGCACATAGATAAGATCGGGTTTGCCATCCAGCCCGCTGCAAGTGACCGTGACCGCTTGGCCGGGGCCGAGATCATCTTCGAAGGTAGACTCCGAAGCCTGGTGCCGCGGGTAATCGTTCGAGCGAAGCCACTGGTGGTCAACCTCTGCTGCCACACGGGACACGAGCACGGGCTGACCGTTATGCAAAGACAGTTGGTACGATCCATCCGGCACGTTGACCGTCAGGGACAGTTCGTCGTTCGTCAGTTGCTGGGCCACACATGGCAGCGCGACCATCAGCGTGCCAGCGATAATTGCGAGTACAACCATGAAAATTGTTCCTCGGATTCTCTTCGGCACGGCAGCAATCTCCCTATGTGCGCATGAACATCATCTGCGGCATGAACGTCATCGCATACTACTTCATCGAGTGAACCTCAATGAAGCGAATACTCGGCTCAAAGAGATGGATGAGAGGCCTTTATCCCGTCGAGACGGATCGCGCCAAGGCGGCAGAGGGACCAAGCGGGTATCTGCGAAGCGTCGTCCAACGAAATCGCAGGCGGTGAGACCGTCGGCAGTTACGCAGTTTGCTTCGCGCGCCGGCATTGATTGATGCAGCCATTCAGCAACCTCAGGCTGGTGATCCAGTGAGTAACGCGGATGAGGGCAGAGTGCCGCGAAGTAACCGTCGTGGTCGATTTTTCTTCACCTGGTTGGTCGGCGATCGGAATTTAGCGGATAAGGGATGGGAGGTTCCTCCCCTGGGAAGTAATCCATCGATCCCGAGTGACGAGCAAGCCCGAAGTTGTCGGTTCGTCCGTCGGATTAGTACCAAGAAACGGGCTTCGCGGAGATCAATGGCGATCTCCCCGAAGCCGACTTCTGGCCCGCGGCGTTGAAAGTTTGTTCCGAGGCATATCTTCCGTTCAGCGGATATTCTTGGCGACGAAAACGTGGGCCACGGGCCGGTCATTGACGAGGCGGCGCTGCTCCGTGCGCTATCGGCCAATCGAATCAAAGGAGCGGGGTTAGATGTGTTTGAGCACGAACCGCTGCCGGCGGGGCATCCGCTGTACAAGCTGGAGAATGTTTTGTTGTCGCCGCACTGCGCGGACCACACGGCCGATTGGCAGGATCAGGCGATGCGCTTCTTCCTGAAGCAGTATGACAGGTTTGAGAAGGGCGAGCCGCTGAAGAACATTGTCAATAAGCGGCTGGGATATTGAGAAAGGGCTGCCCCGCGAGAGAAATCATAAGCGCTGCATTGGTAAGAAGTTATTCGCGATTACCAACCCATCTTAGCCAGTTTCTTAACACTTTTTCCGCACAATGATCACTTAATAAGGGCTTTGCGGCCCGTTTGAAAAACTTGCTGATCTACCGCAATAGCACCCGGAGGCGAAGCCTGACACATAAAGAGTTAGGTCAGCACCAAAATTCACCCTTTTGAAGACTCCAGCCAAGTAGGGATAACCGGGTGTATTATCTCGGACCAAGGAGCATCTCTATGACACTTAACGTACCGGCTATTCGTAGCTAACAGGGCCGCACCTAAGACAATCTTGTATTCGTGTTGTGGTCCCGCAAGACTATCTACGAAGTGGTCTGCCCTCGACGGGTTGAGCAGAGAGAGCCAGAGCACCATACTCAGCAGCATCGCACCCAGCAGATGGGAAAGTTGGCGTCCCATGTCGCAAATATACGCTTTCCGTTTCATGAGGAATCCGCAGTTTAGCCCGCTCTTCCATGACACCTAGTATGATGCCGAACAAAAGGCGCGCGATGCAGCTCAGGAAAACTATGTCAAACCCAAGATACGCTGAGGACATTTTCCGGCTGGGCAGAGTCTATGACCCTCGCTCTGTTGTCAACAAGGAGTCGGTCTTCGTAGTAGTGGGCACGAATCTAGTCGCCGAACTGCTCGACCGCCCCGTAGCGGAACTCCTGCGTGATCAGATCGACCAGCGCGGAGGCAAATATCCGTTTCGGCGCGGTATTGTGATCACCGATCAGGGGTGGTACGCCGAAGCCGCCTTTGTCGCCAATAATCCGGTGATCGCGGTAGGCGGTCCGGCCGTAAACAAGCTTTCTGACGAATTCGATAAGTGGGAGCCGCCACCGGGATCACCCAAGAGTAAGTATCAAATTCCGGGGGCGGGGAACCGTACCGGATTTTTCCGAAAAAACAAAGCCGGTTTGCCCCAGGTAGGTCTGTGGGGCTGGGGCGCCAACGCGACGCGAGAGACGGTTGAACATTATTTCAACAGTGCCGAAGGGCTGACCAAATTCTTGGAAATGTCCTGGCAGTAGATGGCTGGGGGGTGGTCCGGTCTGTCAAGCATCCGCCGAAACTCCCGCCAGTTCCGCCAGCGACTCCCAATGCCGTGGATGCGGTCGGTGTCGGCCCGCGCGGATCGCCACGGCGTACGCGACAGAAACGCCGAGTGCCGACATGATGACCCGGTTCGCGATCCAAGGGTACTTGAGAACGATCCGAGGAACGGCGCTCCAGCTCAAGCCCGAGTTCTTGAAGGTGATGAAGCAGCTCGGCGACGGAGCCATTCACCCAAACGATGGAGATATCGCGAAGCAATTGAAGCTCGACAACCAGCTGCTTGCGAAACTCGCGCACACCTTCCAGATGCTTCTGTTCCTGATCTACGAGCTTCCGCATGAGAAGCAGAAGCGGCTCGACGGGCTGAAGGCTGGCATCGTCAAGAAGTGATTAGTCTCGGTTGCCCACTTTGCAAAGTTTTTTCCCATTTCGGTCAAAACTTTTGCACACTGCTGCGCGCTTCCCAGGGAGGCCGTGGGAGCAAGGGAAGCCGTCTCTGCCCCGATTGACGCTGCATTTGAAATTGAGGATTGGCTGCACTGAACTTGGTGCAATAATTGCGCCCCTCGCCACTGACGTTGCGCCGACGATCTTCTTGTCGGTAAAAAGCGCGGCCCTTATGTGGATCGAAAGACTGCTCGATGGCGTGCTGCGGGTGCTGACACCTTTGGGCCCACGATATCTCAGCCCATCTTTTCTGGAACGCGTGTACCTGCTGTGGACGTTTCGCAACTTCACCAGTCTGCCCCTGGTAGTGCTCAATCATCGGCAGCAGAAACTGGTGGACCGGCTTTGCTCACAGCAGGAATTGTTATCCCTGCCCTACGGTATGTTTGAACAGCCGCTGATCGGCACTGTCGAGCGCTTATCTCCCATGCATTCGCATGTGGAGACACAAGCCGAAGGCGCGCTGTCCAGCCTCGCTGCTTCGGGACTTTTGCCACACTCTTCCAGTGCGTGGCCTTCCTCCCGCGTTCCGTAGAACCTGTCGCGGTTCCCCGGAGTACAAGCCCGGGGTTAACAGCAGGATGGCCGCTGCCTGCGGGTTTGCCTTAAGCATCCCTCGATAAAAGCCGGGCGCATGTGAGTCTTCTCTCGGTTCGTCGAGACTTTTCGCAAAATTGCAGGTCAATTGGGCACCTGTCTACGAGCCACATCAAAGTACAGCCGTGGTTGGACCTTTCCGAAATTGGTTTTAATTTTCCCTATAGATCAAAGAAACGCCATTTAGGATTTGTCGCGCGGGTCGCAAGCGGATTAGCATCGCCTCGTGGACGGCTGATCCGACTGCTTTTCTACCGCTGCGGACTTCCCATGAGTTTCCGGCTAATTGACTCGACTGATCACAATACTCAGAAGTTGACATAGAGAGGACTGCTCGTCAACTGAAGTGTGCCGTCTGTGGCGCGCACCTCAATACGCAGCCAATGGCGGCCGGCGCCGGTGGTGAGCGTAGCTTCAACCGTGGAAGTTCCACTGTCTACCGGCGTGGGCGGCGCGGCGGCGATCTCCTCGCCATCTAGAAGCAGATGAACGACGGAACCNNGTGGAGTGTTTCACCCATGCGCGCATGAGCGCCGCCCGACCGGGCTTCGAAATCGACCCGTTTGTCATGGGAAGCGGTGAGATCGATAAATGTGCGCCCCGCGCGGATGCCGTTGAGAATAGCTGAAACGGTAGTGTTGCAACTTTCAA
>PKXU01000196.1:51772-51897 GCA_003132445.1 Acidobacteriaceae bacterium | reverse complement strand
CACGTCGACGGTGATCTTTTTCGAAAGGTCACCATTAGCGATAGCGGTTGCCACTTCAGCAATGTTACGCACCTGGCCCGTAAGGTTGCTGGCCATGAAGTTCACGTTGTCGGTGAGATCCTTCC
>PKXU01000196.1:35924-51765 GCA_003132445.1 Acidobacteriaceae bacterium | reverse complement strand
TGGTCCACCATCGTGTTGATCGTATTCTTGAGTTCGAGAATTTCGCCTTTCACATCGACCGTAATCTTGCGCGACAAATCGCCACGGGCCACGGCCGTGGTCACTTCGGCGATGTTTCGAACCTGGCCAGTCAGGTTCCCGGCCATCGAGTTAACCGAGTCCGTGAGATCCTTCCACGTTCCAGCCACGCCGGGGACGTTTGCCTGTCCGCCCAGTCTTCCTTCGGTACCCACTTCGCGAGCGACGCGCGTGACTTCGCCGGCGAACGCGTTGAGTTGATCGACCATCGTGTTGATGGTTTCTTTGAGCAGCAGAATTTCGCCGCTCACGTTGACCGTAATTTTCTTGGATAAGTCGCCGCTGGCGATAGCCGTTGAAACCTCGGCGATATTTCGAACTTGACCAGTTAAGTTGCTGGCCATGGAGTTCACGGAGTCGGTCAAATCTTTCCACGTTCCTCCGACGCCGGGCACCAGAGCTTGTCCGCCCAGTTTGCCGTCGGTTCCCACTTCTCGGGCCACGCGCGTAACTTCTGACGCGAATGACCTCAACTGGTCCACCATCGTGTTGAGAGTGTCTTTGAGTTCGAGGATTTCGCCTTTCACGTCGACCGTGATTTTGCGGGAAAGATCGCCGCGGGCCACAGCCGTTGTGACTTCAGCGATGTTTCGCACCTGGCCAGTCAGGTTACCGGCCATGGAGTTCACGGAGTCCGTGAGATCTTTCCACGTTCCTGCGACGCCAGGGACGTTCGCCTGTCCGCCCAATCGGCCTTCCGTGCCGACTTCGCGGNNCACGTCGACCGTGATTTTGCGCGACAAGTCGCCGCTGGCAATGGCAGTTGCGACTTCCGCGATGTTACGGACCTGGCCAGTCAGGTTGCTGGCCATGAAGTTCACGTTGTCAGTGAGATCTTTCCAAGTACCACCGACGCCCGGCACCTGGGCCTGGCCGCCGAGTTTGCCTTCCGTGCCGACTTCGCGAGCCACGCGTGTCACTTCACCTGCGAAGGCGTTCAACTGGTCGACCATCGTATTGATGGTGTCTTTCAGTTCGAGAATTTCGCCTTTTACGTCTACCGTGATTTTGCGCGAAAGATCGCCGCGGGCCACAGCTGTCGTGACTTCGGCGATGTTACGTACCTGGGCCGTCAGGTTGCCGGCCATGGCGTTGACAGAGTCAGTGAGATCTTTCCAGGTACCGGCGACGCCGGGAACGACCGCCTGGCCACCCAGTTTGCCGTCAGTGCCAACTTCGCGGGCCACGCGGGTTACTTCCGATGCGAACGAACGTAGCTGATCCACCATCGTGTTGATGGCTTCTTTCAGCTGGAGAATTTCGCCGCGCACATCAACCGTGATCTTACGCGACAAGTCGCCGCTGGCCACAGCGGTTGCCACTTCTGCGATGTTACGAACCTGGCCAGTGAGGTTACTGGCCATGAGGTTCACGTTGTCAGTGAGATCTTTCCATGTGCCAGCCACGTCGGGCACTTGGGCCTGACCGCCCAGCTTGCCTTCGGTTCCGACTTCGCGGGCGACGCGAGTGACTTCCGCCGTGAACACGCCGACCTGCTGAATCATCGTGTTGACGAGATTCGCGGATCGCAGGAACTCGCCTTCGAGAGGACGACCATCCACATCAAGCCGCACCGTTTGAGTCAGATCGCCTTGCGCGACCGCTGCAATCGCGCGCGTGACCTCGGCCGTGGGTCGAAGCAGATCTTCGACGAGAGTGTTAACTGAAACTTCCATCTCACCCCAGGCGCCTCTGGACTCATGAAATCGCGTACGCTCTCGAGTCTTGCCTTCCTTGCCGACCACATGGCCGACCCGCTTCAGTTCCTGGGCCATGTGCTGGTTGGCGGCGACAATCTCGTTAAACGTGTCCGCCACTTTTCCCGCGAGTCCGATCCAGGTACCGGGCAGCCGAACGGTAAAGTCGCCATCCCGCATGCTTTGCAGGCTGGTGAGGATGACGGTTAAGTCAAGAGATCCATCGGTCTCTTTTGCCTTACCGCTGGAGGACTTTCCGTTTTTTCCGTTGCTCTTTGCCATGCTGGCCCGGAGGTTCCCGTTGCCCTCAGGCGCAATCTCGTTGAGCGAGGCTCTTTTCATAATCTCTCCGGGACAAAGGAGTACCTCAAATCTGTAGTTTCGTGGCCAGCGATCTCAAACCGAGCGGGGGCCACGCTTAGACCTGCCGTTTTGTCGACGATCGGTTCAAGCACGTTGTTTAGGCACAAATCTACGGGGGATTTCGAAGATCGAAACAACAGGTGCCGGGCCGTCCATCCGTCACCTGTTCATTGTGTATTCGTACCACGTAGACTGAAGCTCCCGCCCTAAGGTATTTCCTGTAGTCAGACAGGTACCGACAGGGTTACTTCCGTCCTCGTTTTTCCATGTTTTTCCATTCCGAATTTTGTCGCAACCTCTTTAGAACGTGGATTCTCTAAAGCACGCTACCGGGCGGCGCGACCGGCATGAGGAAACGCCTGACGCTCCGGGGTGGGGTGCAATTCTACGCGACGTAAAAAGTGAGATCTCCTTGAGACCGACTTTAGACACGGGCTTCGATATCAGCATCGTCGTTCCGACACACAATGAGGAACCGCGTCTGGGGCATACCCTGGATCGAATTCTGAATTTTGTCCAACGGCAAAACTGGAATTCCGAGGTGATTGTGGTCGACGGCGCCTCACAGGATCGCACCGCCGATATCATTCGCGCCTACACGCTGCGCGATGGCAATGTCCGCTTGTTGCAGATTTCAGAAAACCGTGGAAAGGGATTCTGCGTTCGCAATGGTGTCATGAATGCCCAGGGTAGATTCATCCTTTTCACCGACGCTGACTTATCAACGCCGATTGAAGAAATCTCAAAGCTCATCCATGCGCTTGAAGCAGGCGCGGATATTGCCATTGGGTCGCGTTGGGTGCGCAGCGCAATGCAAACGAAACGGCAATCTGTGGCGCGACAGGGCCTGGGCAGGCTGTTCAATCTGCTTTCGCGATTTGTCCTGGGACTGAAATTTCAGGATACGCAGTGTGGGTTTAAGGCCTTTCGCCGCAACGCTGCCAGATCTATTTTTTCTTTGCAACGGATTGAACAATGGGGTTTCGATCCCGAGATATTGTTCCTTGCCCGTCGCTCGGGTTTCAAGGTGGCGGAGGTCCCGGTTCTGTGGTCATGATAGCCGAAGCAAAATCCATCCGCTGACCGATGGTGCGCGCATGGTCACGGATATGCTTTCCATTCGTCGCAGTGCCCTCGCCGGCAAGTACGGCGTTTCGTTGCCCTCGCTCCGCCCCGGAGCATGCGAGCCAGGCGAGTTCGCAATTCTGAAACGCCGTAGCCTATTGGTAAACAAAGCGTTTCTGCCGACGAACGGACTCATATCAAGCTACAGGCATTCTAAATATGAACTAGAGACCACACCTGATAGGCGGCCTGAGCAATCGCTCTCTATTCTTTGAAACAAGACAATGAAAATCTAACTATGCAAGGGGTGTGAAATGACGCGAAGGTCCGGTTACCGGAAGTTTATGTTTATTGGCTTGCTGTTGCTCGGCTGTGGAACGTTGGTGTTGGCACAGGATAGCGCTGGCCAGAATGCTCCCGACAACACCAAGATGAACCAGGGCGACCAGAATCCCAACCAAACCACTGCCGACCAGCAGCAGAACAATCGCTCTGACCTCGACATCACCCGCCAGATTCGAAAATCAATCGAGGCAGATAAGAACTTTTCTACTTACGCGCACAACGTAAAAATAATCACCCGGAACGGCCAAGTAACGTTGAAAGGCCCCGTGCGCTCCGAGGACGAGAAGCAGGCAGTCGAGCAAAAAGCTGCGGAAGTTGCCGGCGCGGGCAAGGTAAGCAACGAATTGACCGTGAAACCAAAGAGCTAACCACAATTTTTCTAAAAGTTAATTCAAAATCCAAGGAGAAGTGATCGTGGCAGGAAAAAATACGGCTGTATTCGGAATTTATCCAAGTTACGTAAGCGTTGAAAATGGTGTCGACGCGTTGCGTTCGGCAGGTTTCAGAAACGAAGACATTTCGGCTCTGTTTCCGGAAGGTGCGGGGACCAAAGCATTCGCTTATGAAAAAAATACCAAGGCGCCCGAGGGTGCCACGACAGGTGCGGGAACGGGCATAGTGTTGGGCGGTGCAATGGGATGGTTACTGGGAATTGGCGCCATCGCCATTCCTGGGCTGGGACCGTTCATTGCCGCAGGTCCCATCATGGCCGCTTTGGCTGGCGCCGGCGTCGGCGGAGCGGTCGGCGGAATCGCGGGAGCTCTGATCGGAATGGGAATTCCGGAATACGAAGCCAAGCGTTACGAGGGCCGCGTAAAAGATGGCGGAATTCTGCTTTCAGTTCATTCGGATAATTCCGACTGGACCAAGCGCGCGAAAGAAATTCTGAAGCAGACCGGAGCCCAGGATATTTCTTCGTCTGCGGAAGCCGGATCCGACGATGCTTCGGAACATAGGCTGCCTCGCTCGGCATAGGCTGCGCATGAGGTTGTCTCCAAAGTCGGGGTTGCCGGCGGCAGTTTCATGGGCTGCTATCCGGCGGCCCCGAGTTCTATGTAGGGAAAGCGCTTAATCAGGAAGGAAGAAAGACATGAAAGACAAGAACGACAAGAATACGTTTTTGACAGACATCAGCGAGATTCGCCGCCGCGCCCGCCAGCATATCGAAGAAGGGGCGGTCACCGACAGCTATAAGGGAGATCGCAAGGTCGTGCTGCGCGTATTAAACGAAGCCCTAGCCACTGAGATCGTTTGCGTCCTGCGATACAAGCGTCATCACTATATGGCGAAAGGGATTCACTCGCAGGCGGTCGCCGAGGAGTTCCTGGAGCACGCCGCCGAGGAGCAAGAGCATGCAGACATGATCGCGGAAAGAATTACACAACTCGACGGCGAACCGAACTTCAATCCCGACGGCTTGCTCACGCGCAGCCATTCGGAATATGTGGAGGGTGAGAGCCTGACCGACATGATCCGCGAGGATCTGATCGCGGAACGCATCGCCGTGGAATCGTATTCTGAAATCATTCGTTATTTGTCCGATAACGATCCGACCAGCCGGCGAATGATGGAAAGCATTCTGGCTAAAGAAGAAGAGCATGCCGAAGATATGAAGACTCTGCTGGAAACGATTGCCAACGAAGAGAAGAAGCAGGATCGAAACAAAGCCAGCTAGCCGCATCCGGCGCAGGCCAGGATTTATTTGTCGTTACGATCTTCACATGGCGTGAAGCCAGAAATAGGAGCGAATATGGATAGCCGCAAACAAGAAAAATGCGCCCACCCTAGCTGCAGTTGCATGGCGGGAAATAACAGCAAATATTGCAGCCCCTACTGTGAAGCCGCCAAGAATACAACCGAGATCGCATGCGGGTGCGAGCACTCAGGCTGCGCCGGAACAGCGAAGTAAAGGGCCTGCCTAACATGACTCAGTCCGCTCACCGTTGAGGCAGCCAACTCAGCCTATTGCGGGAGGTAAGGCGTTGGTTCGCTCGTCGCAATCCCCCTCGTTCACGAAATCGTCGATTCTCATTGCGCTGGCGCTGGCAATTGCAGCGTTGTATTTTGGCCGTCAGATTTTTATTCCTCTGGCATTGGCCTTCGTTCTCAGTTTTCTGCTCACGCCTCTGGTCGGCCTGCTGGAAAGAATTCGATTGGGTCGCGTGCCGGCCGTGCTTGTGGTATTAGTTTTTTGCTTTGCACTCACTGCAGGGGCAAGCTGGCTAGTAGCCGGACAGTTGTTGGACATCACCGGACATATTGGCGATTACAAAACCAATCTTGAGGAAACCATTCGCTCTCTCCATCCGAAGGCTGGTAGCGCCTTTGGGCAAGCGACCGCAACAGTACAAGAGTTAAACAAGGATCTCACCGCAGCCTCTGGAACCTCAATTCATGCACCCAACAATGGTAGCGGTACGAGTCACCCCACTCGGCCGGTTCCGGTGCAGGTAACAGCTCCGCCAACGAATCTGGTTGAGGATTTACGCAATCTGCTCGGCCCGCTCGCGGGTCCAGCGGAAACGGCCGCCATCGTGATCATTTTTACGGCGTTCATGCTGATCAAGAGGGAGGACTTGCGCAATCGTCTGATCCGGTTGGGCGGAGAAGGGCAACTGACGGTAATGACGCAGGCGCTGGACGACGCTAGTCGCCGCCTCAGCCGATATCTTCTGCTGCAGTTCCTGGTAAATGCCTGCTACGGAATTCTATTTGGCGTCGGTTTGTACCTGATTGGGGTCCCTCACGCCCTGCTCTGGGCGATCCTGGCGGCTCTGCTTCGCCTTGTGCCCTACGTGGGAACCCTCATCGCAGCGGCATTTCCCATGGCTATGGCCCTGGCGGTCTTTCCCGGGTGGACCCACGTTTTGTTTATTTTCGGCGTGTTCATGGTTCTGGAACTGATCACTTCCAATGTCGTTGAGCCCTGGCTCTACGGCTCGCACACCGGAATTTCATCTCTCGCCATTCTCGTGGCAGCAGTGTTTTGGTCCATACTTTGGGGGCCGGTTGGCCTGATCCTTTCCACTCCTCTCACCGTCTGTCTGTTGCTCTTGGGACGCTACGTTCCGCAGTTGAGTTTCCTGGAAGTCCTCCTCGGCGATGAACCGGCGCTCGCTCCTCAGGAGCTTTTTTACCAGCGCCTCCTGGCAATAGATCAGGACGAAGCCAGAAATATTGCCGAGAACCAGCTTCAAGAGAACTCACTGGAAAGCCTGTACGAAAATGTTTTGATCCCGGCGCTGCAGCTGGCGGAAAGCGATCGGCACATGGACGCGGTGGGAGAACGCACCAGCGAATTCATTTCGCAAAGCACCAGAGAAATCATCGACGATCTGGGGGATCGTTTTACCAAGCAGGATTCCGAGAATCATAGTGAACAGGGCAGCATCGCATCCGCAGTTCGACTCGTTGGCACGGAAATCGTTTGCCTGCCAGCACGGGATGAAGCCGACGAACTCGTCGGAATGATGTTCTGCCAGCTCCTGCAGCAGGCAGGATATGCGGCGAGTTATCTGGCCATCGGAACTGTGAATGACATGCTCGAACAAGTAGCGAAAGGCGGCTTCCGAATCGCGTGTGTATCCGCGCTTCCACCTTTCGCGGTCGGACAATCCCGTTCCCTCTGCAAACGATTGCGGGCAAGATTCCCCGAACTGAAAATCATGTTAGGACTGTGGAAGTTTCCTGGAGGCGTCTCGAAAGCGCAAGCGCGAGTCGGAGCCAGTTGCGCCGATGGAATCGCCACATCACTCTCCGAGGGGCTTCTGCAGGCCCAGCTATTGTCCAGCGGCCCAGCCTCCGATGGAATCGACAACGCCAAAAAGCTTCCGGAGAATGAATGAGGATAGCAATCCGTTGCGGAGCGAGCCCGCAGTCTGAGAAAGATTTGTCCTCCGAAGGGAGCCCCTCGTTCCGTCCCTGCCAACCCGAGTAAATAGTTCCAGCTGTCAATTCCTATTGTGCTACAGGCTGGTTACCGAAGTTTTTCTAAAACCATTCAAATCATTGTTTCTAAAAGTCTTAACTGTTATTCATAGGGAGCCGGGGGCCTAACTCGCGGCACGCGGATGGGAACTCCGCACACGTGTATTCAAATGATTGACGCACTCAGCGTCGCTGGAAGCGCACCTTCGCGATCGTGGAGAGGATTGTCTATCCTCGCCAAGCTCTACATCTCCGTAATGGTGCTGGCCGGGTTTGCCACTCTGCTGTACGGGTTCATACACCAAAGCAGCAACAACATTGCTGAGTTCATCTGCTATTTAGGAATAGCCATCCTGGCGTCGCGATTGAAAGTGAGCCTGCCGGGAATCACCGGAACTCTCTCGGTAAATTTCCTCTTCATCCTGATCGGTGTGCTTGAACTCAGTCTCACCGAAACACTGATTCTGGGCGCGGCCTCGATGCTGGCGCAGTGCCTGTACCCGGTGCGTCCGCGAGCAATCCAGGTAACGTTCAATGTGTGCGCGGGCTCGGTTTCCACCGCGCTCGCCTACCTTACGTACCACCACCCGGTGGTCAATCTTCTCATTCCGAACCGCCCGATTTTGCTGGGCGTGGCGGCCACGGTTTACTTCATTGCTAATTCCGGATCCATCGCGGCGGTGATTTCCCTGACCGAACATCGGCCGTTAATCCGAATTCTGGTGGATTGCTATTTCTGGTCGTTCCCTTATTACCTAGTGGGGGCCGGAATCGCAGGCGCGATTGCATGGCTGAACCACACCTTTAATTGGGAAACTTCGCTGCTGCTGGTACCTGCGGTTTATCTGATTTACCGCTCTTATCGTCTTTATCTCGGCAAGTTGGAGGATGAGAAGCGCCACGTGGAAGAGATGGCAAATCTCCATCTGCGGACGATCGAAGCTTTGGCCATGGCGATTGAAGCCAAGGATCACACCACTCACGAGCACCTGCAGCGAGTCCGCATCTATGCGATTGAAGTGGCTAAAGAATTGGGCGTGAAAGGGCCGGAGCTCGAAGCCTTGCACGCCGCCGCCCTGCTGCACGACATCGGCAAGTTGGCGGTGCCCGAACATATCATCTCGAAGCCGGGACGGCTCACACCGGAAGAATTCGAGAAGATGAAGATTCACACTTTAGTCGGCGCAGAAATTCTCGAGCGAGTCCGCTTTCCTTATCCCGTGGTGCCGATCGTTCGCGCACACCATGAAAAGTGGGACGGCTCGGGCTATCCGATGGGATTGAAGGGAGCTGAGATCCCAATCGGAGCTCGCATTCTCTCCGCCGTGGATTATCTCGACGCACTAGCTTCCGACCGTCAATACAGGCGCGCTTTGCCGCTGCGCGAGGTAATGCAAAAGCTGGCTGCCGAGTCGGGCAAATCGTTCGATCCCAAGGTGGTCGATGTTCTGCAAAAGCGCTATCAATACCTGGAACGGCTGGCTGTGGCCAAGGCTGGTCCGGATCCCAGCGGCCCACTGTCCACGACGATCAAAATCGAGCGCGGATTGGAGCCAGCCGCCGGATTCGAGAACGTCACGGTACAGGATTATGCGGGCCGGGAAAACACGTTCTTATCTTCGATTGCCGCGGCGCGACAAGAGGCGCAATCGCTCTTCGAGTTAAGCCAGGACCTCGGCGCATCGCTGAGTTTGACTGAAACGCTATCTGTCTTCTCCGTGAAACTAAAGCCGATGGTGCCTTATGACGCCATCGCTATCTACATCAAGCGCGAAGCTGAACTGATTCCCGAATATGTGAACGGCGACAACTATCGGCTGTTCTCATCCTTGCGGATTCCGGTTGGGCAGGGACTATCAGGCTNNGGGTGGCGCACAACCGCAAGCCCATTATCAATGGCAATCCGTCGGTGGAACCGGGATACCTGAACGATCCTTCGAAATTCAGCACACTGCGCTCGGCGCTGGCGGTGCCGCTGGAAGGCATCTCTGGAGTAATCGGCGTTCTGGCCCTTTACCGCGGGGAACGCGACGCTTTCACATCGGATCACCTGCGCATTCTGCTGGCAGTTAGCGGCAAGATGGCGCTCTCCATCGAGAACGCCCTCAAATACCAGCAGGCGGAAGATTCAGCGACCACCGACTATCTCACTGGCCTGCCCAATGCGCGCTCGCTGTTCCTGCAACTCGACCGCGAACTGGCGCGCTGCAAGCGCGACAATTTGGCGCTGACCGTCATGGTCTCTGATATGGACGGCTTCAAACAAATTAATGACCGCTTCGGCCACCTTGAGGGCAATCGCGTGTTGCGACTTTTTGCCCAGTCTCTGAAAGACGGTTGCCGCGAATATGACTATGTGGCGCGCATGGGCGGAGATGAATTCGTGATCATTGCTCCTGGCCTGGCGGCGGATTCGGCTGGGAAAAAGGCCGAGCAACTGCGAGGCTGGGCGAAGCAAGCGGGAAATGAAGTTTGCGGCGAAGACATTCTCTCGCTGAGCGTTGGACTCGCTCTTTATCCCGACGATGGCAAAGATGCGGAGCAACTGCTCGCCGAAGCGGACCGCCGCATGTACCTGGAAAAACAGAAACAGCTTTCCTACAAGGACCGCCGTTCCCATCCGCGGTTGAAGTGCCGGGTTACGATCGAAATGCAAACGGAAACGGGCGGAACGCCACTATTCGCGAATCTTACCGATGTCAGCCTGGGAGGCTGCTACATCGAAACCAGCACGATTGTTTCTCCGGGCAGCAAGATCAAGCTAGGGTTTTCGATGGATGACACCAGCTTGTCAGCCGAGGGAGTGGTGGCAAGACTCGATCCCGGTTCTGGCCTCGCCATTCAGTTCCGCGAGATGAACCGCGAAGGCCGGGAGCGCATGCTCAAGGTTCTGGAATTCGTGCAGAAAACAACTACGTTCTATAACAACCGATACCTCAACAGCCTAACCAAGAGCTGATTATCCGACCGACGACCCTTTCGATAAGAAAATCCTTAACGATTTCGTCCATAAATTCTCTTGCCACTCGAATATTTTTTATTTTTCTGTGCTTTCGGAAAACTTCTCTTCTTAATTCATGCTTACACCTAAGATCGCAATGCTCAGGCCTGACCGCCTCTACGGCACATCGGCATTCGCGACAAGGGCTTAACCCGGACACGGGATTCCTTAATGCGGTTCACGCTTGAAGCCATTTACGTACCCCCTTACACTGGAAGCATGCACGTGCATGTTCATAGCGCGGGCGGTCCCACGCGGGTTCTGAAGATATCGCTCGCGGTAACCCTTGCCTATATCGTGCTGCTGGTTGCAGCCGGCATTCGCGCTCACTCGCTGTCGTTGCTTTCCGAAGCCGGACACAATTTGTCCGACTTCCTCGCGCTGCTGCTTTCGCTGGTGGCGGTTTACTTTCAGTCGCGCCCGGCGAGTTCCACCAAAACTTATGGCTACCACCGCGCCGGAGTGCTGGCGGCTCTGGTCAATGCCACTTCTCTGGTGGCGGTTTCATTTTTCATCTTCTACGAGGCATTTCGCCGCTTGCAGCATCCCGAGCATGTGCGGGCTGGGGTGATGATGGGAGTGGCTGCGGCCGGCGTGGTGATGAACGGAGCCATCTCGCTGCTGCTGTTCCGCTCAAGCCGAGGCGCTGGTGGCGACGTCAACATTCGCAGCGCGTTATTGCACGAGGTTGGAGACACGCTTTCGACCGCGGCCGTGATCGCCGGGGGTTGGGCGATTCTAGTCACGGGAAATTACTGGATTGATTCCGTGCTTTCGCTCGGCATCGGAGTTCTGATCCTGTGGTCGGGCTTCGGCATCGTGCGCGAGACGCTGAACATTTTGCTGGAAGGCACGCCCCGCGGCATGAAACTCGAGAGGATCGAGTCGGTCATCCGCTCGATCGAAGGCGTGAACGAAGTGCATGATTTGCATGTGTGGAGCATCGGATCGGAAACCCACGCGCTCTCGTGCCACATTGCCATTGCCGATATTCCGCCATCGGTCAGCGAACGCATCCTGCGCGACGTGAAGGAGCGGCTGCTGCACGACTTTCGCATCGACCATACGACCATCCAGTTCGAACACGTAGTCTGCGAAGTAGCGCACGGCTGCGTAATTCCGGTGGCGGAGAGCGAAGAGCATCATCACCACCACAGCCACTAGCCTCAACACCCTTAATTCACCGGGATTTATTTCGCCTGTCTTTCGAAAATTTCCCGCGCCCGCTCAATCGTATCGGCGTCTTCCGCTGACTTATCTGGCCGCAGGCGCACGATGCGCGGAAAGCGCAGCGCGTATCCGCTTTCGTGGCGGTCTGATCGCATCATGTTATTGAACGCCACTTCCAGCACGATCTTCGGCTCAACCTGCAGCCGGAATCCCTGGGCTTCGCTATTTCGATCAGGAATCGTGTGTTCGAGAAACCACTGCGTCATTTCGGCAATCTCGACATCAGTCAGGCCGGAGTATGCCTTGCCGATGTTCACTAACTTGTCGCCATCCCATACGGCGAAGGTGTAATCGCTGAGCACGCCGATGCGCCGGCCATGCCCATATTCGACGGCGGTAACAACGACGTCCAGCGTGGCCAGTTCGCGCTTCATCTTCAGCCATGCCTTGCCGCGCTTGCCTGGTGTGTACGAAGAATCGAGATCCTTGATCATCAATCCTTCGTTGCCACGCGCCTGCGCCGCCACAAAAAGATCTTCCAATTCTTCGGCCGACGAGGCGCGGAACACAGGCACGCGGATTACGCTGGCTGCCCTGGTCTGATTCTCTTCATGTTCGGGATGTTCGAGTTCGGAATCATCCTCGGGTTCGGAATCCTCAAAGACCAGCCTTGCTTGTTTCGCGTTTCTCTGCGTCTCTGTGACTCTGTGGTGAATAACTTTTCTTTCCGACAGCAGTCCGTCCAGAATCCCAGCCCGCTCCCGCAGCGGACGGTCCATCAACAGTTCTCCGCCGGCGTACAAAACATCAAAGGCCAGAAAAGCGACAGGAATTTCACGCAGCATCTTTTCGCTGACTTTTTTTCTTCCCAGCCGCTGCTGCAAGACGCTGAACGGACGCGCCCGTCCCAGGTTCACAGCTTTATCTTCATCGGCGCGCGTCTTCTCATCCTCGCTCGCGTTCTCGTCACTACTCGCCCCAGAGGCGGCCTCATCGACCACTTCCTGAGTGTCGCGAATATTCCTGGGATATTCCCAGGCTACAATTTCACCATCGAGAATGGCATCCTGCTCCAGCCCGGCCAGGGCGTCCGGCAATTCGGGAAACGACTCCGTGATTTCGTCCCGCGTCCGGGAAAAAAACTTTACCTCGCCATTCGCTACGTGAGCTTGCGCGCGGATGCCGTCATACTTATCTTCGACCGCCGCCTCGGAAAAATAACTCAATCCTTCTTCCGTCGATTCAATGGGACTGGCCAGCATGAAACCGATGGGGTGAAACAGCCGCATCTGTGCGTCGTCCAGCTTGCCCTCCAAAGCCAGCCGCAGAGTCTGGCCAATGTCGCCGAGCAACATGTTGGCGCGCTGCACTTGCGGCAGCGTGGCGGCGTAAGCGCGAGCGATTGCATCCTCGACCAGGCTTTCTTTCAATCCAATCCGCAGATCGCCGGTCATGATCTTGATAATGTATTTAGCTTCCAGCGGAGTCGCGCGGGAGATCAGATCGCGTACCAGCGCTGCCTTCGCTGCGGGCCCCCTCGCCGCGGCGATCTGACGGAACGCAGCCTCCACTTCCAACGCGCTCACACCCTGACCCGCGCGCTCGGGAAGTATTTCTCCGGCCACGGCTCCCAAGTCGCCATGCCGGCGATACGATTCAGTCAGATCGGTTTCACTTTTTTCCGCCAGTTCGGCCACGATGCGCCAAAGCGCCCGTCCGCCGATCTGCATCGTGGTCTCCTCCCAAGCCGGAAACGCGCGTCCCGACAAGAAGACTGCGGACACTGCCGCCTCATCCTCGGTACGCGACTTCAGATAGTCGGCAACGATGCCCGTCTTCAGCAGCTTTTTCGTCGTCCCGGCGATTGCCTCGCCCGCTATGGCCAACCGCTGCATACCCCTCCCAATAGAGCTCAACAATCGTAGTTGTTCTACAAACCGTAATTGCCAGCCGAATCTTTGACTCGAAACTAACCCTTGTCGCTACTTTAAGTAACACTGCCCACAGGCCAGCCGTGGCTGGCCTTAAGCCTGTGTTACTCTAGAAGCTGCGTCGTGTCCCTTTCAGGAGCATCTAAACTCTCGTGCGTAAACTGAAAAACTATCTGCGATTCTTGGCCGCCATTCAGCTTCTGCCCGCGCTCGAAAGCGGCGAGGAGACGCTGGTTGGCGGGCAGGCCGTGCTTGAGGGAGTGATGATGCGCTCTCCGCACGCCTGGGCCATCGCCTGCCGTAAGCCTTCGGGCGAAGTCGTCACCATGAGCGAACCGCTCGACCGGCCGTCCGAAAAGCATAAATGGATGGCGTGGCCCATCGTGCGCGGCGTTATGACGCTCGGTTATGCCATGAATCTCGGCTACCGCGCCCTGCGCTTCTCGGCCAACGTCGCCCTTGAAGACATGATGCAGGAAGATTCAGCGGGCACGACCCATTCGACGACAGCCGTCTCGGCTGTCCTGCCAGCGCAAAGCGCGGCGGATTCTTTCCAAGTGCAGACATCTTCTTCTTCATCTACTTCGGAATCCCAGCGTCAATCCCGCGAAAAAGCTGCCACCCTCAGTAACTGGCTGGCGGCGGTAAACATTCTCATCTCGCTCGCCTTCTTCATCTTCATGTACAAATACATCCCCTTGCTGGCGGCCACCGAACTGAAAAAAGTCAATCCCGCCCTAGGCGGACGCATTGTCTTCAATCTGATCGACGGCGGCATCCGCCTATTATTGTTTCTGCTCTTCATCTGGGGAGTTTCGTTGTGGAAAGATATTCGTCGTGTCTACCAGTATCACGGCGCCGAACATAAGACAGTTTTTGCCTTCGAAAATGGCGACCCGCTCAACACCGCCGCAGTGCAGAAATATTCCACGTATCATCCGCGCTGTGGCACTAGCTTTTTGATGACGGTGATGCTGATCTCGATCGGCTTCTACATGCTGATTCCGTTTACTACCTTCTGGGCGCGCTTCGCCTCGCGCATCGTTCTGCTGCCGGTAATCGCGGGAGTTTCTTACGAGATCATTCGCTTCGCGGCCAAGCATCGCGGATCGCTGTTCGCATTGATGACTGCTCCCGGCCTCTGGCTGCAGCGCATCACTACCCAGCCACCGTCGGACGATCAAGCCCAATGCGCAATCGCCGCGCTCGACCACGCCATGTCCCTCGAAAAAGAGCGTGGCGGGGAATTGGTGATTGCCTAGGGGTTCCCACCCCGAAAACAAGTTCTCGGTTCCCGGTTCTCAGTTCTCAGTGCAAAACGCATAAAATGAATTTCGTCCAATTCGGGCGGGATTCTGCGTGAGTATTCGGGAGCTGCGATCGGAATCGAGGATCAAATCCGCAACTGAGAACTGGGAACTGAGAACCGAGAACTCGATGTTTGAACGACTCGACCAAATCGAAGCCCGCTACGAAGAGCTGACCAATGCTCTGGCTTCGCCGGAGATTGTGAACGACTCGGCGCGATACCAGAAGACTGCCAAGGCGCATGCCGAAATTGCGCCCATGGTGGAGAAGTATCGCGAATACAAAGATCTGACAAAGGGCATTGCTGAGAGCAAGGCGCTGCTAGCCGATGAAAAAGATCCCGAGATGCGCGCCTACGCGCAGGACGAACTTACGCAACTCGAAGGTCGAGTGAAAGCGGTTGAGGAGGAATTGAAGGTCCTTCTCCTTCCCAAAGATCCGAACGACGAAAAGAATATTATTTTGGAAATCCGCGCCGGTACCGGCGGCGACGAAGCTACGCTCTTCGCCGCAGAAATTTTCCGCATGTATACGCGTTACGCAGAGACGCAGCGTTGGAAGGTGGAAGTGCTCTCCTCTTCAGAATCGTCGGCGGGCGGATTGAAGGAAGTCATCGCGCTGGTCAGCGGGGAGCGCGTGTTCAGCAAGCTGAAGTACGAGAGCGGCGTGCACCGCGTGCAGCGCGTGCCCGCCACCGAGACCCAGGGTCGCGTGCACACCTCGGCTATCNNGCGTGCCCGCGACCGAGCAGCAGGGGCGCGTTCACACTTCGGCCGTTACCGTCGCGGTGCTGCCCGAAGCGGAAGATGTCGACATCAAAATCGAAGCCAAGGATTTGCGCATCGATACTTTTTGTTCTTCTGGCCCCGGCGGCCAATCGGTGAACACCACTTATTCCGCCGTGCGCATTACCCATATCCCGACGAACACGGTCGTGAGTTGCCAGGACGAGAAAT
>PKXU01000196.1:0-35881 GCA_003132445.1 Acidobacteriaceae bacterium | reverse complement strand
TCCGCACCTACAATTTCCCGCAAAATCGTCTCACCGACCATCGCATCGGCTTTACCATCCATCAACTCGAAGCGGTGATGGACGGAAAACTTCAGCCGCTGATCGAGGCCTTAACCACCTACTATCAAGCAGAAAAGCTGAAGCAGGAAGCCGCCAGCGTTGTGTGATGATGTGGCTACAACCGCCCTCGGCTGTCGGGCCGGGCAAAGCCCGGCGGCCGAGTCCTCTCACACGAGTAAGGTAAAACATGACCGACTTGCACTCGACACTCTCAATCGTTCTCATCGATCGCTATGCCGCGAACGCCGCTAGAGTCCGCGGGCTGACAGATCCGTTCACCAACTCTCAGTTTTGGCGCAAGCCATTTCCTTTCGGAAATAGTTTTGGCCACCTGGTGCTTCATCTCACCGGCAACTTGAACTACTACATCGGCGCGCAGATTGCGAATACCGGCTACGTCCGCGATCGCCCGCGAGAGTTCAACGAACCCGCTCCGCCGTCGAAAGAGGAAGCGCTGAAACGCTTCGACGAAGCCGTGATGATGGTGTAACAAACGATCATCGCTCAATCGCCCGAAGACTGGTCGAAACAATATTCGGGTGTCGGCACAACCGCGCAGAGCCGCCTCGACATGATTATGCAATGTGCCGCCCACATGCAGCACCACATCGGCCAGATGATCTATCTCGATTACGAGTGGAACCGGCAAGCCGGCATGGGTCCGAGGTAAGACGAGCAGCCCGTCTCTGTGTCATTGTGGTTAAATTGCCCGTGCTGTTAAAAGCATCCCTCGACTCTGCGATTACCCGCCTGACCGCAAGCCAAGTCCCGTCCCCACGTCTGAACGCGGAACTGCTGTTAATGTTTACGCTCGATTGCGACCGGGCTTACCTCTTCGCTCATCCCGAACGCGAACTTAGTGCTGAAGAGCAAAGCCGTTACGATGCGGCGCTCGGCGAGCGCGCCCGCGGCGTACCCGCGCAATACATCACTGGACATCAGGAATTCTGGGGTATGGACCTGATTGTCACTCCCGCTGTTCTGATTCCGCGTCCCGAGACTGAGCATGTGGTCGAGACTGTTCTGGCGCTACAAGGCTCGCTGCCCGGCGTCGGGCGTCCGGCGTTCGGACCTCGAACCTCAGCAGTTCGTGTATCCGAAAGCCGGAAAGCCGATGCCGGATGCCGAGTGCTCGATGTCGGCACCGGCTCCGGCTGCATTGCTCTGGCTCTCGCCAGAGAATTACCGGACGCCGAAATGCACGCCACCGACATCTCTACTGCCGCGCTCGAAGTTGCCCGCGCCAACGCAGCCCGCCATCAATTGGAGAACAGAATTCAATTTCATCGGGCAGACTTGCTTGCAGGACTTAACCTCACCGACTTGGACTTCGTCGTCTCCAATCTGCCGTATGTCGGCGAGTCGGAGGAAGATCAGGTTCAACTGGAGGTGCGTAAGTTTGAGCCGCGGAATGCTGTGTTTGGCGGGCCTACCGGGACCGAGGTCATCGCCCGGCTCATTCCTCAGGCTCATGCGGCGTTGCGCCCTGGCGGATGGTTCATCTTGGAAATCAGCGGAACAATTGCCGACAGGGTCAAGCAACTCCTGCAAGACTGGGAAGAAGTTCGCATCATCCCCGATCTACAATCCATCCCTCGCGTCGTACAGGCGCGAAAGCCGAAGATTTAATGCCAACAAGAATCCGGCGATTCGAAAAATCCGAACGAAATGCGGCAAAAGGTTGAGGTCTGAGGTCTGAGAGTCTGAGGTCCGACGTCTGAGGTCTGACGTCGGAAGTCCGGCGCTGAACGTCTATCGCCGCGCCGTTGCCGGCAGGATTTCTTCCACGTCAATAATGTCGGTAGGATAATTTCCCGTATAACAGGCCGAACAGTACGAAATTTTCTCGCCTTCCCCGCAAGCTTTCTTCAGGCCATCCAGCGAAAGATAAGCCAGAGAATCCGCGCCAATATAGTCCCGAATCTCCTCCACCGATTTGTTGGCGGCGATGAGTTGTTTCTTTGAAGGCGTGTCCACTCCGTAATAACAAGGCGAAATCGTGGGCGGGCACGAGATGCGCATGTGGACTTCCTTAGCTCCTGCGCTGCGAATCATGCGAACAATTTTGCGGCTGGTAGTGCCGCGCACAATCGAGTCATCGATGAGCACCACGCGCTTCCCTTGCAGCAGCGAGCGCACCGGATTCAGCTTGAGTTTCACGCCAAAGTCCCGCACGCTCTGGCTGGGCTCGATGAACGTGCGTCCCACATAATGATTGCGGATCAGCGCAAAGCGAAACGGAATGCCACTCTCGGCGGCGTAACCGACCGCTGCTGTTACACCCGAATCCGGAACAGGCACCACGAGATCGGCCTCCACGCCCGCTTCCCGCGCCAGCTGTCGGCCCAGTTGTTCGCGACTGGTTTGCACCGCGCGTCCGAAGACAATGCTGTCCGGGCGCGAGAAATACACGTGCTCGAAGATGCAACTCGATTGCGGAGCGGGCGAAGAATAAAATCGCGAACTGATTCCTTCCGGTCCGACCACGATCAACTCGCCCGGCTTCACGTCGCGTATGTATTCGGCGCCGATCAGGTCAAAGGCGCAAGTTTCCGAGGCGAAGACGATGGTGTCTTGCTTCTGGCCCTCGAGCGCCGCAACCCGTCCCATGGCCAGCGGCCGGAAGCCCCGCGGATCGCGCACCGCAAAGACGCGGTCGTTGCTCATCATCACCAGAGAAAACGCTCCCTCGACACGCCGCAGAGCATCAGTTACCGCCTCGGGCAACGTGTGTTCCTTGGAGAGCGCAATCAAGTGAACGATGACTTCAGTGTCGCTGTTCGTCTGAAAAATCGATCCCTGACTTTCCAGTTGCGCACGCACCTGCAGCGCATTCACCAGATTTCCATTGTGCGCCACTGCAATCGAACCTTTGTTGGATTGCACCAGAATCGGTTGCGCATTGAGCAATGCGGAATCGCCGGCGGTGGAATAGCGAGTATGCCCGATCGCCAGAGTGCCGCGCATTTTGGAGAGCACATCCTCGGTGAAAATCTCGGCGACCGATCCCATCGCCTTGTGCACGCGCGACGTCAGGCCATCGGACGAGACGATCCCAGCCGATTCCTGTCCGCGATGCTGCAAAGCATGCAGCCCCAGGTAAGCAAGCTTTTCCGCCTCAGGGTGGGCGAAGATAGCCACCACCCCGCACTCGTCATGAAATTTGTCAGAAGGAAGCATTTAGGATTAGCCTCTGACCACAACCACCGAATCAATTCGCCGCTACCAACTCCGGATCCGTCCGCAACGCCGACTCCAAAGCACCTTCATAAGCCTCGCTCAACTCCGCAACTGGCGCGGAAATCAGGACCTTGCCGTCCACTGAAATCTCCACCAGTCCCGGAATCGTCTCTCCGATAACGTCTGCGTCTACGCCGTGACTCACCGCTACTTGTTTGATTCGCGCTATATTCCCGGGGTCGCAAGAGATCAAGATGCGGCTGGCATCTTCTCCGAACAGCACAAACTCCGCAAACAGGCCGCCAGATGCCAGATTCACCCGCGCACCCACTCCCTTGGGGAATGTCTTTTCCGCCAATGCAACGGCCAAGCCACCATCGGCGCAGTCGTGTGCCGATTTCACCAATCCGAGTTGGATCAATTCAATCACAGCTTTCTGCAAGCTGGCTTCTTTTCCCAGATCAATCTCGGGAGGATATCCCCACAGCGTGCCCAGAATTTCCTTGGCATATTCCGACGATCCAAATTCGCTCTCGGCGTCGGTAAAATCGCCGGCTTCGCCCGCGCGCAGGAGCACGATCGCACGTCCCGGAGCCGCGAAATGCATTTTTGCAGCTTTGTGCACGTCTTCCAGAATTCCTACGACTCCCAACACCGGCGTGGGATAAATGCCTTCACCCAGCGTCTCGTTGTAGAAACTTACGTTGCCGCCAGTAATGGGTATTTCCAGTTCCTCGCAAGCCTTCGTGATCCCGTCGATGGTTTGAGAGAACTGCCACATGATGTGCGGTTTCTCGGGATTGCCGAAGTTCAGGCAATTGGTGGCTCCGGCTGGAGTCGCGCCAGAGCAGGCCACTTTGCGCGACGCCTCGGCAACCGCATGCATAGCGCCCAGGCGCGGATCGAGATAGCACCAGCGCCCGTTGCCATCGAGCGCCATGGCAAGCCCGCGCTGCGAACCTTTTATCCGAATCACGCCCGCATCGCCCGCTCCCGGCGCTTCCACGGTGTTGGTCTGCACCATGTGATCATATTGTTGCCACACCCAGCGCTTGCCGCAAATGTTCGGACTGGCGAGCAAGCGCTTCAGATCCGCGGTGGAATCATGAGCTCCGCCGAGGTTAAGATGCTCGGGCATCTCCCGCGGCACCGGCGGTTCCCACCGCGCTAGCGAACGTTTATACACCGGCGCTTCATCCGTCAACGCAGCATTCGGAATCTCCGCCACAATTTTTCCATGTTCCAGCACACGCAATTTATTGTCGGTCGTGACCGTTCCTACTTCGACTGCATCCAGCCCCCATTTTTCGAAAACGCGGAAGACTTCCTGCTCGCGTCCTTTTTGCGCCACCAGCAACATGCGCTCTTGTGACTCGCTCAACATAATTTCGTAGGGAGTCATGCCAGTTTCACGCTGCGGCACGCGGTCCAGTTCGATCTCAATGCCTACGCCGCCTCGCCCGCCCATCTCGCAAGTCGAGCAGGTGAGTCCAGCCGCGCCCATATCTTGAATGCCGACAATCGCGCCCGTTTGCATCGCTTCCAGACAGGCTTCGAGCAACAGTTTTTCCAGGAACGGATCGCCCACCTGCACATTCGGCCGCTTCGCTTCCGAGGCTTCGCTGAACTCTTCGCTGGCCATGGTCGCGCCGTGAATGCCATCACGGCCCGTCTTGGCGCCAACATAAATTACCGGATTGCCCTCGCCCGCAGCCTTGGCGTAAAAAATCTCGTCTTTTCGCACCAGGCCCAAGGCAAACGCATTCACCAGCGGATTCCCGGAGTAACAACGTTCAAATTTGGTTTCGCCCCCAAGATTCGGCACTCCGAAACAATTCCCGTAAGAAGCAACTCCACTGACCACGCCATCAAGAATGGAATGATTTTTGTGAATCTCAGATTGCGTTGCTTGTGTGGAGACACCTTGTATTGATTGTGTGGAGACAGCCGCCTCCGGCTGTCTGGCCGAGCGCAGCTCGGCTGCGTTCCCGGACGACTCGCCTGCGTCCACACGAATCGGCCCAAAACGCAGCGAATCCATCACCGCGACCGGCCGTGCTCCCATCGTGAAAATATCGCGCAGTATTCCTCCCACACCGGTGGTCGCCCCCTGAAAAGGTTCGATGAACGAAGGATGATTGTGCGATTCGATCTTGAACGCGCAGGCCCAGCCATCGCCGATGTCGATGATGCCGGCATTCTCGCCCGGTCCCTGCAGCACGAGTTTGCTGCGCGTGGGCAGCCGCTTCAAATGCACGCGCGACGATTTATAAGAACAGTGCTCACTCCACATCACGCTAAAAATTCCGAGTTCAGTCAGCGTGGGCTCACGGTCGCCAAGCAGATGCTTGATCTTCTCGTATTCCTCAGGCGTTAGGCCGTGCTGCCGGAGGATCTCCGGGGAAAAGGCAAAGGTCAAGGAGGTGGCCATGGGAAGAGCTTCTATTGTCGCATTTCGCGGCGCAGGAAGGTAGGACGATTGCAATCATTTTGCTGTGGATATTATTCACCGCGAATGCGGCGTAAACGCGAGCCGGCAAGGCCAGTTCTCTAGAAGTCCGGCTCTCTAGAAGTCAGTGGTGACCGCGTACTCGCTCTTGACCAGGCCACTCAGATATTGCCGCGTACCGATGTGCCTCAGGCGCAGATCGTGGGGCAACGCGCCGAACAGTGAAACTCCCTCTCCGATGAGCACCGGTACTCGCGTGATGGTAAGGCGCTGAACCAGGCCAGCATACAGAAACCGTTGAATCGTGATGCCTCCGTCGACGTAGATGTGTTGGACGCCGCTGGCAGCGAGTTTCGCGACGATCTCAGCGGGAGGACCGGCCATCTGTTCCACGACGCCTCCACGAACCCCGGAAAAGTCGACCGGCTGGCTGCTCAGAACAACCACGCGCTTGTTGCCATAAGGCCACACCGGATAAGCCAGAACCGTCTCGAACGTTTTCCGTCCAATGACCAGCGCATCCACGCTTGCGATGAATTCGTTATAGCCGTGAGGCTCTCCGCCTCCCTCCGGCAAAAAATCGATGTCGCCATTCGAACGCGCCATGAAGCCGTCAACACTGGTTCCGACAAAGACAGACACCCTCATGCAAGGTTCTCCGCAGTTCGTATCAATGCTGTGCATCAACGCTGCATCAGCGATCTGCGTCATAAGAGTAAAGCGTAGGCAGGCGGTTCACAAGACGGATACCTGTGAATCCATGGACACCGCCATCGCCGATTTCCGCGCGCTCTTTTGCGGCGAACTAGCGCCGATTCCGGTTAAGATTCAGAGGAAGATGAAATCCATTATTGTCGGCACGGCCGGTCACATCGATCATGGGAAAACGGCCCTAGTCAAGGCGTTGACGGGGATTGATGCCGACCGCCTGCAGGAAGAAAAGCGCCGCGGAATTACCATTGACCTGGGCTTTGCCCACATGGACCTGCCAGACGCGAACGACGAGACTCTGCATCTCGGTTTCGTGGACGTTCCCGGTCATGAGCGCTTCGTGCGCAATATGCTGGCGGGAGTTGGCGGCATCGATCTGGTGCTGTTGGTGATCGCGGCCGACGAGTCGATCAAGCCGCAGACGCGCGAACACTTCGACATCCTGCAATTACTGGGCGTGAAACGCGGCATCGCCGTGATTACCAAGTCAGATGCCGTGGATGCGGAGACGCTTGATGTGGTACGGCTGGAAGTCGAGGAATTTCTGCGCGGGACATTCTTGGATAACCCAAAATCAATCGTTGCTGTGAGCTCGCTGACCAGCGCCGGTCTCGATGATCTGAAGCGTGCCATGATCACGGCCGCCGCTCAAGTAGAACCGCGGGATTCTAATGCTCTGGCGCGACTGCCAATCGATCGTGTGTTCAGCATGAAGGGTTTCGGCACAGTCGTAACCGGAACGCTCGTTACAGGGACCATTCGCCGCGAAGAAGATATGGAAGTTTTTCCGACTGGCCGGCACGTTCGCGTGCGCGGCGTGCAGGTCCATGGACATGCTACCGACGCGGCGATTGCCGGACAACGCACCGCGCTGAATTTAGCGGGCGTCACTACCAAAGATTTATCTCGTGGCATGACGCTGGCGCCGCCGACAACGTTTGCTTCGACGCGCCGCCTCGACGTCCGATTGAGCCTGCTGGCGTCTGCGCCGCGTCCACTCAAGCATCATTCGCGAGTACATTTTCATTGCCACACAATGGAGACTGTAGCGGCGATCACGCTTCACGGCTCCAAGCAACTGCTCCCTGGCGCGCACGCATTTGCCAGATTAAAGCTTCCGCAGCCGGCGCTTCTTTTGCCCGGCGACCGCTTCATTATCCGCCACTTTTCGCCGGTTATAACCATTGGAGGCGGCGTCGTGCTCGATCCTGCTCCCATCCCGCGCATGCCGGAGCTGGAAACTCTTCTACAGATTCTCGACTCCGGCACCCCCGAAGAGATTCTGACAGCACGCATCGCCAGGCGTGGTCATGCCGGCATACCGATGTCCCGCCTGATTGCCGAAACCGGATGGACCCACGATGCGATCGAAGCTGTGCTGGCAAAGCCCCTGAAAGATCTGCAAGGCCTGCGGATCGGCGAACTGCTCGCCGACGCGCTCGCCATTATCAGGCTTCAGCAACTCATCGTGAGCACGGTTGTGGGATTTCACAAAAAGAATCCGCTGGCCAGTGGAATCGCAAAGCAGGAGCTCCGGGAACGCACAAAAGCATCGACGGAAGTATTCGCAGCGGCTCTTGATCTGCTGGTTCGCGAAAAAAACATCGAGACCTCCGGCGACCTTGTGCGGCTGCCCGGCCATGGCGTGGTCATGAAGGACGAAGAAGCGGAGTCGAAAAAGACAATTGAAGACGCCTTCTCGTCAGCGGGGTTGAAAGTTCCCGCACTCCACGAAGTCATTGCGGGCCTTAGAGTAGATAAGATTCGCGCGCAGAAAATCGTCACCATGATGCTGCGCGAAAAAGTACTGATCAAACTTTCCGATGAACTTGTATTTCATCGCGGCGCGTTGGAAGAGTTGCGCCGCTTACTCGCGGTGCAAAAAGTCAAATCCCAGAGAATCGACGTAGCGAAGTTCAAAGAGATCACTGGAGTCAGCCGCAAATACGCCATCCCACTGCTCGAATATCTCGACCGGGAACACGTCACCCGCCGTGTTGGCGATGCCCGGGAAATTCTTTAGTCTGCATGAGACTCTTTGCCACGGATCGACACGGGTCAACACGGATCAAGAATGCTTTGCCCTAAATCCGTGGCAATCCGCGCAAACCGGCGGCGAAAAGGTCAGATCTTTTCCTCCGGGACCTCTCCCTCCAGGCCGAGCGGATCGGTAAGGCGATTGGTAAGATTGGCAAGTCCCGCGAGCATGTGGACATCGACAATTTCAGGCTCCGAAAACAGTTTCGTTAGCGGAGCGAAATCAGCGTCGCTGATGTCGTGCGGCGTACGCGTCAGCTTTTCGACATACACCAGCGCCGCGCGTTCCTTTTCGCTGTATCGTGAGTAATCTCCCGCCTTCAAAGCAGCCCAGTCTTCTGCAGTCAGACCTACCCGCTTCGACGAAGAAATATGGTGCTGCGTGCAGTAGTGGCATCCATTGATCAGCGACACGCACAGATAGATCAGTTCATAGAGTTTGCGGTCCAGGGATCGTCCCACGCTGGCGTAGAAGTTTAGAAAGTTTTTCAGCATCTCCGGGCGATGCGCCAGCGCTTTCTGCACATTGCCGGGCTTGCCGCGCAGCATCTTTTCGTAAATTTCCTTCACCTCAGCGTGGGCCGATTCGGGTTCGATCAGGTTAATGCGTGCCATCGCTCCTCCCTCACAAAGTTCCATCACGTATCATAATAAAGCCGTAAGCGGTTGCGCTGGCATCGGCTCCCACGTTCCAACCGGGACTGCGAGACGGAATGCGACCGCGCAAAATTCGCGAATTCATCGAAATGCTGGAACGGAACGAAACCATCCACCCGCTGCGAAAATCCCAGCGCCAGAACGCATAAGAACATCACATTCGAATGGCAATCATCAGAATTATCGGAGCAGGTTTGGCCGGGTCCGAGGCCGCGTGGCAATGTGCCCGCCGCGGGTTAGACGTTGAACTCTTCGAGATGCGGCCGTTGCGCTCGACCCCGGCCCACCAGACGGCGGATTTCGCCGAGCTCGTTTGCTCCAATTCGCTGAAGTCCGACAGCGAGAACACCGCTCCCTGGCTGCTGAAGGAAGAAATGCGGCGCGCGGGTTCGTTGTTACTGGAAATCGCGCGTGCATGTGCAGTCCCCGCAGGGCACGCTTTGGCCGTGGACCGCGTCACCTTCGCGGCGCGAGTGACTGAAGCGATTTCGCGCGAGCCACGCATCTCGGTAAGGCGCGAAGAGGTCACAACCATCGACGAGTCGGCAGGGTTGACTATCATCGCTACCGGTCCTCTGACTTCGGAAGGACTGACTTCTGAAATTGCGCGGCTGAGTGAACAGCCGGAGCAGTCAGGAACCCGGGGGAGGGGAGCGCCCGCTCCACATAGTCCGCACTTATATTTCTACGACTCGATCAGCCCCATCGTAGAGGCGGACTCGATTGATCGGTCGCGCGTCTACATGGCCGCGCGTTACGACAAAGGATCGGCGGATTACATCAACTGTCCCATGACCCAGGAGGAATACGGCCGCTTTTATGATGCGCTTCTGCAGGCGCAGTCAGTCGAGGAGCGTGATTGGGAAAAGCTGAATTATTTCGAGAGTTGTCTTCCGATTGAGGAGATCGCGCGGCGCGGCCGCGATACTCTTCGCTTCGGGCCAATGAAGCCGGTCGGACTCATCGATCCTCGCAATGGCAAACGGCCTTACGCAGTAGTGCAATTGCGCCAGGAGAATCTGCGCGCCGATTCTTACAATTTGGTCGGGTTTCAGAATCATTTGAAGTTTGCAGACCAGGCGCGAGTGTTGCGCTTGATTCCGGGACTGGAAAATGCGCGATTCCTTCGCTATGGACAAATTCATCGCAATACGTATATCAATGCGCCCACTTTGTTGCGAGAAACTTTGCAGATGAAATCCCACCCACAGGTCTTTTTCGCTGGCCAGATTTGCGGGGTAGAGGGCTATGTCGAATCAATCGCGACCGGACTTTTGGCTGGGATGCACGCGACCGCGCTGGCAAGCGGAGCCGAGATTGCCCCGCCGCCGCGCGCTTCGGCATTCGGCTCTCTCACTCACTATGTCACCCACGCCGATCCAGGAAATTTTCAGCCGGCAAATATTACCTTCGATCTGCTCCCTCCACTGGAAAGGAAAATCCGCGATCGCAAAGAGCGCCATCGGCAGCAGTGTGAACTGGCTCTGCGAGAGTTCGACCAGTGGTTACAAAGAATTGGTCTAGCCGCTTTGAGGCAATGATCCCAAGATTAGGCATTCGAAGCACAAATCCTGAGTTTCGCTCCCTCAATTTTCTGCAACAAAAATCCTTTTCCATGCGTATCTACTCATGGGCGGCTTGCGGCGTGGGATTACGTTCTTCTCCGGGCCGCGTCCAACTCTGTGTATGACGTTACGCGATCTCATTTCTGACGTTTTGCGAACTCTCTGGTCGCACAAGCTTCGCGCCTTCCTCACCATGTTCGGGATCGCCTGGGGCATCGTCTCCATCGTGCTCATGGTGGCCGCCGGCGAAGGCCTGCGCAAAGGCCAGGAAGATCAGACGCGCAACCTTGGCAAAGACGTGATGATCGTCTTCCATGGCCGTACCAGTCTGCAGGCAGGCGGAACACATGCCGGCCGCATCGTGCATTGGGAAGATCCCGATGTTGCTGCCGTGCAATCCGACTCGCCCGACTGCGAGTATGCGATTCCCGAACTCGAGCAGGACACAGTTCGCGCGCATTCCAATTTCAATAATGCTGCTTTTACTGTGACCGGATCGTATCCGCAGTTTGCATATATTCGCACCCTGGACGTCGGTGTCGGACGCTTTTACGACTGGGACGACATGCGCGAGGCTCGGCGCGTCGCCTTTCTCGGCTCCGACGCAGCTAAGCAATTGTTCCCGGGACGCAATCCCGTGGGCGATACCATTTACCTTAACGACTTTCCCTACACCGTGATCGGGGTAATGGAGAAAAAGAAACAGGACTCCAGCTATGACGGATGGGATGTAAACAAAGTATTCGTGCCCTTCGCCGCCATGCGCCGCGACTTTCCCGACAAGCCTCCCGGCACCGACAGTACTTTCGATCAATTGCTGGTCACGCCAAAATCGGTCGATCAGCATGAGGCGTGCAAGCGCGAGGTCCGCGTGGCTCTGGCCCGCATGCATCGCTACGATCCCAACGACAAGGAAGCCTGTCCTATCTGGGATACGGTGCAGGAGGCGCAAGCCTTTAAAACCATGACCGATGGCATGAAATTTTTCCTGGGAGCGGTAGGAATTGTCACGCTGGTCCTGGGCGGAATCGGTGTAATGAATGTGATGCTCGTCGCCGTGCGGGAGCGCACCCGCGAGATCGGCGTACGCAAGGCGATTGGCGCGCCTTCTGGCACAATTTTGCGGCAGTTTTTTATTGAGGCTCTGATCATCGCGCTGTTGAGCGGAGGAATTGGCCTGGGCGTCGCCTTCGGATTTTGCGCGCTGATAAACATGTTGCCCATGCCCGATTTCTTTGCCGGCCTCATTCCTAGTTGGAGCTCGGGTTTGATTGCCACCGCACTGCTGGGAGCGATCGCCGTAGGAGCAGCGCTCTATCCGGCGCGCAGGGCGGCGTCCATCGATCCCATTGAGGCGCTGCGCTATGAGGCTGGCGGGTAGGAAAAACAAGTTTCAAAGTTTTGAAAACCTTGAAACCTTGAAACGTGAAACTTTGACACTTTGTGTTAACCATGCTGATCGAAATCATCCTTGAAGCTTGGATCGCGCTGAAGCGCAACCTGACCCGCAGCTTCCTCACTATGCTGGGGATTGTCTGGGGCATCGCGACGGTGACTCTGCTGATCGCGTACGGCAGCAGTTTCCGCAGCGTCCTCGTGCATGGCTTTGACGCCTTCGGCAAGAGCGTGGTCATCTGCTGGCCGCAGCAGACCAGCGAACAGCCCGGCGGCCAACGCGCCGGAAAGAAAGTTGTCCTCGAGCAGGCCGATCTCGACATGGTGAAGGCGACCGCTCCGCTGGTAAAACATGTGTGCCTCGAAACCGTTCGCCGTCCCGGCATCGCCTACGGAGATCGCCTGGTAGGCACGGCCCCGGTGCGCGGAGTCTGCCCCGAATATGGCGAGATGCGCAATGAAGTGCCCTCGGAAGGCCGCTGGATCAACGCCGAAGACGAGTTGGAGCGGCGGCGCGTAATCTTTCTGGGAGGCAGACTGAAGGAAGAATTGTTCAGCGGACGGCCCGCGGTCGGCGAAACCGTCCAAGTATCCGGCGTGCGCTTCACCGTCATCGGCGTGATGGCGCGAAAAATTCAGCTCAGCAATTATTTTTCCAGCGACGATGAATCGTCATGGATCCCTTATTCCGCGGCGGGCGATCTGTGGAACACGCGTTACGCAGCGGTCATGGTCTTTGAGCCAGTTGCTCCGCAATTCGAAAAGAAGGCCATGGCGCAGGTGCTGGCCGCCGTAGCCACCCGCCAGAATTTCTCTCCCACCGACCCCAAAGCATTTCAAATGTTTGGCCGCGACGAATTTCGTCCCGTCATTGACGCATTAACGATTGGGTTGCAAGTGCTGCTTACCTTCATCGGAACTTTGACTCTCGGAATCGGCGGCGTGGGCGTAATGAATATCATGCTGGTGTCGGTGGACGAGCGCATTCGCGAAATCGGCCTGCGACGTGCTTTAGGAGCGCGCAAGCGCCACATCAAGCTGCAATTCCTGGCCGAGACTCTTCTCATCATGCTGATCGGCGGCGCGATTGGGGTGGGGCTCTCCTATCTCATCGCCTGGTCCGTCGGAACTCTGCCGATGATGGGGCCGCTCTTCGAAGACGACTCCGGTCAGGGCGATATTCATCTGCGCATTTCCGTGATGACCGTCATCCTTTCGAGCGCCGTTTTGCTCGTGGTCGGAGTAATCAGCGGCCTGGTGCCGGCCATGCGCGCATCCAAGCTCGATCCCGTCGAGGCTCTTCGGTACGAGTAACTCTGCGTTCGTAATCGCACGGCGCGTCTGCAGGGCTCGGTCGTAAACGCTGGGAGATGAATAGTAGCGAAAGAATTAATTTGCTCTGCCACTTGGTTCGCAGTACCTTGCTGGTGAACAATTTTTTCGAGGTGCCTATTGCCGATCTCTGCCATCGATACCGTCACGTTCGCCTTCGAGCATACGAAACGGCAACTCTTGCAGCCATTTCGCTTCGGACAGTGGGCTCGTCTAGCGATTGTCGGGCTGCTCGCCGGAGAGTTGGGCTCGGGCGGGTTTAACTTCCATTCCGGCTTCCCGCATTCGACGCGACCTTCACACCATTTCCTGCAGCAGGGCTGGCCGGCAGTCGATCCCGCAATCCTCGGCGGTCTCATCGCGGTTCTAACAATTACCGGTTTTGTTTTTCTGATTGTGATGCTGTACATCAACAGCGTCATGCGCTTCGTTCTTTTCGACAGTGTAGTAGCCAAAGAATGTCACATCCGGCAGGGATGGAGCCGCAGACAGAACCCAGGATGGAAACTTTTTCTTTGGCAATTGGGCCTAATGCTCGCCACTTTAGGCGGCTTAGCTGTCGTGGTCGGAATTCCCGCTGCCTTTGCTTTCGGCATGGGGTGGTTCCACCCCGCCAGCGAGCATGTGCTGCCCTTGGTCTTGTTTGGCATCGTCGTATTCTTCGTTCTGATACTTTTTATTGTGATGATCGCTGTAGTGCACGTACTCACCAAAGACTTTGTGGTGCCGCAAATGGCGCTGGAGAACATTGGCGCGATCGAAGGCTGGCGTCGACTGTGGCCCATGTTGCGAACCGAGAAGGGACCCTACGCGGGCTACGTGGGATTGAAAATTGTGCTGGCCATTGCCGCCGGAATCCTGATCGGCATCGCCTCGCTCATTCTCGGTTTGATGGTTGCGGTCCCCACGGCAATCATGACAGTGATTGCCCTGGTGACGGGAAAAAACGCGGGCCTGACGTGGAATGTTTACACCATCACCGTAGCCGTGGTTGTGGGATGCATTGTGCTTGCGATCTTTCTCTACCTGGTTTCGCTGCTCGCAGTCCCCGCGATTGTGTTCTTCCCCGCGTATGCCATCTATTTCTTCGCCGCGCGGTATCGTCCATTGAGCGTCGTCCTTTATCCCTCCGCTCCACTGCAAGAACCGCCTCCAACCTGGCCGCTACCGCAACCCGCAGGATAAAGAAAAACCCTGGCGCCATCAAAATGCGGACGCAGTCTCGCATCACGACTACGCCCTAGCCGCCGGCAATCGCGCCGATGATCAGGAGTGGCTCTTTGCCCGAGGCAACCGCTTCGGGTAGCGGCGAGTCTGGCGACTCGTGGGAAAGATCTTCCTCACAGGCGAAAAATCGCAGGAATGCGCGCCGCTGCTGCGTCCCGTGGTCGCGGATGGTGCCGCGCAACATGGGATAGCGCGCCTCCAGCGCGTCAAGCACCGAGCGCTGCGTAACCGGACCGTCGACCTCGAGAGTTATCTCACGGTCCACGTGCGCCAGTGTTCGCAGATGTTGCGGAAGTTCGATTCGGATCATTGCCTTCACTTCGATTACGGGGTGCCCCAGATCTCGCCGACTTTGCGAGATCTGGGACTTGAGGTCACATCGCCCAGCCAGATTCAATCACTTGGCCGCTGCTTCCTGAATGTAGGTTTCCTGCAGGTAAAGCGCCTTCCAGTCGTTGTCACTGCCCTCGCGAGTCCAAACTTCGCCGAAGATGCTGTCCGCCTTCGCCGTCTGGCCTTTGTATTTGCTTTCGTAGTGCGCCTCATAAGTGACCAGCGCGGAGCGCGCTCCGAGCGATTTCACCGTGAAATCTTTCAGCGTGTAATTGATCAGGTCCAGGTCGTCCACCGTAGCGATGTCGGCCTTCTTGTCGCCGAAACCGCTTGTGCCCTCTTCAATCATGCGGAAGTTGTCATCGAGCGCGACGACCAGGGACTGTTTGTTTTTATTTTTGAAGTCCTCCCAAACCTTGCGCACTTTAGCTTCGAGAACGGATGCGTTCGCGCTCGACTTGGAGGTCAGTTGTTCCTGAGCTGCCGCAACCGTTGTCAGCAATAAAAGAAACACGACTACCATCACGATTATTTTCATCTTTCTCCTGTGGAACGCTGAGGCGGTGTTTGCCCGCAACCCTCCTGCCGTCGCGCACGTCAACCCAAAGGACTGTTGCATGGAGGGACGGCGGCTTAACTCTACGGTTTTTCCAACGCCGGAAATCTCGAACTAAGCCAGCGTCTGCACTTCCACCGACAACACTGCAGGAAGATCGCGCACGATTGGATTCCAGCTGTCTCCGGCATCGGCAGAGCAATACACCTGTCCGCCGGTGGTGCCGAAATAAATCCCGCACTGATCCAGCGTATCGACGGCCATGGCGTCGCGCAGCACGTTGACGTAACAATCTTTCTGCGGCAGCCCTTTGCTGAGCGGCTCCCACTCGTTGCCGCCGGTACGGCTGCGAAAAACGCGCAGCTTGCCTTCCATCACATAGTGCTCGCCGTCGCTTTTGATCGGGACGACGTAAACCGTTTCCGGCTCGTGCGAGTGAACATCAATCACAAAGCCGAAATCCGTGGGCAAATTTCCGCTGATCTTGGTCCATTGGTCGCCGGCGTCGTTGGATCGCATCACGTCCCAATGTTTCTGCATGAACAATACTCCCGGACGCAACGGATTCATGGCGATGTGGTGCACACAGTGGCCAACCTCCGCCGTTGGATTGGGAATGTATTTCGAGTAAAGGCCCTTGTTGATCGGCTTCCAGCTCTTGCCGCCATCGTCGCTGCGGAAAGCGCCGGCAGCGGAGATCGCAATGTAAATCCGCTCGGGATTGCTGGGATCGAGAATGATGGTGTGCAGGCACAAACCGCCCGCGCCCGGCTGCCACTTCGGGCCGGTGCCATGTCCTCGCAATCCCGCAAGCTCATGCCAATTTTCGCCGCCGTCCGTGGAACGGAACAGTGCCGCATCCTCCACTCCCGCATAGACCGTGTCGGGATCCGTGAGTGAAGGTTCAATATGCCACACACGCTTAAATTCCCAGGGATGTTGCGTGCCGTCATACCATTGATGCGTGGTCAGAGGATGCCCGGTTTCGGCCGATGTGTCGTAGACGAATTTATTGCTCACCGCTTTGGGCGGCCCAGGCGCGGGTTCCTGACCAGGAGGCGTTCCCGGCTGGTGCCAACTCTTGCCGCCGTCGTCCGAGCGTTGAATGATTTGTCCGAACCAGCCGCTGCTCTGCGAGGCATAAATTCGATTGGGATTGGCGGGCGAGCCTTTCAGGTGATACAACTCCCATCCGGCAAAGTGCGGCCCGCTGACTTCCCAGTTTTGACGTTTGCCGTCCGCTGTAAGTATGAATGCTCCCTTGCGGGTGCCTGCCAGGACACGTACTTTGCTCATACGTCTTCTTTTCTCCTTTGCAAATAATTGCCCAAATTTTATCTGAAGAAAGCGTGAGTGCGAGTCAATATTTGCCGGGTTCTTGGCAGCCAACACATCATCGGACTGTTTACTATTGCACCGGCGCGCCCGTCGATGCAGCGCGTGCATATACGCGCACGTAATCCACCAGCATGGTCTGCGGAAAAACGCTAGAAGCATCCGGATTTCCCGGCCAATATCCGCCCACCGCCACATTCAACAAAATAAAAAAAGGATGATCGTATACCCACTTCGTTCCCGGGGGCAGGTCGGCGGGAGTGCGAGTGGCGTAAAGATGGTCGTCCACATAGAAGCGGATTGCCTTCGGTTCCCACTCGAGGGCGAAAACATGAAAGTCGTCAGCAAATTTCTGACTGCCCGTCAGCGCGTATGGAGAGCCGATCCCTTTCTCGCCTGAATATCCCGGGCCGTGAATCGTGCCATGAACCATCCCCGGTTCTTTGCCGATATTTTCCATGATGTCGATCTCGCCGCACTTGGGCCAGCCGGATTTCTCGATATCGTCGCCCAGCATCCAGAAGGCTGGCCATATCCCCTGTCCGCGCGGAATCTTGATGCGGGCCTCGAAGCGCCCATACGCCTGTGAAAACTTGCCCTGAGTCTTCAGTCGCGCGGAAGTATAGTTCCGCGTGACCCCATCCCCACCGCTGAATTTCTCCTGTATTACTTGAATGACGAGGTTTCCATCGTGTTGGAAAGCGTTTTCTTTGCGATCGGTGTAATACTCGAGCTCATTATTGCCCCAGCCGCCTCCGCCAGTTTCCGCAGTCCATTTGCTCGAATCGACTGCGGAACTATCCGGGCCGTTAAACTCATCGCTCCAAACCAGTTTCCACGATGCCTTGGCTTGCGCGGCGCCGGCCTGCGTGGCCGCACCCGCGCCACTGCACAAAATCGCGCCCAGTAAAATCGCGCCCAGCGCGCCGCGCAGCCATCGGAATTGCATCGTTATTCCCTTCTTCGTTTATTGTTGCTCTTTTATTGTTGATCTTTCGAATTGCAATCTAAAAACACGATCCGCGTCATCTTCCCCACTTTACTCACAACGCTACAATTCCTGCCAGAGGCGTTGCGAGGCGAAAGCGCGGCGCGCGGCATAACCCGCCGAGGCACAGTAACAGAATCAGGTAATCACTGAGTATAAGGCGTCATCCCGAAGGCCCGCGNNTCCAGCGGGACGAGGGATCTCTCTTGCTGACATCCCGTCACGATCACGCTGAAACATGCGGCCGCGGTAGCTCAGTCATCCCAATTCCAAAATCGGAACGATCTCTCCGCGCACCTTGCCGTCTCCAACAATCAGTCTGCCAACCGTTACGGGCAACTTAAAGCGTCTCGGGCCGGCGCTGCCAGGGTTGAAGTAGAGCACACCATCGCGAACATCTTGCTTGGGCACATGACTGTGGCCGGAGATCACCACTTGGATCCCCGCAGCCTTCGCGTTCAGATCCAGCTTCGCGAGGTCGTGCAGCACATAAATTCCGACGCTACCGATTTCCACGAATTCATTTTCCGCAAGTCTACGCGCCCACGCTCCTGTATCGACATTGCCGCGAATGGCGGTTACGGGCGCAATCGCTGCGAGGCTCTCAAGAATTTCCGGCGCGCCGATGTCGCCGGCATGAATAATATGTTCGCAGCCCTTCAGCGCTTGAAAAGCTTCAGGTCGCAGTGGGCCGTGCGTGTCGGAGATGACGCCGATGAGGATAGNNGATAGCAGTTCTCAGTTCTCAGTTCTCAGTTCTCGGTTCTCAATTTTTTCCAAACTTAAGAGAATGATTAAGCTCCGTTAGCCGAGCAGCTTATCCAGTTCGTCTTCATCAATCACGGTCACCGCCAGGTCTTTCGCCTTATCCAGTTTCGATCCCGCATCCGCTCCCGCCACGACGTAATCGGTTTTCTTGCTCACCGATCCTGAGACCCGTCCGCCCGCGTCCTCGATCATCTTCTTGGCTTGGTCGCGCGTGTATTTCGCCAGCGTGCCCGTAAGCACAAACGTCTTGCCCGCAAACTTCGTATCGCGTTCTTTCTTCTGACCCTTAAACGCCAACCCGGCCGCGCCCAAGCGCTCCACTAACTTCCGATTGGCGGCGATGCTAAAGAATTCCGCAATGCTCTCGGCAATGCGCGGCCCGACTTCATTCACATTCTGCAACTCTTCCAGACTCGCCCGTTCCAGTGCCTCCATCGAACCGAAATGCTCAGCCAGAAACTGCGCCGTGCGCGCGCCTACAAAACGGATGCCCAGCCCGTAAATGACTCGCTCCAGCGGCAACTGCTTCGAGGCCTCAACCTCGTCGAGAATATTCTGCGCCGATTTATCGCCCATGCGCTCCAAACTGAGCAGATCATCCTTCGTCAGCTTATAAATGTCGGCAACATTCTTCACCAATCCGCGCTCGGTGAGTTGTGTCACCAGCGCATCGCCCATGCCGTCAATATTCATCACTCCACGCGATGCAAAATGCAGAATCGTCTCCCGCAGCTTCGCCGGGCAGTTCGCATTCACGCAGCGATAATCGACTTCCCCCTCGGTCCGCACAATTTTCGTGCCGCATACCGGACAAGTTTCCGGCATCACAAACTCTCGCGTCCCGTGCGGATGTTCCTGGTCGTCGATCACCTTCGCAATTTTCGGAATCACATCGCCGCCGCGCTCCACCTGCACCCAATCGCCGATCTTCACCCCCAACCGTTCAATCTCGTCCATGTTATGCAGCGTGGCGTTGCGCACGGTCGTGCCTCCAATCAGCACCGGCGCCAGCATCGCCACGGGCGTAAGTTTTCCCGTGCGTCCCACCTGCACGCGAATGTCTTCCAGCTTCGTAATTCCCGCCCGCGCCGCATACTTATAAGCAATCGCCCACCGCGGAGCCTTGCCCGTGAAACCGAGCTCATCCTGCAGAGCGATCCGGTCCACCTTCACCACGATGCCGTCAATCTCATACGGTAAAGATTCGCGCTTTCCCTCCCACTCCTGAATAAAATTCCAAACCTCATCCATCGAATGCACAAGCTTTCGCGCCTGGTTCACCTTGAACCCTATAGTCTCCAGCGCATCCAGCGACTTCGCGTGCCGGTCAAAGAAGGTCCTGCCATTCACCAGCAGCATGTACGAAAAATAGTCGAGCCGCCGTTCCGCCGTCACCCGCGACTCCAATTGCCGCACCGTCCCAGCCGTCGCATTTCGTGGATTCGCAAACAACGATAGCCCCTTGCTCACACGCTCCTGATTCATGTTCCGGAATGAGCTCAAAGGAATCAGCAACTCGCCGCGCACTTCAAAATCCGCCGGGATTCCCGCCTTCTTCAACCGCTCCTTCGCAATCGACAGCGGCACCGACCGCACGGTGCGCACATTCAGCGTCACATCCTCACCCACCGTTCCGTCGCCTCGCGTCACACCCCGGGCCAGCCGCCCATTTTCATACACCAGCGCCAGCGACATGCCATCCAGCTTCAGTTCGCAAACATAATCCACTTCGCTGCGCCCGGTTAATTCATGCACCCGCCGCTCCCAGTCGCGCAACTCTTCTTCGTTGTAGGTATTGTCGAGCGACAGCATCGGCGTGGAGTGCCGCACTTTGACGAATCCTTCGCGCGGCTTGCCGCCCACCCGCTGCGTCGGCGAATCCGGCGTTACTAGCGCAGGATGCTCGCTCTCCAGCTCTTTCAACTGGCGCATCAGCCCGTCGAATTCCGCGTCGCTGATCTCAGGACTATCCAGAACGTAGTAAAGATGTTCGTGGTGACGAATTTTGTCCCGCAGGCTTTCGATTTTTCTCCCAGCGTCGCGCAAGGCAGGCATCGCAAAAGATTATAGGCAAAACAATCCGCATGCCGCCCAATTTTCCCGATCCGAAACCGCGCCATACCCGGTCCCGCTGCGGCTTTATTTGCCCTCAAGTAATCGGCAATTTCTGCCGATCTGGCTGGATAAGCCGAGAGGAGGTTCTTTATGACTCTTGCCATCCCCAGTTCCTTGTCCATCGCTGCGCCCGCCGCGGCGAACCCTTCCCCCACTCCAGCAGCCGCTCCGGTTGCGCAGCCGGTTCCGCAAAATATTCAAGTCTCTGCGGATACCGTGACGCTAACCGAGGCACAACAGGTCTATCAACTTTATGATCACGGCCAGACCGTCACGCAAATTGCCATCAGCCTTAATTTACCCATCGAATCGGTGAATAGTTACCTGGGAATTTCGACCAGTACAAGTTAGCCACAACAGTCTCAGAACAATCTGGCCGGCGACACTAATTCACGTTCACTGGAACGATGGGAAAACTTATGTGGGACTTGTGTGGAAAGACTATCTGGAAAGACTTATGTGGGAACAGCCGCCCCGGCTGTTCACGCCACGACGATTTCGGTCGCGGCAGCGCCCTGTTCCTCAGCCTTAGGGAACGCTTCCATTCGCTGTTCCCGAACCGGTGATCGCTTGGCCAGGAAATACGTTGGGGACCAGCTTCTCGTCGTCGATGACCGGTGTTCCCGCAACCAGCAGGTAATGCACACCTACGCTATGTTCCATCGGCTTTTGGAACGTCGAACGGTCAGCGATAGTCTCAGGATCGAAGACTACGATGTCGGCGTCAGCGCCTTCCTGCAAGCGTCCTTTACGCCGCGCGGCGGGCGTCGAACGTTCCAGCATCTGCGCCGGCATCAGCGTCATCTTGCGGAGAGCTTCCATGAGCGTGAGCGTCTTTTTCTCGCGAACATATTGCGCGATGACGCGCGAGAAGGTGCCAGCGTTGCGGGGATGGCTTTCGAGTCCGTCGCTCGCGATCATAACCAGCGGGTTGGGAATGATGGCGTCGACAACTTGCTGCGTGTTGGAGAAGATCAGCACCCACTGTGGCTTGCTGGAGTTGTGCAGTTCGTCGAAGCGCTCTTTGGTGAGGTGCTCGCCAGTGTCGGGAAGAACGAGATTGCTGTAGTCGATGCCCTGTTTTTCGCGCCATCCGGGATTGAATACCGCTGAGTTAATGGCAGTCATGCCCGCGATGTAAGGATAAGCTTCGGTGGTAATATCGAGGCCACGGGCGCGCGCGCCTTCGATCATCGACAGGCATTCCAGCGAGTCGCGCAGGCATGTGCTGTTAATGTGAACGATGTGAAGAGATGCGCCGGTGATGGCGGCCGCGCCGATGACTTCCTCGGTGGATTGAATGGCTGATCCGGGATCGACGCGTCCGGCGCTGCGCATGTGGGTATAGACGGGCAGCTTGCGCTCCGCGGCGACGCGGAACATGTCGATGACTTCCAGGCGCGAAGCTCCAGGAACGTATTCGATGCCCATGCCCACCCCTAGGGCGCCGGCGTCGAGCTGGTCGCGGAGGCGTTGCTGAATTTGTTGAATCTGTTCCGGTGTGGCCGCCTGATCTGTCGCGAAGCCGCTCTTGGGCAGGATGGTCCCTTCGGAGAGAGGCGCGCCGAATGCCAGCGCGCGAGCGGCCACGTAGCTGGCGGTGGTGCCATAGTGAATCAGCGAGTTCCCTTGCTTGGATTTCAGAAACTCCGTGACGTCTCGCGCGCCGATTTCCATTTCCAGGGCGGTGGTCACGCCATCGAAGGCCTTTACGTGCTGGCTGGCCAGACCCTGCGCATGCTGGTGCAGGTCAATGAAGCCCGGAGCGACGACCAATCCGGCAGCGTGGATCATGCGGCGTCCGCTGAGCGGCTCGCCGGTGATTCGGACGATTTTTCCGTCGCGAATGCCGACGTTGCGGATGGCATCGAGCCGCGTTTCGGGATCGATGACGCGTCCGCCTTCAAGCACCAGGTCGTACTGCTGCGCGCACGCGATCGTACTGGCCACGCCGAGCAGAAAAAGAAGTTGAAAGAGAAGTTGAAAAAGAAAGAGAAGCGGAAAGACCAGCGGCCTGCGCATTTGCGCATCATAACATTCCCATGAAACCGCACTGGCTGCGTCTCAGTCTGAACTTCAAGTAAACGTCGCCAGGAATGACTGCCACATCGTTTCCCCATCACGTACACTATCTGTTTCCTTTGAAAAGCATTGCACACCTGCTGACGCGTTATACGGCGTGGATTCTGGGCCTGATGAAGGTGCTCGGGATCTGGGGACCGTTTGTGATTGCCTTTGCCGACAGCGCCCTGCTGGGCATGCCGGTGGATTTCATCGTGGCCACTTATGTGTATTGGCAACCCCGGCGGATCTTGCTTTATATCGCCATGGCATCCTTAGGCTCGGCACTGGGCAGCATTCCTCTCTACATCGTGGGATATCTCGGGGGAGAGAAGTTGCTTCGCAAGCGAATATCCGAAGAGCGCTTCCTGAAGATTCATGCTTCCTTCGAGCGGCATCAATTCTGGGCGCTCATGTTTCCGGGCATGTTGCCGCCGCCCACCCCCTTCAAAATTTTTGTGCTCGCCGCCGCCGTCTTTGAAATGCGGTTTCGCAACTTCCTGGTGGCTATTTTTCTGGGAAGGTTTTTGCGCTTTGGCGTGTTGTCAGTCCTGGTCCTCTGGTTTGGACCCGGCATCGTCGAACTCTTCGGCGGGGTCGTCAAGCATCACTGGATTGCCGTGCTGGCTGCAATTGTCACAGTACTATGCATCTGGCTGGTGGCGCGGCTTTGGCGGCAGGTAGGCGAGGCCGACCGCGGCGAATAGACGGCAAGATCCTTTTGCTGATCCTCCATGGTTGCTTCTTCCTAGCTGATCTTTTAATCAACCTTTTGGCTCGACCGCTTCCTTGACACATTACTTCCTGGGCGCTCTGTCTGGCGGACAACTTCCTTCCTGGAATGTGACTCCAAATAGAAAGAGGATCGCGCCACAAAGGATCAGAATAGAAATAGAAAGGATCGGAATACAATAAGATCAGGCGGTTGCCTCCGGGATGGAATCGCCGGTCTTGCGTGGAGGAAACTCCTATGAAGCACTCCATCTGGTTAAAAGTTTTTCTCACTGGAATCGCATCGCTTCCTCTGGTTTTTGCTCCAACGGTCGCCCTCGCCCAACATGGCGGCGGTGGCCATGGCGGCGGCGGCGGAGGGTTCCACGGTGGCGGCGGCTCCTTCGGCGGCTCACACGCCGGGGGCTCTTCTTACGGCGGCTACCGGGGCGGCGGATACGGCGGTGGCGGAAGAATGGCCCGCGGCGCATCCTCGGGCCGGGGCTATGGCGGAGCTAGAGGTTGGGGTTCCGGCGGAGGCGCTCGCGCCGGCGCCGGTGGATTGAATTCTTCTGGACGATCCTCCTTCGGCTGGGGTCGAGGCGGCGCCGGCGCAGGGAACTTTCACGCCGCGATTGCAGACGGGCAGTTCCACTCTTTCGGGGGCGCGCGGGCTGCGGGATTCGGTCGCAATGGTGCCTTTGCCGGATCTGCCTGGCGCGGCGGCGGTTTTTATGGTCGCGGCTTTTATCCTGGCTTCGGCTGGGGAGGGTGTTGGGGCTGCGGCTGGGGCTGGGGATTTGGTCTTGGCTGGGGAATGTGGAACCCGTTTTGGTATTGGCCCTCGTACGGGTATAGCCCTTGGTGGGGCTACGATGACCCGTACATCTACCCGGATGCTTACTAGAGTTCTCGGGCTCGCCTAGGTTGGCGAAGAAGTTGCGCGAGGAAAAAGAAGACTGGATGTGGGGACAGCCGCCCTCGGCTGTCCAGCCGCGACGATTTCCGTCGCGGCATCCTACGCAGCGATGTGATCGCCGGACTTCTGCCGCCACTCGGAAACTGCATGCACCACCACGGGAGTGGCGAACATGGCTGCGGTGAAAAGCAGATCGCCGGCAACGGCATGGCGGAAGAAAGGAACACCCGCGCCGTAGCAGGTCAGCAAGCCGCCGGCAGTTCGCGGATACATATCCCACGCGGCCCACACGGCAAAATTACTCAGCAGAAAAAATGAAACCGAACCCGCCAGCGCAGATCCCAGAATCCGCAACGCTCCAGCGTTTTGCTTAAGACTGGTCCCCAGCCACAACATCCCCGCATACCACGCCCAGGTGACGAAGTGATCCCAGCTGAAAGGATAGCGGTAGACCATCGTCGTCAGAATCACATCCGATGCCGCAAGCAGCGCCAGCGGAACCAAAATCTGACGACGCGGTCCGCGCGCACCGAAGAAAAGAAGCGCTGCCCCCACTGGAGTAAACGCCATGGGATGCGGAATAAACCGAAACACAACCGCGAACAAAATGAATACGTATGCCAGGATGATCACCTCGAAAGGAAGCACCTCGACCCGAGATCCTATTCTGGGCGCTGCCGCGCCTGCCGTCAAGAGACGGATCGGCTGCCTGCTGCTACTTTTGTAGGACGATGGCCCCGATCAATCTTCGGCGTCATCACGAATATCCCGGCGTCATCCCAAATTTCCGGAGTCATCCCGAAGGCCCGCGTTTTTTCCAGCGGGACGAGGGATCTCCCCAGCAACTTCTCCCGCCGCGCCCAGGCGCGACCCCATGTCCCGCGAACGCCCTCCGACACACCTAACGAGAGCCAGGCTCAGGCACGACGATCTCACCTTTTCTTGTCTCGTAAACATCTCCCACGACGTTCAGCTTCGAATCAATTTGCACGGTCTGGCTTAAAGCGCGGCGACTCGAGCGTCCGGCAATGGAAATCCCGGCAAAGCGTAGATCCACGAAAACAACGTTGTAACCCTGCCGCGGCGGTTGCAGCGTTTCGCTTTCAGTAATCGGATATTGCGCCCAATCCAGAAACACGCGCCCCACGTACGATTTTTTTGCCGCCAGCGTCACTGGAGTCTCTTCCGGTTTGTAGCGAATCTCCAGACTCCCATCGGGATCCACCTCCGGCGCAAGCGAATCGACCGGCGCAAGCGCAAAAAATGCTGGCGTTTCCACCACTCCGTACCAGTGGAAAGGATCGATCCACTTCGGATAAGCCGACACTCGCAGCGGGTCGACTCCATCGTAAGTGCGCGCTTCCAGGGCATTCACCGCGCGGCGGTGTTCGTAGTCGCGCAATCCCCACAGCAGCACCACTCCAACCAGCGCCAGAGTGGCGGCAACCCGCCCGCGAGGTCCGCGTCGGCGCGCGCCGATTTCTTTGTCGATGAGACCGAACAGCGATGGCACGATCAATCCGAGAACCAGAAATGCGAACATCACCGGTTCGAAAATGAAGACGATATCCCACGAATACCACTTCTCCGAAAACGGCCAGAACGGCCGCACGCCGTAATTATTGGTGTAGTCGAGCAAAATGTGGCTGAGCCCGGCCAGGCACGCGTAGAAAAACAGCAGCCCCCATCGTGAAGGAAGATTCGGATCTTTAGTCTTGCGGCCGCGAAGCCGCCAAATTAAATACACGAAGCCGACGACAACTACGGCGTCGATCAGAATGCCGACAAAGGAGTGCGTGAACCCGCGATGATGCGCGAAGCCGAACGCCGGCCCGCGCACCATCCCGCCGATTATGTCCAGGTCCGGAGCCTCGGCGGCCAGAGTCAGCGTCAGCGTGGCCAGCGCCGTGTGGCGATTGAGGCCGGCGCGTCCCATGCAGGCGCCGGTCAGAAGGTGAGTGATCGGTTCCAAGCGATGGAAGGATTCTATTCTGACAATGTGAAACGCGCCACCGGCATAGCTCAGATAATGAAGTTCAGCGAATGAAGCTCAACGCGGCGGAGCCAGCAGGGTCAGAGCATCAGGAACGACTGTGATCTCCACCGGCAGCGTACCCAACAATTCGCCGTCGGCCTCGACATAAATCCTGGCGTCCCTAATCTGGGTTTCGTTTTGCCCGTTAACCACAGACGGCCGGTACCGGCACGTCACTCGATCGCTGTATGCCAAATCGATGCCGCGAATCGTCCACGACAGGCCGAGCAGGCCGCGGATCACATACGCAAGATACGCCGCCCGGCTGGATGTGCGACAGAAGACCACGCGCACGTCGTCCCGATCCAGAGAAGCACCGGGAGCGAGTTCCCGAACAACTCCGCCAAAGTTTCGAATGCGGACTGCCAGCAACTCGGTAACGTCGACAACTTCAGAAGTTTTCGACGCGGCCTCAGAATACTCTGCGACAAACCGCGTCATGGGATAAGTCCACCACATATGCCACGCCTTTGCATAGTAGGCGTACATGCCCATCTTCTGCTTAGCGCCGGTATGGAGTTTGTAAAAAAGATGAGCGTCGACGCCCACCCCAGCCGCGACCACGAAAAATCGGCTGCCGCGATTTCCTTTCATATCCGCGAAGCTGACTCGGCCCAACGCAATGCGTCGCGGCGCAGCCGACAATGCGGCCTTGGCCGCAGCTACAACATTGAGTGGAAGACTAATGTCATGCGCAAGCGCATTCGCGGTGCCCATCGGGAGAATGGCCAACGCGATGGGAGAGTTTGCGAGGACCTGGATGATGTTGTGGACAGTGCCGTCGCCGCCGCAGGCAAAAATCGTATCGCAACCGGCGTCGACAGCGCGCCGGGTTTCTTCGGCGGCATGCGTCGGGGAGTCCGTGGGAAACAGATCGGCTTCCACCGCTGCGCCTCGAAGCACACCCAGAGCGGCTTCCAATTCCCGCTGGCGCTGCTTGCTGCCGCCGGAGTCCGGGTTGTAAAGCAACGCGGCCTTGCGCATGGCGGGATCGTAAGTTGGATTGTACCTGAGACCTTTTGCCGGCTCGCGTCGCCAGGCTAGGTATCACGCCGCAATTCGATTTCTCTTCCTAACCAATGTCCGAAACGTAATGGAATAGCGCAACTCCGTCACCGCCGGAATGCTGTGCACGAAGCTCGATCGCGCTGCTCCGCGCATCACGTAAATTGATCGCGGCTCCAGCTTCACCGAAATGATCTTGCCCGCAACCTTGTAGGGCTTCAGCCGCATGCGGCACGCACTTCCAAGGGATATTCCCACGATCGTCCCGAACTGCGGCGCATCCCGATGCCATCCAATCGGCGTCCCCACCGAATATTCCGAGACCATTGCCTGCACCATTTCGTCCAGCACTATGCCGGCAACATCCGCCGCGCGCTCTCGGATCGGCAGCAAGAACTCCGGAATTTCCCCCGTGGTCTCACTCGCCTGTCGCGTGTTCAAGTCATAATTCGTGCCATATCTCACGATCCGCCGCTTGCCGATGTAGCCGTGATAGTCATACGGCTCAAACTCGAGCCCGCGAAAGATTCGCAGCAACTCCGCCTCTTCGTCTTCGCTCAAAAAGTTCTCGCGATACAAAAATCCGTCAGGCAGTTCCGCCGGATCAGCAAATTTCGTCGCCATGATTTTGTAAGAAAACAAAGATTCATGATTTTGTAAGAACTAAAGATTAGGGATAAGGGGCAAACCATTCCTTGCCTGGAAACGCAAATAAATTGCCCATTCGGCCAGAAGGCCGACCGTTTTTAGTGGCCGGCCTTTCTTCTGCCGTTTCGCTTGCTCTTCAGCGGTTCGCATACCAGCGATGCAGCCGGGTTCAAGTACGAGGACCTGAACCCGTCCATCGCACTTACGCCGCACGCCGCACTTGCGAGGCACGCGGGTTTACCGATCGCTCGCCAATCTCGGTCAGTTTGGCGTCAGCGGCCTTCTCTTCGTTCAGCGTCTGTTCGAGAAGACTGGCGGCCTCACCGTACCCAAGCTGGCGGGCAAAGGACGCGAGCGACCCGTAGACGGCCATTTCGTAATGTTCCACGTGGTTCCCGCCAATGATCAGGACGGCATCTCTCAGCGGCGATCCCTCTTCGGTCGCGCCCACCATGTGGTCCGCAGTCTTGGTGATCTCATCAATAATGTCGTCGTCTTCGGTCTTAGGCTCGGCGCCAATTATGCCGAACACGCGCTCCAGGCGGGTCGCATGGTTGCGGGTTTCCTGCAGGTGTTGCTCCAGTGCGCTGCGCAACTCTTGCGAACTGGCCGCCTCAATCATGCTTGGGATGCCCTTTTTCACCAGCTTCTGCTCAGTGTCATAGGCGTAACGCAATCCGTTTTCAAATAATTCGTTAAAACTTTTGATTTTCATGTTTCTACTCCTTTGAATTTTTATAACAATTTCGACGAATCGTGGCGGCGTGCAGTTGAGATGACAGAGGGACGAAAGCTGTTGCCGCGCTTGTGTGGCACGATTGTGTGGCGCGGGCGCCCCACCCGCGAAAGGGCGCATCGGCAACGTTTGCCAGGAACATAATCGCTCGAGAGGAAATCGTTTTCACTGGTCCGACATCTGGCGACGAAACATATAGAGGACAAATCATGAAGCGAGTGCGAGCCATCGCGTTTAAGCAAAAGTCGACCACCCTTTATTTCTTCACAATGAGCGCCACGGAGCTTGAACCGTTGTGCTACGTCGAGGCGGCGACGAGGGACAACCGAAAGGGCTTGCAGCGAGTGACAGAGCCGAGCCGCCTGCGAGAGATTGGCGAGTACCTGAACAGCGGCGAGGGCGCGCTTCTGCCGAACAATATCATCCTGAATCTTAAGTCGGAGGTGGCGGTCGAGGACAACGGAAACGGGTTAGTAACCCTGGCGTTCCCCTCCACTGAGGGCGACTTTGCTTTCGTGGTGGACGGGCAGCACCGCCTATTCTCGTTCGAAGATGAGTATAGACAGTTGCCTGCCTCCGAGACCTTCGAGCTTCCCGTAGTCGCATTATCCAACGCTACCGAGGAAATGGTAGGACAGATTTTCGTCGCAATCAACGTCAATCAAAAGCCTGTCAACCGCGATTTGCTCACTCAGATGAAAGCGATCCTGGGACTGCTCGACACGGATATTGAAAAGACCGCGATCGAACTCATTCATGCATTGGATGAGGATAAGCAGTCTCCCTTTTACAGTCGAATTCTCAGATTTCCGAAGGAGAAGAATAAGTGGATTAAGGTAAATCAATTGGAGCCAGTGCTGATAGGCTTCCTCTCTCCGGGCGGGTGTTTGTTCGGCAAGACAAATGCGGAGCGAAAACGAATCCTTATTGCCTACTTGGAAGCCGTAAAGGCGTCATTTCCGGATGCGTGGGACGACGAGGATGGCAATGCATATTCCCTGCTGCAAACCTCGGGGCTTCAGATAATGCTCGGTTTATTACCCGACGCGATGCAGCGGTGCGATTTCTCTGAGGGCTTCAGCTACACAAAAGAATCGTTCGAACGTCAATTGCGACCCTTGGTGGAATCCTCGTTGGTCGGTGATTGGCGGAAGGCTGCGGTCGAAGATGCGATTTCCGTCTCGGCCAAAAGAAAGCTGTTCCTCGGCCAACTCAAGGAACTTCTGAAAGTCAAGCCCCCGGCACCTTGAGTGGCGAGTGGGAATAAACCGGGGGAATAAACCGGGGACAGACGGAACTGTTTCCTATTCTTTAGATTTCTTCCAGATCTTTGAGGGCGTCAGGGTGTAGAACAAACTCGCTCATGAACGAGCGCGACGCTTCTGGCCTCTCCGCCAAAGTTCGGCGAATGCTGTTTCGCCGTCGACGGCCTTTATGCGTCCGCTCTTCAGGTCGTCGTAGCGGCGGTCGAGCATCTCGCGGACATCCCCTAGTTCTTTCAGGTAGCCGGCCATTGCGTCCTCAACCAACTCCGCGGGTGCGCGGCCTGTTTTTTGGGCGAGTTCCTGCAGGCGCGACTCGGTTTCAGGACGGAAGGTTACTTCCATGGCCGTAAGTCTAAGAGCATTGATTTGCGCTGTCAAAGCTCATCGTTTTTCCACAGATTTTTCTTCCGCAATGTTCATATAACCGTGACTGAGATTTTCAAACCTTCCATACTTCCCGCGTAACAAGACAATAAAAGCCATCCCAGCTGCACTAAGTTACGCGCGCTCAAGATTTTGCCCGCAACTGATTGCAGCCCAAGGATCAAATGCCAATTTCCCGCCAACCAGAAGATTCCAGTAGATCGAGGGGGAGGGGGATATCAGGCTTCAAGGTTTCGAAGGTCGCAAAAGTTCAAACTCGCAGCTCGTAACTCAGAGCTCCCAGCTGAAAGCTGATAGCTGACGGCTGAAAGCCAGAAGGAGTTCCCATGCCCAGCTACCCAAATCGTTGCCACCACATCAAGGTCAACGGCACACAGTGCGGATCGCCCGCCCTGCGCCGCAACCGTTTCTGTTACTTCCACAAGCGCCATCACGATGAGCGCATCGAACTCAACGCCGACCGCCAGAAAAACGCGCGCGCCCGCCGCCGCACCATCGCCATCGACCTGCCCGTCTTCGAAGACGCCAACTCTGTCCAGGTCTCGCTCATGCAGATCACGCGCCTGCTCATCGCCGGCGACATTGACGCCAAGACCGCCGGACTCGTCCTTTATGCACTCCAGACGGCCAGCAGCAATCTCCACCGCACTCGCTTCGAGCCCAACATGCGCGACGTGATTCTCGATCCCATTAGTGTCGGCAAAATCGCCCTCGGCGCCAACGCCTGGGACGATTCCGACTTCCTCGACCAGGAGGAAATCGCCGACGACGCGGACGACGGAATCGATCCCGCCCGCCGCGCCGGCATCATGAAGGCCGCGGAATACCTCTACGAACTCGACCGCAAAGCCGGCGGCATCCGAGGCTTCGCGCCGAGAGCGCCTGATCTCGAAGCGAAGCCCGATTCCAAAACAACCGTGACTCCCAAAATGCAGGCCGATCCCAAAACCAAGAAATCCCCCGCGCGCGAAATCAGCACCGCCGAGGTCCGCGAGCAGATTCGCCAACAAGTCATCAAAGCCGCGCCAGCCCTGCTGGCCGCCAACCCAAGTTTCCTACAGAGCATGTCGAAGAAGCCGCCAGGCAGCGCTACCAAAGCCGAGGGTGGCCCACTCAAGCCCGCAGTTGGCTTGAGTGGGGAACAGTGAATTCTCGAGTACATAGCCGAAGGAAACGGGAAAACAGTGCGAGCGGTTACGGATTCGGAGGCGGGGGCAATAACTCACAATGCTCGACGCACTTTACCGTGTTGGCCTCGACAGTGGCTTTCTTGTGACCGGAAAAATCGATGTCGGGGAGGATCAGCAGGGTTTGCGTGCCATTGGCGACGTTAAACGTGCAGTTGAAACTCATGGACTGGACGCCGCGTTCCTTGCAGCCGGTTTGGTCGAGGGCGTCGGTGAGGGTGACGGTCTTGTCGTAGACCTGGTCGGCAAGATGCGATGGCAGCAGAGCGACCGTCAGCGGGATGGGCGACTTGATCTTCACGCTGAGTTCCTGGCCGTCGTGGTCTGGAGTCATGAGACTGTAGATCTTGGGTACCGGCGTGATCTGGTATTTTTCGTCGAGGATGCGGCGCCAGCAGAACTCAGGCTGAAGGGCATTGTAGTACTGGATGTGAAGATCGTTGGGGGAAATGAATTGCCGCGCTCCGGGTCCGAGGATGGCGCCAATGGTGGTGAGGGCGGGCTTCTCGGGCCTGCGCTCATCGCGGAAGGTAATGATCATGGGGCGTTCGGAGGGAAGATGACACTCGTAAATCGCGCTGGTGACATGCTCCTTCACGCAGAGGAAGCTGAAATTCGCAGGGGCTCCGGGGCGCATGGCCGCGTTCCATTCGTCGGCCCAAGCCATGGCCACGGTCACCGGATATCTGGAGTCTATTTGCACATGCATGTCACCGCCCCCGACAGCGGGAGAGTAGACGCGGCCAGCGTGGAGGCTGGCGGGTTCCAACGGGATCGTCTCGCTGTTGGCAGCAGTCCAGACAACGGGATTTTGCGCATGCGAGTTCGCGGCCAAGGCGCAGAACAGCAGCGTGGCGAAAATCGAGAGGTTCCTCATACTAGAAGTATTGGCTGGGTCCAGGCGCGTACTCTAGCGAATTCGCGAGGGGAGGATTACGAAGGTACCAAGTGCCCGTGATCACAAGTCAAAATCCTCATCCTAACGTCGCAAAAGGCGCGACGTTAGGATGAGGCACCCGCCTTTGGGTGAAGTCACAACTGGTCACGCGGCAGGTTGTTGTTGATACGCAGGGACAAACGACTCGGCTACGAAGGTTTCGAAGCTGGTTGGCGTGGTGTTCTGTGCTGTGCGAGGTTCGAGGGCGCGCATGTATCCGGAGTTAAGTGCGGCGATCATCTCCAGGAGCAGCCTGGCAAATTGCTCGGACATTCCCATTTGAACCAGGACAGCCCGAAACTGATCGTCGGGCGCCTGAACGTATTTGAGATCCGGCTTGCCGATCGCCTTGCCAATAATCGCCGTGACTTCGGCGTAGCTGAGATCGCGTTGTCCCAGCAATTCCCGGGTTTGCTTGCCCTGGAAGTTGGGGTGCAAGAGCGCGTCCGCCGCTGCGGCTCCGATGTCGCGAGTGGCGATCATGGGAAGTTTTAGATCGGCACGAAGAGGTGTAGCCGCGGCCCCCATCTGGCGAATCGCGTTCGCTTGCGGAAGCGTATTTTCCATGAAGTAGCCGGGGCGCAGATGGAGCACATTCGCGCTGCGGATCTGGTTGAGCTTTTGTTCGAGATTGTAAAGGCCGACTACGGGGCCGGTTCCGCTGGATTTATCGGCTCCAATGCTGCTGAGTGTGACGACATTTTTGATGCCCGCATTTTGTACTGCGGCCGCGATGGCGTCGCCGACCTGGTTCGAATAACCGAGCGGGTCTTTGCTGGTGGGGTTCGGGGGAATCATGACATAGGCGGAGTCGGCCTGGTGGAAGGCTTTGGTGAGAGCCTTGGTATCGGTGACATCTGCGATGAACGGCTCAGCACCCTTCGCGGTGAGGGCTTGTAAGTGGGCTGCGTTTCTGCCGACGACACGAACTTTCTGCCCGTGGGTAAGAAGGTTGTTCGCCACTATGTGTCCGGTGTTGCCGCTTGCTCCCAGTACAACATACATAAATTTACCTCCTATTCTGGGTTGGATGTCGGAGGTTGCGTTTTGGACTCGTCGTTGGGCCCGACGGATGGGTATGTGGAGCGGGCGCCCCCGCCCGCGATTGCAAGGAAGACCGGCAAAGTTTTGGGAAACTGGAAATTTGCTTGATTAGAAATTTGCCTAGTTAGGGAGAGCGGGCTTGCTGCCGGCTTTTCGCGGGCGGGGCGCCCGCGCCACACTTATAGTTCAGGATTCAGCCACAACCAGCGATATTCTTCCGGGCGCTGCACCAACCCTCTTCTTACCGGGTTCTGCCGAATGTATTCGCACTTGTCTTTCAAACTCTCGTTCGACCGCAGCACGTGATCGAACGACTCCTCTTCCCAGACTGGCCCGGAAACGTGAAGGAGCTTATTGATGCGGTGAGCCGTTGCGCTTTTCATGCACTGCAGAATATCGACTAGAGCAAAGGGCCAGCCATCCGGATCGCGGCGGGGCGAGAGCAATAAGTGGACATGATCCGGCATGGCAACCATAGCGTGGAGGAGAATCCTCTTGCCATCTTCGCGCAGGCAGTGTTCGAGAACCAAATCGCGAGCTGCAAAGGGCAAGACCATCCGCGCTCCAGTGCAGAAGGTGATGAACAGATCACAGTCGGCCTTTTGCAAATGTGGCAGCCGCCGTCGGTACCGATATTTCGCTAAAGGCGTGCTGGACATGAGAGTTCGTGTGGAGCGGGCGCCTCGCCCCGCTACTGCCCGCGGCATAACGATCTGCAACCTATGTTGTATGTGACGAATGAACATCGGAAGCCATGTGATTTGTGGATCGCGGCCAAAGGAAACGAAGATTAAATGGCAACGTTCCCCCGCCGCGAGAGAACGGCAGAATATGATCGATATCTAAGTCGACATCAGGTGGCCGTCTCTTACAAATATCGCAGCACTGATCCGAGTGAACCGCGATCATCAAGTAATCTTGGAAACTGAAAGGCCGGCGTTGACCCGTGCGCAGCGTCAAATCGATGCATTCCCAGATGTCATGCGCTTCATCCTGGGAAAGCTCACTACCAAGTTTCCCGTTGGCAAAGGACCAAAATCGCGTTAACCCATCGCTGCTTCGCTTCCATTCCCTAAACTGCTCGTCGGTTGGCGTTACGCGGTTAATCCGCTCCCCGCCTAGTGCCCAATAGATTTCTTTGTAGACTAGTGATGTATTTAGGCGTAGCTGTCGGGCGAGTGCCGAAATTTCGTCCAACACGCTCATGGCTCAACAACTGCCGGGCATTCTATCAGATGGGCGGGCGGCCACTGAAAAAGGAAAAGGCCAATCTGATTTCTCAGACTGGCCTTTATTAATGCCGGCAACGACCTACTCTCCCACACACTTTCGCGTGCAGTACAATCGGCCCGGCGGGGCTTAACTNNGAGGCGTTTTGCGGGCGTGAGCGAAGCGGGAGCCCGCAGCCGAAATCCTGAGCGTTCTTTGCGAAGGATCTTAACTCTCGTGTTCGGGATGCCGAAACCGCACCCTCTCAAATTGTATTTGCGGCCTCGATGGCTTCAATTGCGTGTAGGACGGAGGCGGCAATGAGGATGCCCGAATTCGCTGGAACTGTCCAATTCGTGACCGCTCCTCCGACCTGAACTTTGCTCTCCTCCGTCCTGAAAGCCGTAACAATTCCGGCGACCTTAGTCTCGCCAGACTTCAAATCGCGAAAGATCACGGGGCTTCCGGAAAATCCGAGGTTTCCGAAAGCGTCAAGGTATATCAGGACCCTACTCTTATCTGAGGAGTCGATCGCGGAAAGGACACCGTGTTTAATCAGGGGCAAAGGACAACCATTCCACATCGGCTCCATGTACATTCCGAGAGGAAAGCCCAAGAAATAGAGGTCTTGTCCAAGGACCATGCCGTCCATCGAAGGTTCTAATTCAAGGGTTAAAGAGATATGTTTGTCGAGTCTCAGCACAGCAATATCCACCGCCGGATTCTTCGGATAGAAAACTTCGCCGCCCATGCTCTGCCACGTTCCGTGCTGATGGATCGCGACTGAATCCCGGGCACTTGGTATCACGTGCCGGGCCGTTACCAAGAATTGCCGCGAATTGCGTTCCAGCGTGAAACCAGTACCGAAAACGTTGTTCGTTTTGACAAAGAAAACGCGTGTGAGAGCGTTCGATGTAACAGGAGGATATTGTGAGGCGGCCATTTGCATTACTCAGGGTAATTATAATAACTACCTATCATCGAAATTTGAGGGCATGCTGAAACGGAAAAGGCCACGCTCATTTCTGAACG
>PKXU01000106.1 GCA_003132445.1 Acidobacteriaceae bacterium | reverse complement strand
TTGCCCAGGATCGGCATGAGCAATGCAGCCGAGACCGCTCCGCAGGTTGACCCGACGGTGCGATAAAGCGCCGCTTTCCACGATGCGCCCAGATTCGCCTGCGTCACTACCAGCGCGGCGAAGACCGTCCAATATCCCTGGGGCAAATTCCATCCGGCATAGATGGCGTAAGTAATCGTGCCCGCAAGACCAGTCTTGATTCCCTGCTTGAGCGGGCCTGATTGGCGACTCCAGAAGGAAGGTGGCCGCGCGGACGTGGTGATTGGTATCTGAGGAAGCGGCAGCGAAGAATTTGCAGACGCCATGCGAGGGATTATATTCGCGAGATGCGAAGCGCCCACGATAAGGAGTAGTAGCCCGCCTTGCCCTACGCGATCCAGCCGCCGCCGACCACGACATCGCCATCGTAGAAGACCGCCGCCTGCCCGGGCGTAATCGCGCGTTGCGGCTCATCAAAGGTAGCGAGGATCTCGTCGTCGCCGGTTCGTTCGGTCTTCACTTGTTCGATCACGGCTGGCGCCGGCTCGTGGCGGTGGCGAATCTTTACGGCCACGCGCATCGGCTCGCGCAAGTCGTCGACGGAAATAAGATTCACGCGGCGAGCGCGCAGAGTGCGCGAATAGAGATGCTCTTCGCCGCCAACGATAACCTGCTTCTTCGCTCCGCTGATCTGAATCACGTAGAGCGGCGAACCCGTGGCCACACCGAGGCCCTTGCGCTGGCCGACGGTAAAGTTGTGAACGCCACCGTGTTCGCCAATGACGTCCCCGTTGGTGGTCACGAGATCGCCGGCGGTATCAGGCAATGCTTCGCCTTGCTCGGCTAAATACGCATCGATAAAGCGCTTATAGTCGCCGCCAGGGACGAAGCAAATCTCTTGCGAATCAGGCTTCTCCGCCAGCGCGAGGCCGTGATGGCGGGCGAGTTCTCGGACTTCGGGCTTGGTCATTTCACCCAGCGGAAAGATAGTGCGGCTGAGCTGTTCCTGAGTCAGGCCAAAGAGAAAATAGGTCTGGTCCTTGCTCGAGTCGGCAGGGCGCTTGAGGAGCCAACGGCCACGCGCTTCGTCAAAGGCCACACGAGCGTAATGCCCGGTGGCAATGCGCTCGGCTCCAATCTGCTGCGCCACGATGAGAAGCTGATCAAACTTCAAGTGATTGTTGCAGAGACTGCAAGGAATCGGAGTGCGCCCAGAAACGTACTCTTCTACAAACGGACGGATCACGTCCCGCTCGAAGCGCTCCTCATGATTGACCACGTAATAGGGGATGCCAATCTGCTGGGCTACGCGGCGAGCGTCGTACACGTCATCGAGCGAGCAGCAGCGTCCCTGCACCGACTCGGGCATGCCCTCGCTTCCGGACAAGCGGCGCTGGTTCCAAAGCTGCATCGTCAGGCCGATTACGTCATGCCCTTCGGCGCGCAGCATGGCCGCGACGGTGGAAGAATCCACACCGCCCGACATGGCCACAGCTATAGTCTTGCGCGTCATCGTCAACTTTCTGTTTCGAACTTGTACTTTCTAACTCTCAGCCTTCGCACGCTGCATCAGTCAACTGGTCTTTGGATGAGCTTATGGATGATGGTGGAAATAGACCATCACCACATGAGTAATAAACCCGGCGGCGAACCAAAGTCCCGCCTCGACGATCCGTTTAAAGCGCGGCGTCATATTGCGATTGCTCCGCGACAACTTGTTTGACATAGGCCCATATCATTCTTCTTCGAAAAGCATGGAGCCAGGATGATCACCTGGAAGCTACCCGCTAGGATCTAAGAACGAAGAGCGGCCTTCCGATACACCGGTGACAAGTCGCGCAGTCGAGCCACTACTTCAGGAACGAGCTTGAGTGCCAGATCGATATCTTCCGTGACCGTCTGCTTGCCCAGGCTGAATCGAATACTGGCGCGCGCTTGATCGGGGCGCAAGCCCATAGCCAACAGAACATGCGAGGGCTCAATCGCACCCGACGAACAAGCCGCTCCCGTCGATACGGCGACACCTTTCAGGTCCAGGGCAATAACCAGCGCTTCGCCATCAATGTAGTCGAAGCTGATATTCGTCGTATTGGGTACGCGTGCCGCGTCGTCGCCATTCACGGCTGCGTCCTCGACCTGCGCGAGAAGGCCCTGCTGTAAGTAATCGCGCGTCGCGGCCATCTTCTTGTCGTCCCCGCAGTCGAGCCACCGTTTCGCTAATGCTGCGGCCTTACCCAATCCCACAATGCCTGGAACGTTCTCGGTGCCTGCGCGGCGCGAGCGCTCATGCCGGCCGCCATAGAACAGCGGCCGGATATGAATTCCCTTTCGCACATAGAGCGCACCTACGCCCTGTGGCGCGTGAATCTTGTGTCCCGATATCGACAGAGCATGGCAACCGATTCGTTTCACATCAATCGGAACTTTGCCGGCCGCCTGCACTGCGTCGGTGTGAAAATAAACGTCCGCTTCGGCAGCGATATGACCGATTTCTTCAACCGGCTGCAAAACTCCGGTCTCATTGTTCGCCATCATCACAGAAATGAGCTTCGTGTTCGGGCGCAACGCGCGACGCACATCCGCCGGATCAATCAGACTGCGTCCGTCTACCGGAAGAATTGTCACTTTCGCACCAATTTCCTGCAAATGCCTGCAGGCCAGCAGCACGGCATGGTGTTCAATGCTTGAGGTGATGACATGGTCGCCCGCGCCGACCAGTCCCGCGATGGCAAGATTGTCCGCCTCCGTACCACCACTGGTGAAAACAATTTCCGGGGCGCGGCACCCCAGCAATGCCGCGACGGATTCACGCGCATCCTCGACCGCAGCGCGCGTCTGCTGCCCGTGATGATGAATGGACGACGCATTGCCGAACTCCTCGCCAAAAAAGGGACGCATGGCCTCGAAGACCTCAGGCAAGACCGGCGTGGTGGCATTATTGTCGAGATAAACGCGGTGCATAGTAATCCGTTTCTATTCTAACCTGCGCGGGCGTACAGACGTAGCTTGTTGGAGTCCTGCTTGGCGAAAGTGGGAGTTGCGGGTGAACGAGAGCTTCAGGCAACGAGTCGACAGTCGAGCCTGCCTTAAACGCAATCAAAGGACTATTTTCACGAGAAGTCTATCGTTGATCTATCGTTTGTCGATCGCGACATACTCCTTAGGATAATCCGGTCCTAAATAGTCGGCTCGCGGTCGGATCAGGCGATTGTCATCGAGTTGCTCAATCACGTGAGCGGTCCAGCCACTCACGCGCGAAACTGCGAACACGGGCGTGAACAGATCGACGTCAATTCCCAAAGTGTGATAAGTGGAAGCCGAATAAAAATCGACATTGGCGTTGAGCTTTTTGTTGGCTTTGACGAATTCTTCAATTTTTTGGGAGAAGTCAAACCACTTCGCCTGGCCACTCGACTTGCCGAGGTCGCGAGACATGGCGCGAAGGTGCGTCGCGCGCGGATCTTCCGTGTGGTAGACGCGATGGCCAAAGCCCGGAATTTTCTTCCTTTGAGCCAACATCTCTTTGATGTGCTCAACGGGATCGGCGCCAGACGCGTCAATTGCTTTCAGAATCTGAAATACCGCTTCATTGGCGCCCCCGTGCAATGGACCTTTCAAGGCGCCAATCGCCGAAGTGATGGCGGAATGCATATCCGACAAGGTTGCGGCGGTAACACGGGCGGCAAAGGTGGACGCATTGAGCTCGTGGTCGGCGTGAAGGATGAGAGCAATGTCGAGCGCGCGCTCGCCGGTAGGCGACGGATTCTTGCCATTCAGCATCAGCAGAAAATTCGCCGAATGCGAAAGCGATCGGTCCGGCTCGACTACGGGGTGGCCTTTTCGAATGCGGTCGTACGCGGCCACGATCATGGCGATTTGGGAGGTAATGCGAATCGCCTTATCGACATTGGCCTTGTGATCATTGTTTTTCTCGTCGGGATCGTAGAACGACAACGCTGAGACTGCGGTGCGCAGCACGTCCATGGGCAACGCGTTGCGGGGAGCATTGCGCAGCAAGGTGATGATGGCGTCATCCAACTTGCGCTCTCCGGCCAGACGAGCATGCAATTCGCGGAGTTCGACACGCGTCGGCAGTTTTCCGAACCACAACAAGTAGCATGCCTCTTCGAAGTTTGAATGCTGCGCCAGATCGTGGATATCAATGCCGCGATACGCGAGTACACCGCGATCTCCGTCGATGTAGCAAAGTTTGGAAGTGGTGGCAACGACGCCCTCAAGTCCTTTGAGGGGATGATTTGTAGTCACGCTGGACATGGATTCTCGCTTCAGTCGCCGGATTTAGCGTTGCTGGACCACGCGAGGCGGGCGCGGGAGCCCAACCTTTTTTTATACCTGAAAAGCACAGAACAATCCAACCGCACTGACTGGCTGACTCGACGATGACAGGAGGTGGGCTGTTTTCCTCGGCGAGAATTAAAGCCCTACGTGCTGGTTTGCCGATTTAGACGGAAACACTGTCGGATTGTGGAAGCCGAAATAACTAGCGGTCAGGCGGGCCAAACTTTCAGCGCGGTCTTGCTCAGAATTTGCTGCTGGACTGTCTCGCCCAGCGGCAGCGCCCGGAATTCCTCAAGATTTTTCTTAATGTCGGGCACTCCCGGTCCCGGCCAGTCTGTTCCAAATAGCGTTTTGTGCGCGATTTCTTCCAGGCGCGGAAAATACTTCAGCAGCGTTTTAGGCGGAATGCCGCTGATATCGAGATAGACATTCGCATGCCGTCGCACCAGAAAAAATGCTGTCTGCATCCACAGGGGCCGTCCACCGTGGGCAAGAATAATTTTAAGCTTGGGAAAATCGACCGCTACATCGTCCAGATAAATTGGGTCGCCGTACTTGTTTCGCGCACCGGGAAAAATCGAGGTTCCGGTATGAAACATAATCGGCACCCCATTGGCTTCGGCCGCTCGATAAATGATCTCCAACTCTTTTACGCCGTTAAGGTAATCATTGGGATACAGCAACTGGTGCGGGGGATGGATCTTGATCATCTTCAGCCCAAGCCGCAGGATATGCTCCACATCGGCTAGCACGTTTGTGGTGTGCCGCGGATGCAGACTGCCGCACGAGAGCAAACGTATTGGATCTTCTTTTACGTAGTCGGCGACGAACTGATTCACTCCGTTCGTGAAACCGATCACCTCTGGGGCAACGTAATTGATTAACATCGCCCGGTCAATGCCGCTGGCGTCGATAAACTTCAGGAAAGCTTTCGGCGAACGGCAAAACTCCACAATCCGATCGAAGTCGGGCCGCTTGTTCTTCATTAGCTCCAGCGCCTGTGGCTTAAACATTTCCATGGGCTGGATGTGGATGTGGCAGTCGGTGATCATGAAGTGGCTAGTATCGATTCTTTAACGACCGGAAACCATCTCATAGATGGCTTTGCTCGAAATCGACTTTGGGAAGGGCACGGCTTCAGCCGTACCTTGCAGCGAATCATGCGAGCTTTTAGCCCCTGAGGCCTAAGGACGTTTCCTTTCACCAGAATCGCCGCCAGCAGAATAGCAGAGGAATCAATTTGCCGCCGCCGCCAAGACTGCGCGCTTCGCGAAAACGCGAATCATCTCCCTCCGATATTCGGGCGTCAACGCGGAAGTGGTCAGCGGCTTTGCCGTCTTTGCCGCCAGATCGCCGACCGCCTCTGCCAACGCTTCGTCGAGCGGCTTGCCCATCAGCAATTCACCAGCGCCCTTTACCAGCAAGGGAGCGGGATTCACGGCAGTTACGGCGATGCGCGCATCAGCCACGTGACCGTCGTAGGATTTCATCGCAACCGCGACTCCCGCCAGCGGATAATCGATCGACCCGCGAACCCGCAATTTCCGATAGACACCGCGGTATCCTGCAGTGGAAGCTGGAAGGAAAATGCGAGTGACTAATTCGTTAGGTTGAAGCTTGCGATAATTATCTCCGAGTCCGGTGTAGAAATCGTTGAGCGGCACACGGCGGACGCCGTTTGCGCTGGCGATTTCAATTTCCGCATCCAGGCAAAGCAATGCGGGAGGTGTGTCGCCAGAAAATACCGCCCAGCACTTTGTTCCGCCGGGAGCCACATGGCAAAGATCGCCGTCTTTCTTAATGCAGAATCCGCAACCTTTGCGCCATGTCAACGATTGGTTGTACCAAAGGCAACGAGTATCGAGGCAGATGTTGCCGCCAATCGTTCCCATATTTCGCAGCACTGGCGAGGCCACGGTAGCGGCGGCTTCGGTGAGCACCGCATAGTGCTGGCGCAGAAAGTCTGAGCGCTCAATCGCGCGCAACGTGGTCAAAGCGCCGATTTCGACGCCACCGTCACCCTGCGGCCGGATGCCCCGCATCGCGACAATTCCGCGAAGATCAAGAACGTACTCCGGCTCGAAAAGCTTTTGCCGCATGGATGGAATCAGATCCGTGCCTCCGGCCAGCATGCGAAGGCTCAATCCGTCTTTACCCAAGTGTTCACTCAAGCATCGAACAGCGTCTTCTATGCTGCGCGGCCGCAGCAATCTGAATTCCGGCAGGCTCAATCCGCTCTCCCTGGCACGGCCGGCGCCGAGTTCCGTGACGGATCGAGTGCATGCCGTTCCGGCCCTTTTCCTTTAAAGCAGAGCGAGCCCCCGTGCTCACGAAATCGAGCCGGCGCAGTTGGATCCACGCCCTCGGTCAAACCCAAACTTTTCGCATTTCTTTTCGCGCGCAGCGCCGCCAGCACCCGCTCAGGTGTAAATGGCGACTCATGCAAGCGAACACCGACTGCATCGTAGATTGCATTGGCAATCGCGGGAATGGTGGCCGCAAGCGATCCCTCGCTGCATTCCTTCGCGCCAAACGGCCCCTCCGGATCGATGCTCTCCACAATAATAGGTTCGATCTCTGGCGATTCGACGGATGACGGGCTGCGATATTCGAGCAATCCAGGATTCATCAGCATGCCGTCCTTCCAGACCATCTCTTCCGTAAGCGCCTGGCCCATGCCCATCCATACCGAACCGATGATCTGTCCCTCTACGGAAACGGGATTCAGCGCGCGTCCACAATCGTGGGCCGCCCAGACCTTATGCACCACGACTTCGCCCGTTTCTTCGTCAACGCTAACCTCCGCAACCTGCGCCGAATACGAATACGCTGGCGAAGGTCCAACGCCCGCTCCTTTGTGTTTGCCGCCGCGTGCTTCCTGGGGAGGAGCATACGAACCAGTACCGGTAAGGGTTCCATGAAAATCAATGGCCGCGACAACCGCCTCTTCAAATGTCAACGAGTCCTTGGGACCTTCTTCTTTGCGCTTCTGTTGCAACGATCCCCGCAGGATCTGGCCTTCCACGCGTCCACTAACGGAGGCTTCGTCTCGTTTGGATCGGATACTCTCGTTCGCCAATCCGGCCCCCGAAGCCGCTGCCGCATTCTGTTTGAAAACCTGATCATTTCGAAAAATCAGATCTTCCACAGCACATCCCATTTGTTTCGCCGCCGCCGCGGCAATCAGTTTCTTCACTTCTGTGGCTGCTCGCAAGGTCGCGTTCCCTGCCATGAATGTCACACGACTTGAATACGATCCAATGTCGATAGGCGTCAGATCTGTATCAGCGGCAATCACGCGGACGCGAGGCAGCGAGCATCCCAGAACTTCCGCCGCAACCTGCGCCGTCATTGTGTCGGAGCCTTGACCAATTTCCGATGCGCCGGTATACACCACGACGCCGCCATCGCGATCGATCTTGATATTCACCGTCGAGTGCGGCATGTCGGAGCGAATAATTGAATTCGCCGCGCCGCTGACATAGTGGCTGCAGGCGATGCCCAGACCTCGGCCCTTCAGCAATTTGCCCTTGCGCTGTTTCCAGCCGGAGCGCTCAACAGTTTTTTCGATGCACTCCGGCAGTCCGTAGCTTTGTACTCGCAAGCCGTTCACCGTAATGCACGGCGGCTTGAGTAGATTGTGCTGTCGAATCTCGGCCGGGTCCATTCCAATTTTTGCCGCCAGTTCGTCGAGTTGCGATTCGAACGCGAAGCGTACGTTCACCGTGCCGTGGCCGCGCATGGCCCCACAGGCCGGCTTGTTAGTCAGCACCCGATATCCGTCGTACTGAATGTTCGGAATGTCGTAGAGCGCGCCCAGCAGCGCACCGGAATAAAGAATGGTGACGACGCCATAGGAGCAGTAGGCACCGCCGTCCTGCACCACGCGAGCTTTCACAGCGGTGATGCGGCCGTCCTGCTTTATGCCGGTTTTCAGGTCAATGATGGTGCGCGGACGTCCGCGATGTGCCCAGAATACTTCCTCCCGCGTGTAAGTAATCTTCACTGCCGCCTGGGCCTTGCGCGCGGCTACGGCAGCAATAATTTCGAGTGGAATCACTTCGCTCTTACCGCCAAATCCTCCGCCTACCAGCGGCTTGATCACGCGAATCTGCGACATCGGCATTTCGAGCACGAGCGACAGCTTGTGCTGCAAGTAATACGGAACCTGAGTCGAAGACCACACGGTGAGGCGCCCAGCCTTGCCGGTGTGCGGATCGATTTCGAATGACGCCAGCGTAGAATGCGGCTCCATCGCCGCATGCGTCACTTCATTCGCGATGAAGCGTGCCTCGGCGATGTGATCCGCTTCGGAAAAACCTTTGTCGGGATCACCGAAAACATGGTGATAATCCTTTTCCAGGTTGCCCGGCTTGGAGTCATGGATAAGATCTTTCGTGGCCTTCATCGATTCTTCGGGATCGAAGTACGCCGGCAGCACTTCATAGTCGACGTCGATCAATTCGAGTGCCTTCTCGGCGATTGCTTCGGAAACGGCAATTACACAGGCAACGTTGTCGCCCACATAGCGAACTTTGTCGAGGGCGAGCGCATATTCGTCGTGACCTACGGGGAGAATGCCGTATGGATTAGGCGCGTCTTTCCCAACAACAACAGCAATCACGCCTTCGCATTTTTCAGCGCGGCTGGTCTCGATACGCCGGATGCGAGCGTGCGGATACGGCGAATGCAGAATCTTTCCGATCAGCATCCCAGGCACTCTGAGATCGTCGGTGTATTTGCCGGCGCCGGTGGTCTTCGCAGCCGCGTCGATCATTGCGGTCGGTTTGCCGATAATGGAGAACTCGCCGCTCATTCTTTTAGTCCGGCTGGCATCGTCATTCTCACTTCGTTGTCATTCCGATATTTTGTCGTTCGAAGCGAAGCGTCCGTGTCACATCTTCACTTCGCGACGGCCGAAACCTGTCGTTCCGCCGCAATCGCCGATCGAATCGCTTCATACATCTGGCTATAACCAGTACACCGGCAAAGATTGCTGCTGAGAGCGGCGCGAACTTCTGCCTCGGTAGGTGCCGGATTTTCCGCCAGCAACGATTTGACGGTCATCATGAAGCCTGGCGTGCAGAAGCCGCACTGCGCACCGCCCCAGTCGCCGTAGGCTTTCTGAATCGCCGCGAGAGCACCATGCTCGCTTACTCCCTCAACGGTCGTGATTTCCTGTCCTTCGCAACTCGCCGCCAGCAAGGTGCACGACATCATGGCGACTCCGTCGATCAGTACCGTACAAGCTCCGCAGGAGGAATCGTCGCAACCGCGCTTCGATCCGGTAAGCTCCAAATCCTGCCGCAACGTGTCGAGCAGCAGTGCGTTGGGCTCGATGGCTAGCTCGTAAGGGCGGCCGTTTACGCGCAGTTCGATGAGTTCTTTTTTCATGGCTAGCTTCGAGCCGTGAGCTATGAGTGGAGAGCCTGCATGCGGTTTGCTCGTAGCTCACGACTCGCATCTCCCAGCTTCAATACGCCGGCACTTTCGCGTCCACGCGCCGCGACCAGGCATCGATGCCGCCCCGCATGGACTGGGCCTTTTCGAATCCCTGCTGCCGGAGCCACACCGTCACATTCATCGAGCGAACACCGTGATGACAAATCACGACTACGCGATCTTCCGGATCGAGTTCCTGATGCGCCCGCGAGGGCACATCGCCCATGGGCATCAGCTTCGCGCCGTCGATCCGCGCAGCTTCGAACTCCCAAGCCTCGCGGACATCAAGCAGCGTGAATGTTTCAGCCGCATCCAGCTTGGTCTTCACCTCTTCGGGAGTGATCTCATAGTCCATGGTCCAGCTGTTTTCGAAAAGCCGATTATTTTCCCGTCCACTTCGGCTCGCGCTTCTCCATAAATGCGCGAATTCCTTCCTGCGCGTCTTCAGTCGTCATCAATTCGTCGAGATAAATTCCCTCGGCGCGGGCAAGTCCCTTATCGAAGTGCATCGAGTCCCAGGCGTAATTCGCCTTCTTCGCGAGTGCCAGCGCAGACGGGCTCAGCTTCCGCAAATCTCCAACGCATTCCTCCACGGCAGCATCCAGTTCACTCCCAGGGACAGCACGATTGGCGAGACCAATCTGGGCTGCTCCTGCACCGTCGATTGTCCTACCAGTCAGAATCAGTTCCGCCGCTTTCTTTTGTCCAACTAACGCAGATAGCGCAGCGCAGGCTACGGGCGGATAGCAGCCCAGCTTAATCTCGGGAAATCCCCACTGCGCCGATTGCGTTGTGAAGACCATATCGCACATCATGGCCATTTCCGCGCCGCCGCCCAGGCAGTGCTCGCGCACCGCCGCAATGGTGATTTTTTTCGTCGAGACGAGCGCGCGAATCACATTGTGAAACTTCGTCAACATCTCCTGGACTTTGTCGGGAGTATGCACCGCTACATCTACGCCTGCGGAAAACGCTTTACCCTCGCCGCTCAACACGATCACGGAAATGTCTTGGCGAGATTCAATCTCCGCCAACGCCTGCGACAACTCTTCCATCATCGCAATGTCGATAACGTTCAGCGGCGGATGGTGCAGTAGCATTCGCACGACTGAAGCGTCACACTGCCATGAGATTCGATCGAGTTTCACATCCGCAGAAGTGATCGTCATTTTGCACGTCAGGATTTGCAAGTCACAGGTTGATCGCGGACTTCCGCACCTCTCCAATGGTCGAAAGCGGATCGCGCGCGCCCGTTTTCTCAGCGATCCATTTCTTTTCGTTGTTGATAATGTCGAGCAGAAGGTTCTTGTCTTGCAGAGTCGGCAGGTAATCTTTCAAGTGCTCTTCATAAGCACGATCCTCCAGAGATTCGCCAGTCTGCGCGTGGAATTTTTGTCCCGCCCATTTTCCAATGGCCCGATTGAATTTGGTATGGGGCGCATATAACTTCGGCTCGCCCGCTCGGAGCGAATTGTTGAAGCGCTCAATCAGTCCCGCAACTTCATCGCGGTAAAGATTACGGTTGTAGTCGTTCAGATCGTCGAGGTCGGGCGCTTTGTCGTTCTTGGGTTCGTCGTAACGTCCCTTCACGCCCCACACATACGCCCAGTGCGCCGACGAAGAATGATCGGTGCCGAATAGATCGTAAGAACTCGAAATCCACTTGTTGAGATATTTCTGTATCAGCCATGACGGAATCACGCCCGCTTCCACGATGCGGCGTAGTCCGTCGTTACCCGTGCCCATATGGAACGCCTCTTCGCGCAGCATGTACGACATGGATCGCCCCAGCGGCGCGAACGCGGAATACTTGAGCATCTGCAACTGGAACTTTCCGTCGCGATCGACGAAGTCGGTGTAGGTAAAAAAATCCATCCAATTGTCAACGTCAACGTTAAAGGCGCCGAGAAGGCGCTTGTTCTCAAACGCCCGGCGCTCCAACATTTTCTGCGCTTCGACTTTTCCCGAATAACCGAAGTGGTCGACCAGTAGGGCGCACATCTGCCAGCCGTGGCGCATTTCCTCGATCATCACGCGGGTGATGGCGCGGCGATCCCACTCTGTAGGCGCGTTTTCCAGAAGGTTCCGTTGTTGCTCGACACTGGCAAACTCGGTGTCGCCCTGGTAGACGATCATGTTCATCAGGGCGTCGCGCATTTGCTGCGTGGGAATCTGGCGCAGGTTTTCCCACTTACGCCGTCCTTTGTACGAACCGAATTCAATTTCTTCTGTATCGATGGCTCCATACAGCGTGTCAAAGTGAAAGGCATCAATGTCGTCCGTGTTAACGCCGATCTCTTTGCGCCAATCGTTGAATAGACCGATCCAATCGCTGAAGGTTCCGATTTTTGCTACTTTTCCCGGCATATCAAAAGCCTTTCTAACCGCAGAGGGCACTGAGAAGCACAGAGGACAGACAAAACGTACTTTTCTGTTGGCCGTAGTTAGTCCATTAGGCGGCCAACTGTTTATCACTTTGCCTTAAACACCGCCGGACGCTTCTCCACGTACGCCGCCAGACCCTCCTTCGCATCTTCGCTCTGGAAGAGCAACTGCTGGTTCTCGCGCTCGACCGCGAGAGCCGATTCCATGGGAATCTCCCAGCCCGTCTGGACCGCGCGCTTGATGCGTCCAACCGCTTTCGACGCCTTATTAGGGGGACAAAACTGCTTGGCGTACTCCATGATGTTCGCCATGAAGCCGTCGCGCTCGAAAATGTCGTTGACGATGCCGAGTTCCTGCGCTTCTTCAAACGAAAATGTGTTACCGGTGACCATCAACTCAATCGCTTTACTTTTCCCGACCATGCGCGAGAGCCGCTGCGTGCCGCCGGTACCCGGAAGCACACCGAGATTCACTTCGGGCAAACCGATCTTCCCGGCATCCTTGCGCGCGATGCGGATGTCGGCCGCCATGGCGATTTCCAGTCCTCCTCCAACACAGTGGCCGTTGATGGCCGCGATCACCAGCTTCGGCGTGTGTTCGAGACGTAACAACATTTCATTGGCGTGAAGGCAAAAGTAATACTTGAAAGTAGGGTCAACCGTGGACAGCATCTTGATATTGGCGCCAGCGGAAAAAAACTTGTCGCCCGCTCCCGTGAGCAACAGGACATGAACCTCATTGTCCATGCGCGCCTTCAGGATGGCCTCATCCAACTGACGATTCATTTCATAGGTGTAAGTGTTGGCCGGCGGATCACACATTTCGATCACCGCTACGCCGCCGTCGGTGCGATAGTTGACTAGCTGTTTCGTGGTTTCGCCGGCTGCCGGTTGTACTGTCGTTGCCATCTTTGTATCTCCTTCTAACTACCTCTGTCATTCCGATTATTTATTTNNTGCCTTTGTCATTCCGAGCGGAGCGAGGAATCTGCTGTCGCCGGTACCCAGAACAACCTTGGCCTCAACGCCCACGCTTATCGCCCGCAGTCACGCCTCGTAAAAATACGTCACCCATCTCTCGAGCAATCGCGCAGGCATCCGCATCCACGCGCGGGTTGTGCCAGGTATAAATCCAGTTCATCATGCCGAACAGACTAAGAACCGCTATACGCGAGGAAAACTGCAAGCCGCGTTCCCGTTTCAAGTCGTCGAGCAAGCCAACACAGACGCGATAGTACTCCCGCTTGATGGCGGCGACTTCCGCAGCGAATCCGTTCTTCAAGACTTCGGCTTCATGGGAGAGCACCTTCATAGCCGCCTGGTTGGCGAGAAAATATTCCAGGTGATTAAGGATGAAAATGCGAATGCGCTCTTCGGAGTCGGTCACGCCTTGCAGTCGCGATTTCAATCGCTGCACAATCGTGGTGAAGGTATGTTTCTGGATCAGATATAACAGCCGCTCTTTGGATTCGAAGTAGTAGTAAAGTCCCGCCAGCGACATGCCGCTCGCGCGCGAAAGCTCGCGCATGGAAGCTCCTTCATACCCCTTCTTGCAGAAGACCTCGGTGGCATGAGTCAGAATTTCCGCTAAGCGCCGGTCATAGCGCGTGGCGGGAACGGCCTGGGTACGGCTTCGTCGGGCAACGACTCGGGTTGCGGTGGCAGGGCTAACCATGATTCCAAAACGACTGGTCCAAAACAAACTGGCCAATTCGAACGATCGTTCGAACTAAGTATACGCCGGGTGTGATCCTGATCACAAGAGCAACGCACACTACCGGGATTTCTTGCTTTTGGCCGCTGCCTCGTAGGCGCAGCCCAGCCAGTCGAGAGCGTCGTGCAAGTCGGCGTCCGAAGAAAGTTCAAAGGCGAACCACCGCGCCTTCTTGATCTCTGTTGAGCCGATGCGTGGATCTTTCTCCAGGCGTATGCGGTTCAGTGCGCTTGGCGTGTCGATCCGGAAAGCGAGGGCATTCGGAGTTTCCATCCCGCGAGTGCGGGGCAAGATCGCGAACATGTTGTCTTTACGGTAGAGAGCCGTGAATCCAAAGAAGGAACGCGTGGATACCTGCGGCCAGTCGCTGACTTCCACCGCCAGCGCGGTGGACCAGGCTTTCATCTGCTCGGAAACTTTCGGAAGCTTGGGACGGGAGGATTTTTCTCGCTTCACCGATTGGTCAATCTAATTCCGTATGTCCGCCAGCATGCGCTCGATCTCAGACTTCAGGTCCGCGGTAAGCGGCAGGAATGGCAAGCGCGACGGCCCGCCAAAGTAACCGTTGAAATCCATGCCATGCTTTACTCCTGGAATGCCAAGGTCGCCGACCACTCGCTCCGCAGCGTGGGAGATTCGGTCCTGCTTGAGCCGGGCTAAATCGGCATCACCTTCTTTCCATGCGGCATAAATTTCGTAGCAGGCAGTGGGCGCAGGGCAGGCAAATGCCAGTATCGCTCCCACGGCACCCGCATCCAGCGACGGTTGCAACTTGTTCGCCGCGCCTACCATCACCTGGAATCCCACTTCTTTTTGACGGGTTTTCATCTTGCCCACCACGCTCACAGCCGACGATGATGGCTTGATGGGCGGTGCGCTCGACGACACGCCGACTTGCACAAGTTCGCCGCCATTGCTGCCAGCTGATGCGCTCGCGGCCAGCATCCGCGGCGTGACCGCATCAAATGTTTCGGTGACCGTGGCGCTACGCTTGATGTGGCGTGTGCCTTCAACCATCTTGTGCACTTTTTCCACATCGCCGCTTGATTCCTTGATGCCAATCAGATTCGGATGCTCCGCCAATTCGATCACCAGATCGGCCGATATGTCATAGCCCGTGGCTTGCGGGAAGTTGTAAATGATGACCGGCAGCGGCGAGCGGTCGGCAACCGTCCGGTAAAAGGCCAGAATATTGGCCGACTGCATCTGCTTTTTGTAGTAGTGCGGCGTTCGCACCATGGCGACGTCGTAACCAAGTTCGGCGGCGTACTCGGTGAGCCGCAGCGTGTCGATCGCCGACTCGCTGCCGGTTCCCGCAACCAGCACCTTGTTGGGCGCGGCAGCCTCGCGCGCGACCTTCAGCACATCGCGCCGCTCCTGATCGGAAAGCAGGATCGCCTCGCCGGTCGAGCCGAGCACGACGATGCCGGCTACGGGTGTACGTGAATAGCGCTCCACGTTCGATTCGAGCTTCTTGAAATAGACGTTGCCGTCGGGATAAAACGGCGTCGTGATAGGAGGAAAAATTCCGTGTAGCAGCATGACCAATTCTACTCGGAAACCGGGCTATCAGCCGAGATCATCGCGCCAGAGGCGGCACGCCAGCCCCACGTTCCGCGTGCAAATGCTGCAACGCCTTTACGTTCACTTCCCCACGCTGGAGCGCCGCGATACCTTCAGCCGCCGCCCGCGCCGCCGCCAGCGTTGTAATGGTAGGGATGCGCGCCGTCACTGCAGCCCGCCGAATCGCCTTCTCGTCGAACCACGGCTCGAGCCCCGTCGGCGTGTTGACGATGAGTTGAATGCGCTGGCCTTTGATGAAGTCGACCACATTGGGTCGCCCCTCTTTCACTTTGTAGACGCGCTCCACGTTCATGCCGGCGGTTTCGATGACGTCGGCGGTTCCGGCTGTAGCCACAAGCTTAAAACCCATGTCGACAAATTTGCGCGCAACCTGCGCGACGTGCTTCTTGTCATGATCGGTCACGCTGATAAATATGGCGCCTTGCGTAGGTAGTTTCTGTCCGGCGGCGAGTTGCGCTTTTGCGAACGCTTCGCCGAAGTTGTCGGCCACGCCCATCACTTCGCCGGTCGATTTCATCTCTGGGCCGAGCACGGTATCGACACCCGGAAATTTATTCCAGGGAAATACAGGAGACTTCACGTAGTAATGGCTTCCGGTGTCGAGATCAGCGCGCCGCTCAATGAATTCCGGCAGGAACTCGCGCAGTTTACGGCCCGTCATAAGCCGCGCCGCAATCTTGGCCATAGGAACGCCGGTCGCCTTGGAAACGAACGGCACAGTGCGCGAGGCGCGCGGATTCACTTCCAGAACGTAAACCTTGTCGCCATCGGCGCCATTGGCCCCGGCATCTCCGCGCGGAATGGCGAACTGAATATTCATCAGCCCCACAACTTTCAGCGCTCGCGCCAATTTGAAAGTATAGTCGCGCATGCGTTCAAGAAGATGTTGCGGAATATCGACCGCCGGCAATACACAAGACGAATCGCCCGAGTGAATCCCGGCCTCTTCGATGTGCTGCATGATTCCGCCAATCACCACGTCTTCGCCGTCTGACAGGGCGTCCACGTCAACTTCGATCGCATCTTCCAGAAAGTGGTCGATCAGCACCGGACGATCATGCGAGTATTCGACCGCTTCCTTCATGTAGCGAATGATTGACTCTTCGTCGTAGGCAATCACCATGGCGCGGCCGCCGAGCACGTAGGAAGGCCGTACCAGCACGGGATATCCGATGCGAGCCGCCCCGGCGACTGCCTCATCAATCGAAGTCGCCATGACGCCGGGAGCCTGCGGAATCTGCAATTCTTCGAGCAGCTTGTTGAAATGTTTGCGGTCCTCGGCCAGATCGATCGACTCCGGCGACGTGCCGATAATCTTCACACCGGCGGCCTTCAAGGGCAACGCCAGGTTGAGCGGAGTCTGCCCGCCAAACTGCACGATCACGCCGACGGGTGCGCCTTTGGAAGTCTCGTGCTGATAGATTGCCCACACGTCTTCAAACGTTAGCGGCTCGAAGTACAACCGGTCGCTGGTGTCATAGTCGGTTGAGACGGTCTCAGGATTGCAATTGATCATGATCGTCTCGTAGCCATCGTCGCGCAGCGCGAAGGAGGCATGGCAGCAGCAGTAATCGAATTCAATTCCCTGCCCGATGCGATTCGGTCCGCTGCCGAGGATGATCACTTTTTTCTTGTCGGTCGGGGCGGCCTCGTCTTCATCTTCGTAGGTCGAGTACAGGTAAGGCGTGAAGCTTTCAAACTCAGCCGCGCAGGTGTCGACGCGCTTGTAGACCGGCATGACGCCATGTTTCTTGCGCAGGTGACGGATTTTCTCCTGTCCTTCGAGGCGCCAGACTTGCGCAAGGCGTCCATCGGAGAATCCCATGCGCTTGGAATCGCGCAGCACTTCTGTCGGAATCGACTCGATCGGATGCTTTTCCAGTTCCAGTTGCTGATCGTTAATTTCTTTAAGTTGATAAAGGAACCACGGATCCATCGAGGTCATCTTCGCGACCTGTTTCACCGTGTGGCCCTGGCGCAGCGCATATTGGACGTACGCGAGCCGCTCCGGATGCGGCGTGACCAGCCGCTTGGTCAGAATCTTGGGTTCGATTTTTTCTCCGCCCACGCGCTTGCCCGTATCGAGCGAGCGAATGCCCTTCATCAGCGCTTCCTTAAAAGTTCGCCCAATGGCCATGACTTCGCCAACCGATTTCATTTGCGGCCCAAGCGTGTCATCAGCGCCGGGAAATTTTTCGAATTGCCACTTGGGAATTTTCACGACAACGTAATCGAGCGTCGGCTCGAAACATGCCGGAGTCTTGCGCGTGATGTCGTTGGGAATTTCGTCGAGCGTGTAGCCCACGGCAAGTTTCGCGGCGATCTTCGCGATCGGGAATCCCGTAGCTTTTGAGGCTAGCGCTGAAGACCGCGACACCCGCGGGTTCATCTCGATCACGACCATCCGTCCGGTTTCGGGATTCACGCCAAATTGAATGTTCGATCCGCCGGTATCCACGCCGATCTCGCGGATCACGGCGATCGACGCGTCGCGCATAGCCTGGTACTCGCGGTCGGTGAGAGTTTGGATCGGTGCGACTGTGATCGAATCCCCCGTGTGCACACCCATGGGATCGAAGTTCTCGANNCGATCGAGCAGATGATGATGACATTGTCTTTGGTGTCGCGCATCACCTCGAGCTCAAATTCTTTCCAGCCCAGCACGGACTCTTCAATCAGCGCCTCGCGCACAGGCGAGAAATCGAGGCCGCGACTCAACACTTCCAACATTTCTTCGCGGTTGTAGGCGATGCCGCCGCCCGAACCGCCCAGCGTGAACGACGGCCGGATGATGACCGGAAATCCGATCTTGCCGGCGAACTCGATGCCATCTTTCGTGTTGTTGACCAAGGCCGACTTGGGCACGTCGAGCCCGATGCGCTGCATGGCGTCTTTGAAGAAAAGACGGTCTTCGGCCTTCTTGATGGCAGCTACGTTCGCGCCGATTAGGAACGCATTGTATTTTTCCAGCACGCCGCCGTCGGAAAGTTCGATTGCCAGATTCAGTGCAGTCTGCCCGCCAACAGTCGGCAACACAGCAAAACCCGCACTGGGCGACATTTCCCGCTCAATGCGGATAATCTCTTCCAGATACTCCAGCGTGAGCGGCTCGATGTAAGTGCGGTCGGCCGACTCCGGATCGGTCATGATCGTCGCCGGGTTCGAGTTCGCCAGGATGACTTCGTAACCCTCGGCCTTGAGCGCCTTGCAAGCCTGTGTTCCGGAATAATCAAACTCCGCCGACTGGCCAATGATGATGGGCCCGGAGCCGAGGATCAGAATCTTTTGGATGTCAGTGCGTTTTGGCATTTTATTTCATCGGATAGGGCATGCGGCAAAGGGCAGGTCGGTCGGATTCACCTGCAGAATCAAGTTGATCTCGCAGCGGTCCTGGCCAGTGCATCCAACTTGTCTGGGTTGCTTCCAGCCACGATTCGGAGCGGGTAGAAATCGATACTGGCCTGCGTCCACCAATCCGAGATCAAAGTGGCCATCTTTGCCGGTGACCACGGAGCGATAAAGAACAAAGTTGCCTTTTGTGTCACGCGTGTTCAGGAGAACTTTCGAATTCGAAAATGGGGCGCCTGTCGGATCTTTCAGTTCTCCTGAGACAAAAAGCTTTTCTTTCAGTTCCAAATTTGAGTGGACGATTTCTTCGCTGCACGGAGTTTCCTCCGCTCGTATGACATGCTGAGCAAATCCCTCGCAGGCCATGATCAGCACCACGACGGCTACCTTCTTCCCGGAAAGCAGAGGCAGTTTGCGAGAGAGTCTCACCCCTTCCACTCCTCCATCATCTTCGTAAATTCCTTGAACAAATAATGTGAATCGTGCGGCCCCGGCGCGGCTTCGGGGTGATATTGCACCGTAAACAGCGGCAGATTCCTGTGGCGCAGGCCCTCCAGCGTCTGGTCGTTCAGATCGATGTGCGTCAGCTCAACTTCACTTTCGGCCAGCGAATCGGGATCGACCGCGAAGTTATGGTTGTGCGCCGTGATTTCGATCTTTCCGGTTTTCAACTGCTTGACCGGATGGTTCCCGCCGTGGTGGCCGAACTTCAACTTGAAAGTCTTTCCGCCGAGAGCAATGCCGACAAGTTGATGTCCAAGGCAGATGCCGAAGATTGGCTGCCGTCCCATGAGCCTGCGGATCGAATCCACCGCATACGTGCACGGTTCAGGATCGCCGGGACCATTCGAGAGAAAAACTCCGTCGGGCTTCAAGGACAGCACATCTTCCGCTGGAGTCTGCGCTGGGACTACCGTCACCTTGCAGCCCTCCCCGCGCAGCTTGCGCAGAATATTCTGCTTGATGCCGAAGTCGTAGGCGACCACGTGAAACCGCGGCGGCTCATCTTTCACTCCGACCACGGCGACCGGCTCGTGGGAACGCTCGCCCACTTCCCAAACGTAGGGGCGCTTGGTGCTGACTTCTTTGGCCAGATCTGTTCCGTCCATCTTGGGAATAGATCGCGCCTTGGCGATCAGCTTGTCGGCATCATTGCCGATAGTGGAAACTACACCGCGCATCACGCCGTGATCGCGCAGATGCCGCACCAACGCGCGCGTATCGATGTCGGAAAGCACAGGAACCTTGAACTGCTCCAGATATTCTTCAGCCACCTGCTGCGAGCGCCAATTCGAACTGACGCGCGAGAACTCACGCACGATCAGCCCTTCGATCCACGGACGCGTGGCTTCGTTGTCTTCCTGATTAGTGCCGTAATTCCCGATTTCTGGGTTGGTCAGGACAACGATCTGCCCAGAGTAGGAGGGATCGGTAAAAATTTCCTGATAGCCAGTGATGGAAGTATTAAAAACGACTTCGCCGTAGCATTCGCCTTTGGCGCCGTAGCCTTTGCCTCGGAAGACTCGCCCGTCTTCCAGCGCAAGGATAGCCTGCATTCTCGCTCCGGTCAGTGGATTTTCCGAATCTTATCAGGGAATGCTGCAGCGGCCAAGCGCGGAACGCGGAATCTCGAAAGAAATCTTTTTCTGCGAGAGATTAAGAGTTTCTTTGAAAGAAAAACGGCAGCATCGCTGACAGCCCTTCACTCGACGAGCTTGCCGAACGAAACTCACCGAACGAAATTTAGCGAACCCGGCCGAGTTTATCCATGGGCCAATATCCGAATACAGCCTTGCCGTAGATAAAGTTCTCATTGACGGCACCGAAGTCGCGGCTATCGTTTGACATGGAGCGATGGTCGCCGAGCACGAAGAAGGAATTCGGAGGAACGGTCATGTCGGGATAGGAGCGTGAGTCCGCATAAGCCGGCGGGACGTAATCTTCGTCGAGCGCCTGGTCGTTCACGTAAACCTGGCCCCCATCAATGCGAATGCGGTCGCCCGCCATTCCGATGACACGTTTGATGTAACTCTTGGAGGGATCACGCGGATAGCGAAACACAACAATATCCCCGCGCTCAATGGGTTCCAGCCGATATACGAACTTATTCACGAAGATCCTCTCCTGATCTTCGAGCGAAGGCATCATGCTGGTTCCTTCCACTTTCACCGGCTGGTAGAGGAAGATGATGATGAACGCGGAAATCGCCAAGGAAATAATCAGATCGCGCACCCATACGCCGATCCCGGTCCCAAGGCGGACTGGCGCCGGAGCCGTCGCAAGCTCAACGCCCACAATTGCACAGGGTGCCGGGTGCTCTGTCGCCCCAGTTGAATTTACCTCTGGAAGTTCTTCTGGCATGTGCTCTCATTGTATACAGAACCCATCCTGCTAGCTGCGGGTTGTATTGGCCATAGGGAGGTAAAGCTAGGACTTCCGCGTGAGTACGCGCTTTCGGTCCGCGTCGCCGACGGGTTACAATGAACGCACGCGAGGAAATTCGATGAGGCACCTTCTGGTTAAAAACACGTTGGTTTACCGCAGCCTAACCCTGGCATTTCTATTCCTGGTGACAGCGATAAGCGTGTCCGCGGAGTGGGCTGCGCTGCCGGACGAAGGCGGCGTTCCGGCTTATAATGCCGGGCCTCCGCCCAAAGGAACGAAGCTTCCGCCCATCCTGGCCACGTCCGAGCTGTGGGGAGCGGACGCCCAGAACGTATACCAGCGGCACGCCTACGAACTGGCGGCCAAGATCCCGAATGTGCTCCACCAGCAGCCATGTTATTGCTATTGCGACCGGATGGGACATAACAGCCTGCATAGCTGCTTCGAAAATACTCACGGAGCGCAGTGCTCCACCTGCCTCAAGGAGCTTTACTACACCTACCAACAACATCAAAAGGGCAAGACCGCAGCGCAAATTCGCACCGGAATCATTAAGGGAGAGTGGAAGCAGATTGATTTGATGTCGGCGTCTACCATGAACTGATCGCTAGTTGCCGGATTAGGATTGAAACCACATTTTCATGCGCGCGCAGCAACCAAGTTTTCGTTCGCGCTGCGCGGCGGTTCCCGCAGCGGTACTCACGGCGCCAACTAGACCTGAAACCACTGCTTGAGGGATACTTTTATTGCTCGGCTAGAACGCACGATTCCAAGGAGTTCATTATTACCAAGAGCACAGGAAGAGTTTTGCACATGGCTCAGAAACCTACAGCAAAGAAAACTGTGGCAGAAGATCCGCATTACACCCAAGCATTGCAGAGTTATGAAACCGGGCTGCGCGCCATGCAGGAGCACAAATTCGACAAGGCGAAGCCTCATTTTCAAAAGGTGGTTGCCGGACCCAGCAAAGAGTTGACCGACCGGGCCAACGTTCATCTCAGCATCTGCAACCAGCACCTGGAACGCGGTGCGGCCAATCAGTTCAAGACGGCCGAGGAGCACTTCGACTACGCGGTTTCGCTAATGAACATTGGCGACTACGTGACCGCCCGCGAGCACTTGGAGAAATTGCTCAAGCAAAACGCCAAGGCGGATTATGTAGTGTATGGACTGGCTGCGCTGGATTGCTTGACTGGTCATTCCGAGGATTCGCTGAGGCACCTGGACGAAGCTCTTCGCCTGAATGCACACCTCCGCTTCCAGGCGCGCAACGATTCTGACTTCCAGAATCTGGCCGAGGATCCGCGCTTCACGGAATTGCTTTATCCAGATCCTGGTGCCGAACTCGACGCCTCCGACAGCGCCTTCGGGGAAGAAGAACCCGCGTAGCCAGTAGCGAACTTCAATGGACACTAGAATCGCCGAGTCTCGGCCGGCGGAGGACTCCGCACGCGAACGGGGCATCCGTGTCGTCGCCATCGGCGGCGGCACCGGCCTTTCTACGCTGCTCAAGGGACTCAAGCGTTTTGTTCTGTCGCCAGCGGAAATTCTGCAGGAGCCAAACTCTCCTTCCATCGGCGACCTTAGTGCAGTGGTCACCGTCAGCGATGACGGCGGCTCGAGCGGCCGTCTGCGCAAAGAGCTCAACATGCTCCCGCCAGGCGACATCCGCAACTGCATTGTCGCCCTCAGCGAAGATGAAGCTCTGCTTTCCAGGCTTTTCCGTCACCGTTTTAAGAAAGGGTCTGGACTGGAAGGCCACAGCTTCGGCAATCTGTTTCTGGCGGCGCTTACTTCTCTGACTTCCGACTTTTCCGAAGCAGTACGACTTTCGAGTGAAATTCTTGTCACTCGGGGGCATATTTACCCGGCCACAACCTCAAACATCGAGCTTGAAGCGCTCATGGAAGATGGCACGCGCGTTCGCGGCGAAACGAAAATTACCGCCAGCAAAGGCCGCATACGGGAATTATTCCTGGTGCCGCCAGACGTGGGTCCGATGCCGCAAACGTTGGAGGCCGTTGCCCATGCCGACCTGATTACGATCGGTCCTGGATCGCTTTTCACTAGCCTGATTCCTAACCTGCTGGTGCGCGGCATGGCGCAGGCAATTGTCGCATCGCCCGCCACCAAAGTTTACATTTGCAATCTGATGACGCAAGCCAACGAGAGTTTAGGATTGACTGCGGCCGACCATATTCGGGCGCTGAACAGGCACGCGCAAAAACAAATTTTCGACTACGCCCTGCTGAACCGAACCCCGGCTTCTGAAGAACTAAAAATTAAATACGCGAGCGAAGGTGCATGCCAGATCGTCAACGATCTTGAGGCGCTCGAAGCGATCGGCGTTATTCCGGTTCTTGGCGATTATCTGGAAGAAGAAGCCGGCGTCGCCCGCCACAATACCTCCCGCGTGTCTCGCGATCTGATGCAGTTGGTGCACCGCCCAATTTCCGCACGCGAAAGCTAAACCGAAATATTGCTTCTATGTTTCCACGGCCTTCGTTTGTAGCCGTGCGTTCGCTTCCTGTATCGTGATCCTTCCACTGTGAGGCTTTGCATCGTTCAGGAAAAGTTTATGCGCGGCCTTCTGTACATCATCCCGCTTCTGTTGATTGCATCGTCATCGTGCTTCTCTCAGACGGGCCCTGAACAAGATGGCCACGAAATCCAGCTTTGGGCGGGCGGCGGCCATTCCGTCAGCGGAGGGCGAGGCGACACCGGCGCTCTCAATGCCGGTTTGCGTTATGGCTGGGTCATCACGGGCCCGCATTTACCCGGCTTCTTACGCGGACGCTTCGAATACGCGGTCGACGTGGTCCCACTTTTTTTTGTCCTTCAACCGACAAACACCGCATATGGCGCGGGCTTCGATCCGCTGGGCCTGAAGTGGAATTTTGTAAGCCACGGCCGATTTTCGCCCTATCTGGAACTTTGCGGCGGCACGCTTTTCACCAATAAAAACGTTCCCATCTACACCAACACCGTGAACTTCACCGACCAGGCCGCTCTCGGCGTTCACGTTCTCAGCGCAAGCCACAATGTCAGCATCGAATTGCGTTACATGCACATTTCGAACGCAGGCTTAGCCACGCCGAACCCGGGCATCAACACTGTGCAAGTTCGGCTGGGAATTGGCAGGTTTATTAATCACAGCGGTCGCTAGCGAAGTATGGCTGACTCATCGGCCAGTCATATAGACTTACCGTATGTCCAAGCGGCTGCAGGTGATTCTTAAAGACTCGGAATATCGGGAAATCCAGCGAGCAGCGCGCTCCCGCCAAATGTCAATCGCGGAATGGGTACGACGAGCGCTAGTTCACGCTTGCCGTCACGAAGCCCTGGGAGACATCGGGAAAAAGTTCGATGCCATTCGTGTAGCCACCCAGTATGAATCCCCGACCACCGACATCGAAACCATGCTGACGGAGATTGAACCAGGCTACCTGTCGGACCCGCAGCCGTGATGCTGGTCGCAAAATACTCTGCATGATTGATAAGTACGAATCTCGACGAATTAGGGCCGAAATCCGACGGGTGCTCATGACGGTTTGGGACCCGCTTGGTATCCGCGACGAGCCGCATGCCCAAGATGAATACGACAGCTACTTGGGAGATGTGTTTGCATTGCTAGCCAGCGGTGCTTTCGACGACCAACTCAACGAACACCTACTGCGGATCGATACGGAGCGGATGGAGGTTCCCGCCAAGAAGGAGGACATGCGAAGCACAGTTTCTGCTCTCCGCCAGATTCAGCTTCCCCAATAATCAAAGTAATCCCTGCGGAACTCGGACCCACCGCACCCGCGTAGTTGCCGCCCGTGCGTCAACCCAGCTATTCTTCTCGCTTATGTCCACGCTCGTCGAATGTGTTCCGAATTTTTCCGAAGGCCGCGACAAATCCAAAGTTGACGCCATTATCGACGCCATGAGGATGCCCGGCGTCTACCTGCTCGACCGCGAGATGGACGCCGACCACAACCGTTGCGTTATTACGCTGGCCGGCGAGCGCGAAGCGATTCAGGAAGCCGCCATCCGCGGCGTTGGCAAAGCCTCTGAAGTCATCGACCTCAACGTCCACAGTGGCGCGCATCCGCGCATGGGAGCGACCGACGTGGTTCCCTTCATTCCTATCGACGGCGTCAGCATAGAAGATTGCGTGGCCATGGCCTGCCACGTCGGAGAGCAGATCTGGAAGCGCTACAAGATTCCGGTTTATCTCTACGAGTCGGCTGCCAGGATTCCCGAACGCCAGGGCTTGGAAAATATTCGCCGCGGTCAGTTCGAAGGCATTCGCGCCGAGATCGCCACCAATCCCGCGCGCTGCCCTGATTTCGGCGAACCCTGTGTGCACCCGACTGCCGGCGCGACGGTGGTGGGCGCACGCAAATTCCTCATCGCTTATAACGTCTTCCTCAACACGCCGGACGTCGAGATTGCCAAGAAGATTGCCAAAACCGTGCGCTTTTCCAGCGGCGGAATGCGATTCGTGAAGGGCGCTGGATTCCTGGTACGTGGGCTGGCCCAGGTCTCGATGAACCTTACAGACTTCGAGCAAACGCCGATTCACCGCGTTTTTGAGATGGTAAAACGCGAGGCCGCCCGCTACGGCGTCACGCCGCTGTCAAGCGAGATCGTCGGACTAATCCCCAAGAAGGCTTTGGAGCAGGCCGCGGAGTGGTTTCTGCAGGTCGAGAATTTCGATTCCTCCATGATTCTGGAGAACAGACTCACAGCGGTCATGGGCGGAAAGATGGCGGTCGGGGGCCTGCGTGCGGGAGTCGAACCGTTTGTCGAACAACTTGCCGCCCCCACGGCCACTCCCGGAGGCGGTAGCGCCGCAGCTGCGGCAGCTGCGATGGCCGCGGGTCTTGCGGCGATGGTCGCCGCAATGTCTCGCGGCAAGAAAACCTACCTGCAATACGAGTCGCAACTCACCCAGGCCATCGCGCGCCTCACGCCATTACGCGAGGAACTGAAAGCAGCCGTCGATGCCGACGCGGAAGCCTACAGCTCCGTCATGAGAGCTTATAAGCAGGCCAAAACCGGAGGCGAAGCCTCGGCCGAGGCCACAATTGAAGCTGCTCTCAAACAGGCGACGAATGTACCTCTGGGCGTCGCCGAAAGGGCGAACGAAGTGGCAGCGATCGTGAAGGCGCTCGAGCCCATTACGAATCCGAATATGAAGTCCGATCTAACCACGGCGCTGGCGCTGGCCCGCGCCGCTATCACGGGTGCGCTGGCCAATGTCGAAATCAATCTTGCTTCCTTGAAAGATGCGGCTTTCGCGGAGGAAGTAAGGAAGCGAACCGGAGCCCTTTCGTAGAACACTGGCTACGGGCTTGCATTAACAATCCTCGGGCCGGTTCGAGCAAGCCCCCTACATCGGACCATGCGCCTTACCGCAGCCTCCGGCTGGTTAACGGCCATTGTACTTTTGTGCGACTCCCGACGGCTGCAAGTAAAATACAATGGAGCGATCTAATAACAACTGGCTTGAATCGTGCATCCAACTATAAGTACCCGCAAACCTACATGTCTTCGAATTCGAGGCGCTATGAAACTTCTTAAGATCTCACTAGCTTCTTTACTTCTGATGGGTATGGCCTATGCCATGCCTCTAAACTCGTCCGCGCGGGCCTGCGTCCCCGCTGATTTGTTGCAGCTGATTTCGGTCGATTATCGGGCCCTGAAAGATTCCCCCACGGCCATGCAGCTCAAACAGCAGCTGTTGCCCGATAACATTAAGCAGTTCGAAACCGCTCTAAAGGCAATCGGCCTCGATCCCGAGACTGACGTCGACACTCTTACCTTCGCTTCGTTTCGCGCTGGCAAGCAAGGCGTCAAGACCATCGGCGTGGCCGCAGGTCCATTCGACAAGAAGGCCGTACTCAAGAAGATGAAACTGCAGAAGTACGTACCTAAGAAATACGGCACGGTCGACATTTATCCGATGGACGGCGGCTTCGTGATGACTTTCCTGGACGACAGTACGCTGCTGTTCGGCGACTCAACTTCAGTGCGTGTCGCGATCGATACCAGCAATGGCCAGGTTTTGAGTGTGGATACGAACGGCGACATGGCCGACATGATGTCGAGCGTCGACTCCTCGCCGGTGTGGAGCATTCTTGACCAGCAAGGCACGCAAAATGCCATGCACTCCGCTATGGGAGATGCCTCCAAGGTCGCCGATTTCGATACCCTCAAGAAACGCTTGCTGGGCTCGCGTTATACCTTGAGCTTCAGCAATGGCGTGAATTTCGATATGACCGTGGTCACATCCGACTCAACGACAGCGGGTACGGTTTCTTCGCTGCTCAAGGGCTACATGCTCTATAAAAAGATGAGCGCAACGCCTGCGGAAAAAATTGCGGTGGAGAATACGACAGTCGATTCCGACGGCGCTAACGTAGCGGTGCACTTCAAAGCCAACGACCAGCAGTTTCAATCTCTAATGCACTCGGATTTGTTCGCCGCAATGACCCACTAACGATTAACAAAGAAAGATTTATCATCGGGGCACTGAGAGAGAATTAGATCCTCAGTGCCTTTCGTATTTGAGATCATCGGGAGTCGCAGGATAAGCCACCGAGACAGTCTCGCCAGCCTTATGTTTTCGCTCTGCGCGCTTCTTTCCTGCCCAACCGTCCTTCACAATTTGCCGGGCGCGCCCTACTGCCAGAGCATCCGCGGGTACATCGTCGGTGATGCAGGACGCCGCACCCACATAGGCACCTTTACCGATGCGCACCGGCGCCACGAGCGTGCTGTCGCTGCCAATGAATACAGAATCTTCGATCACCGTTTTGTGCTTGTTCACTCCATCGTAGTTGCAGGTGATGGTTCCGGCGCCAATGTTTACTCCCGCCCCAATCTCCGCATCGCCCAGATAGGTCAGATGATTCGCCTTCGAACCTTTACCGAGCTTAATTTTTTTGGTTTCGACAAAATTTCCTACGTGGGCTCCTTCGCCGATTTCGCTGCCCGGACGCAGATGCGAATATGGCCCAAGAACTGCGCCGGCAGCAACGCGTGATTCGTCGATCATGCATCCCGGACGAACAATCACTCCATCTCCAATTTCAGAATCGCGAATCACGGTGTAGGAACGAATGCGGCAGGCAGCCCCAATTCGTGTACTTCCCAGCAACTGCACATAGGGCTCAATCACCGTATCGGGAGCAACCGCGACGTCAGAGTCAATCACGCAGGTTGCGGGATAGAACACCGTGACCCCGTCCGCCATCAATTGCCGGCACTTGGCCAGACGCATCTGCTCATCGATGTTCGCCAGTTCGGCACGTGTGTTCCCACCCAGCACTTCGGCTGCGTTGGCCGTCTTGAATGCCACCACGCGCTGCCGCGCCTTACGCAGCACGGCGGCCATGTCGGTCAGGTAATACTCGCCATGTGCATTCGCCGTCGAAAGTTTTCCGATGTTTGCATAGAGTTCTTTCACGGCAAAAACGTAGAAACCGGAGTTGATTTCGCGGATTTTTTTCTGTGCGGGACTCGAAGCCTTCTCTTCGACGACCGCTAGCACTTCGGCGCTTCGAGCTGTCTTTCGAAGAACGCGGCCATAGCCTGTCGGATTATCCAGTTCCGCGCTCAGCAGTGTCATCACTGCCTGTTCTTCCAGGTGGAAGTTGCGCAACCGTCCCACGGTTTTCTGTGTAATCAGAGGCGCATCGCCCGACAGCACGATGACGTGGTCGTAACCAGCCAGTGCCGCGCGCGCCGACATAAGAGCATGGCCTGTCCCGCGTTGCTCGGCCTGGAGCACAAAGTTAACGCGCGTATGGTCTACCGCTGCCCGCACCCGGTCAGCCTCATGGCCAATAATCACGTACACATCTTTCGCCGGCGCAATGCGCACCGCCGCCCGGATCACGTGCTCCAGCAAAGGCAAGCCGCCGACCTCATGTAACACTTTAGGGATTTGGGATTTCAGCCTGGTGCCTTTGCCTGCCGCCATAATAGCGACGGCAATGCTCGGACCGCTCGCGGCGCCCGAGCCGTAGGGCGAAAGAGAAGAGGTGCGATGTTTGGAAAGTGGCGCTGCGGTAGAGCTGGCTTTCGATTTCTTCATTGGCCCCAATATACCGCGAGCCTGCAGCAATGGCTATTTCCACCACTGTTCGGTTAGAATTCCGGCCCGGCAGTGGGCAGGGCTTGACCGCCCGCCAAATATAGCCCGTTTGCTTAGAAAGAGGAATCCATGCCCAAATATGTTATCGAGCGCGACATTCCGAACATCGGCGATGTCACTCCCGACCAGGTCATCGCCATCTCGCAGAAGTCCTGCAGCGTATTGAATAATCTGGGACCAAAGATTCAATGGCTGCACAGCTACGTCACGCAAGACAGGATTTATTGCGTTTACATCGCGCCAAATGAGGAGATGGTTCGGGAGCACGCGAAGCAGGGTGGATTTCCGGCAAATCGCGTTTCCGAAGTGAAACACGTGATCGATCCGACGTCAGCCGAAGCATAAGAGTCGCGTCACAAACCAAGGCCTCCGTCAACCACTAGAATCTGTCCCGTGATAAATTGTGGCGCGGTCGCGAAAAACAGTACTGCTTGCGCAATTTCATCTGCACGCCCATTTCGTCCCATGGGCGTTTGCTTGGCCATGCGCCGCATGAAGGCCGCGGCGGATTTTTCTCCCAGATCGATCATTCCCGGAGCGATCACATTCACCGCGATCTGCGGCGCGAGCGCCTTGGCCATGATCTTCGTCAGCATGTGGAGCGCAGCCTTCGACGAACAATAGTGGGCATGGGTCGCCCACGGCTTTATGCCGCCGAGCGATCCCATGTTAATGATCTTCGTTTCCATGGGGCCCTTGGCGCGCTTTCGTCGCATCCACTTCAACGCCTCGCGAGTCACCAGAAATGGACCGCGAGTGTTGGAAGCGAACATCGCATCCCATTGGTGCACTGTGAGCTTTTCGAACTCTACGGATTCGTAATTCGCCGCGTTGTTTACCAGAATATCGATTCGGCCCAACTCGCGCCCGGCGTCTCTCATCATCGCGCGAACACTGGCCTCGTCGGTCACGTCGCAATGCAGTGCGAAGGCCCGAACGCCAAAGCCCGACAAATCAATAACCGTCTCCTGCGCCTCGCGTGCGGAATTGCGGAACGTAATGGCTACGTCCGCACCAGCCTGCGCCAGCGCCAGTGCCGAAGCTCGGCCCAACCGTCGCGCACCGCCAGTGACCAGCGCGACTTTGTCATGAAGCGGCTTGGTTGCAAGATCGGGCATGGAGGGATTCTAGCGTACAAGCGGACCAGCGCGGGCTAATGACCGATTCCGCCTCTGGGAACGCGCCGATCTTCGGGGGGGGCAACCATCAGACCTGCGCCATTAATCTTTTATGGCCTTTCGTGCTGTTTTGATGCTGGAAAATCGGCAAACCTCCGCGCTAGAATTCCACCGCATGTCAGAGTCACGCAATGTCGTGGTTTATTCGCGGAAAGGCTGCCATCTGTGCGAAGTAGTGAAAGAAAGCTTGTCAAAGCTTTCCCGGCGCGGCGGTTTCACCTGGCAAGATGTCGATGTCGACTCTGATTCCGAGCTGCGCCGCAAGTTCAACGACGAAGTGCCGGTCGTCTTCATCGATGGCCGCAAAGCCTTCAAGTACCGCATGGACGAACAGGAATTTCTGCGAAAGCTCGCCAGCTAGCGCTAGTGGCTGACATAAGAATCGCCTTCTTTCCGTTACAATCTCTTCCGGCATGTTGCGAACGCAACTCTACGCAGACCCGCACAATCTTTTTGTGCACGATGTCGTGTTCGATTCCTGCCGTCGCAATGCGGAGAACACGGCAATCGTCGACGCCTCTTGCGGACGCCGTCTTACCTACGCGGAATATGGCCAACTGGTCGAGTCGCTGGCGCGCGGTTTGACGGCCGCCGGAGTAAAGCCCGGCGATGTTGTCGCCATCTTCCTGCCAAATTCCTGGGAATTCTGCATCGCCTACCACGCTTCAACGTTAGCTGGTGCGATTCCTACATTGCTCAACCCTACCTACCGCGAGCGCGAGGTTCGTTATCAACTGGAAAACTCCGACGCGGTCGTTCTGATTACTGATGGTTGCAACATCGAAGGCATCAACCTCGCAGGACTACCTAATCTTCGGCGCGTTTACACAACACGCCAGCCCGCACCAGGAGCAGAGCCTTTCGCCAATCTGCTCAATTCCGTGACCGCCTCTCATCCCAAACCAGACCACTCCAGCGAACAGACACTGGCCGCGCTTCCCTACTCCAGCGGCACAACCGGTCTGCCGAAGGGAGTGATGCTTTCGCACTACAATCTGGTGGCGAATGTGTATCAGTTGCTCGGACCGAATGCATCGGCGCTCAACTCCGCCGACAATATTTTCTGCTGTCTGCCGCTCTACCACATTTACGGTCTGAATGTGATTCTGAATCCCGCGCTCATTCTGGGCGCGAAGCTTGTTCTGGTGCCGCGCTTCAACGTGCCCATGGTTTTGAAACTAATTGTTGACGAAGCTGTCACCACAATGCCTCTGGTGCCGCCGGCGATCAATGCGCTATGCCTGGCCGCCGAGGCGGGCGAGTTCCCTCGCAATCATCGCGTTGCCTGGATCAAGTCCGGCGCTGCGCCACTCGCTCCAGAACTTGCGCGCCGATTTACCGCTCTCACTGACATTCCGGTATGCCAAGGTTACGGCATGACTGAAGCCTCGCCGGTCACGCACGTCGGCTTTCTCGAACCCGAGCTTTATCGCCCGGACTCGATCGGCCATCCCCTCGCCCAGACGGACTGCCGCGTGTTATCGCAATTCGAAATCGATCCCGGAGAAACTCCCGAGGATTTGACCGAAGCGCCGCCGGACGTACCTGGAGAACTCGTGATCCGCGGACCACAAATCATGCTGGGTTATTGGAAAGAACCGCAAGCGACCGCTGCCGCCTTGCGCGACGGTTGGTTTTGGTCGGGAGATATCGTGACCCGCGATCGCGAAGGCTTCTACCGTGTAGTCGATCGCAGGAAAGAGATGATCAAATACAAAGGTTTTGCCGTAGCCCCCGCCGAGGTGGAAGCCGTCCTGATGGAACATGCAGCGGTGAAAGAATGCGGGGTGATTGGTCGTCCCGACGCTGCGGCGGGAGAGATTCCGGTCGCATTCATCGCCTTACGCGATGGTTTTATCCAAAGCCGAAAATTGGAAGAAGAGCTCTGCGCCTTCGTCGCCGACCGCCTCACCCATTACAAACAGCCGCGCCAGATTCATTTCGTGGACGCGGTTCCTAAAACGGCATCCGGCAAGATCCTGCGTCGCGAATTACGCAAGTCCATCGCCTGAACGCAAGCCCATCGTCTGCTGCAACCCGCCGCTGCGAAAAAGACCCCATTCGTAAGAAGTGACACTTTCTTGACAGCGCGCTGACAATTCCCTCATTCCTTCCCTTCAGACTCATCCCGCCCGCAGCGCCCCATTTCCTGCCTTCTTGAAAGAAATGGGGCCTCGGTTTTCTAGCATCAAAAGTTGCACTCACAAACGCCGAGATCTGACGATTGAGCTCGCGCCAACTGAACACTTCCGAAAAATTAAAGACATCTGTTGACTTGAAAACTGACCAATGTACTTTCGGTCACTTGACCACACTTCGCGAACAGCCTAGATTCTCGCCAATGCTTCCAAAATCTTTCCTCGCCTGAGGAAAGAGTCCCTGTGTGGGTTACCGCACCCACAGCGCTGTTTTGTTCGCGCTGGGGCACGGTACCAGTTTGATCGCCGGGCCGTAGCTTGACCGAACAGCAAACACCAACCTCGCGCCCTCGTCGCTAAAACGCACCAGAAAACTCGACGCCAGAAGTGTGTCTATCCCGCACGGAGGTGAAACCATGAAGCGTTCGCAGCTTTCCCCCCTTGTTCTCTGTCTTGCGGTAGTTTCTCTCACCAGCTTGCAACTGCAGTCGCAAAGCGATCCCGGCCCTCGTCCCGGTCCGCCTGCGGCAGGCAGTTTTTTCCCAACTCTCAACAGCAAGGAGCAGGCTTTCTTCACGCAGGCGCAGCTGCGCTTTCAGGAGGTTGATTCCGTCTTAGGAAGCATCTCCGGTGAAACCGGCGTCGGCCTGGGCCCAACGTTCAACGGCAACAGTTGCGCTCAATGCCACGCGCAGCCAACCATCGGCGGGAGTAGTCCGGGCCTCAGCAGCCCGCAAAAACCAATTGCAAATCCGCAGGTTGCTCTAGCCACGTTGGACGGCGCTACCAACGAGGTTCCCTCATTCATCAGCACCCACGGTCCGGTTCGCGAAGCACGCTTTATTGCGAATTCCAATGAAACTCTCGATGGTGGAGTCCACGATCTCTATACCATCACCGGCCGTTCCGACGCTGAAGGCTGCAATCTCGCACAGCCGAACTTTGCCGCCGCACTCGAGGCCAATAACGTGATCTTCCGTATTCCCACGCCGCTGTTTGGCCTTGGATTGGTGGAAGCGACGCCCGATTCCACTCTGCAAGCGAACCTTGCGGCCACGCAGCCCGCGCGAAACGTTCTTAAAATTGGAGGCGTCTTTAACACCAGCGGAAATGATGGCAGCATCACCCGGTTCGGCTGGAAGGCCCAGAATAAATCGCTGCTCATGTTCGCAGGAGAAGCCTACAACGTAGAGCAAGGGGTATCCAACGAATTGTTCCCCAACGAGCGCAACATGATCGCTGGCTGCGCATTCAATGGTACCCCCGAGGACTCGAGCAATCTTCTCAACGCTAACTCGAACAGTCCTAACTTCACCACCCCAATCGGCACGGTTTCCGAAATGTCTTCCGATATCGTGAACTTTGCCGCGTTCATTCGCCTGTCAGCGCCCGCTACGCGCGCGCCGGCTACATCGTCAATCCAGACCGGAGCCATTTTGTTCAACTCTATTGGCTGCGCGCTCTGCCACTCACCCTCGCTCACGACCGGACCATCCATCTTCACCGGCATGTCCAACGTGATCTACCACCCTTATTCCGACTTCGCCCTTCACCACATGGGCCCGGGCCTGTCCGACGGCATCAACCAGGGCGCTGCCGGTCCGGATCAATTCCGTACCGCTCCGTTGTGGGGATTGGGACAGCGCGTATTTTTCCTCCACGACGGCCGTACCGACGATCTCCTCCAGGCAATTCACGCCCATGCCAGTTCTGGATCGGAAGCCAACGCAGTCGTCAGGAACTTCAACTCGTTGAATGCCTCGCAGATGCAAGACCTTCTGAATTTCCTGCGATCGTTGTANNGCGATTCAGTTTCACGAGTGCAAACGTTAAGGAATGATTTCACGCCAGCTATGACGTGAGCTTCGCTCTTACTTGGAATCCTGCTGCGGAAGCTTTTTGGTTACCATGAAACTCCAAATAACTTCGTTCGCATTCGGATCCGGGCTCGTCTTGCCAATGGTTTTCTCGACCTCATATTGCTCTCCGCCCGGCCACGTATTGCCGGCGCCCTTCACGCTATAGAGAACGACCGCCGCGTTTTGCTGGCAGGCATTGTAAGTATCGACTTTCGTTTCCATGCCGCCTTTCTCGTGGGCCGGCAATTTGCTCTTTTCGGGCTTTTCTTCACAGCGGTCAATCTTCGCCCATGCCTTGGCGCTATCTTCCACGGAGACTGTCGCCAGACTCATGTTGTGCTCAGTGCCGCCGCCATAAGGAACCACCGGGTCAGAAGTACCATTGATCATCACAAGCGGTACCGGACGCGGCGGAAGACAAATCATCGTCTTCGGCATCGCCGCACCCACCGCGGCAACCGCTGCGATTCGATCCCCCAAAGCACATGCCAGGCGAAGACTCATGAAGCCGCCCTCGGATAAACCTGCCGCGTAGATTCGAGAAGTATCCACGGAAAACTTAGTCGGAAGATAGTCCAGCATCTGATTGAAAAACGCTACATCATCGGACTGCGGCGCTCTGTGCTCCTCGGGCTGAGGCTGCTGCTGTCCGCCGCCCTGCGGATATCCGCCACCCCCACCCGGGTAACCACCACCACCGCCTCCGGGATAGCCACCGCCCGGATAACCACCACCATAACCTCCGCGCCGGCCTCTGCCTGGGCCCATGGGGGTTGTTCGCCTCTCCTGCGCTCTTACACCTACGTTCCACCGCCCATGCAAAGCGGAAGGATAGACCACAATAATGCCGTCTTTATCCGCCAGTTCATTGAACCGAGTCAGCCGCTCGATGTCTTCCGCATCCTGATTCATCCCATGCAACAGGATGACCACGGGATAGTGCTGTTTCGAATCGTAACTTTTCGGCAGCCGAACCATAAAATTGCGGTCCTGGTCCTCGACAGTCACTTTTTCCTTCGTTTCTTGCGCCCAGAGCGCAGGAAAGGCGAACAACACAGCCAATAGCAGCGCCAGGCAGCCAGCCGCGGCCGTAGAACGCAGTCCGTATCTATTTCGGAATTTCATTTTGTCTCCAGAAGGACGACCGGGCCAGGCCCGCGTCCAGCTTTAGTTGCTTGGAAGCATTCACCTTAGCTGGAGTTGGCTGCCATGGGAACTTTCCCATTCTGCCTTCCGTATCAATCTTTGAAAGCGAATTCACCTCGGCATTCGCTTCGCCATAACGGGAAGGAGAACTACCATGGACGGAATTACAGGCCTTGCAGCGGTCGTCATGATTTTCGGAATGCCCACGGCCATCCTGGGCATGTACACATTTTACCGCGTACGCAAACTCCGCACGGAGGAACGCCTGGCCGCCATGCAGCGCGGCGTCAGCGTCCCCATCGAACCGGATCTTAATGAATCGGCCCACTCCCGCCGTGCCGGAATTTTGCTTATCGCCGGGTCGGTCGGTTATATGCTCGCCTTCAGTATTATCGCGAGGATCGAACGCGATGCCTTAACCGTTGGCGCCTTCGGAGCAATCCCATTCACGCTCGGTCTGGGCTATTTACTGGATTCGATGCTGATCCGCCGCGACGCCCGCCCTTCATAATCGGGCGCGCCTTAGAAACCGGGTGAGCACGAACTGAACTTGCAGTGCGTGCTCATTCCTCTCAGCCTCCTGCGGGTGTGGGAAAGCCGCCCGGCCGATTCCCACAGAACAGTTCTCAAGTCCTCGCCAGTACCCCCCACGGCCCGGTTTTGTTTCGCCACGGCCCTGCCTATACAATCGGAAGCCGGCCCACAGATCTCATCTTCTCGTGGGCCGCAATCTTGCGCACCGTACTTGCAAATTATGACCAAAAAGTTCTGCTTCGCTTTCGTGCTCTTCTCAGCTCTCGCATTAGCCCAAGCGCCAGAAAAACCAGCGAACGCCCCGGACATAATCATCAGCGCGCGGGCGCGACAGATTCACAATTCCGCCATCGTCATTGACACCCACGCCGACACGCCCCAGCGATTTCTTGACGAAGGTTTCGATATCGGCTCCACCGATCCCAAAGACATGGGCCACATCAGCCTTGACAAGGCCCATCGGGGAAATCTGGGCGCCGAATTCTTTTCCATCTGGGTTGACCCTGAGACCAACCAGGGCCATTTCGCCCGCCGCACCTTCGATCTGATCGATTCGGTGTACGAACAGGCCGCGCGCCATCCTGATCGCATGATGATGGCCTACTCCCCCGCCGACATTGAACGCGCTCACCGCGAGCACAAACTTGCCGCGCTCATGGGCATCGAGGGCGGCCACTCGATCGAAAACGACATGCACCTGCTGCATGATTACTACCGGCTCGGCGTACGCTACATGACGCTCTCGTGGTCCAACACCAACGAGTGGGCCGACTCTTCCGGCGACATCGACGACCCCAAAGTGCAGCACCACAACGGCCTTACCGATTTTGGCAAGCGGGTGGTGCTGGAGATGAATCGTCTGGGAATGATCGTCGACATCTCGCACGTTGCCGATAAAACGTTTTGGGACGCGATCGCTACCACGAAAGCTCCGGTTATTGCATCCCATTCCTCGGCGCGCGCATTGGTCGATGCTCCTCGCAACATGACCGACGAGATGCTGCGAGCGGTGGCAAAGAACGGCGGGGTGGTGCAAGTGAATTTTTACAGCGGCTTCGATGACCAGGACTTCCGCAATGCCATGCAGGCTCAGGCAAAAGATCAAGCCGCCGCCATTCAGCAATATGTTGACCAATTAAAAGCCGAAGGCAAGCCTGTCAACTATGTTGATGAAGACCGCATTGAGCGCGAGTGGATGGCCAAGATTCCGCGCCCGCCGCTGAAATCGCTGATCGACCACATCGATCACATCGCGAAAGTGGCGGGCATCGATCACGTCGGCCTGGGCTCCGATTTCGACGGCGTAAGCGGCGCTACCCCACAGGGCATCGACTCCGCCGCTGACTTGCCGAAGATTACGCAATCTCTGCTCGATCGCGGTTACAACGCAACTGACATTGACAAAATTCTTGGCGGAAATCTACTGCGCGTCTTTCGCCAGGTGGAGCGCGTGAGCCACGAAATGCAAGCCGCCGACATTTCTAAATAAATCCTGGCGATTACGCTTCACTGCGGCGCGGGAAAAAATTGCGGCCGCTGTCGTACAATGCAACGTTGCGCATCCGATTCGATACTGTTTCCAGTTTGCAAGGAGAACTTATGCGTAAAGTACTGGCATTTTCTTTATTCATAGTGGCTTTATTCTTCGCCGCCTCGGCCGTTCTGGCGCAGTCCAGTTCGCCCACGCAAGGCGCGACCGCGTCCAAGCCGGCAACTACTGGCCAGGCGCACACCGTGGCCAAACCCACCGTGCACACGGCAACTAAACCAACCGCTGTCATTAACACCACGGTAGGCAAGATCAATTGCACGCTCTTTCCAGACAAGGCGCCCATCGGCGTGGCGAACTTTATCGGCCTCGCAGGCGGGACGAAAGACTGGAAGAATCCCGTCAGCGGCGCCAACAAGCATGGCGTGCCGCTCTACGACGGAACTATTTTTCATCGCGTGATTCCCGGGTTCATGATTCAAGGCGGCGATCCCGCGGGCAACGGTACCGGCGATCCGGGCTACAAGTTCAAGAACGAAGTTTCTCCTGATTTGTTGTTTGATCGACCCGGCCGGCTAGCCTACGCCAACTCCGGACCGGATACGAATGGCTCGCAGTTTTTTATCACTGAAGTCGCCACGCCGCATTTAAATGGTGGATACACGATCTTCGGTCAGTGCGCCGATGCCAGCGTAGTCCTGGTCAAGCAGATCGCGCATATGGCTACCGATCCCACCAATGACAAGCCTTTTCGCCCGGTAAAGATTATTCACATCAGCATTGTCCGCAGCACTGGAACAGCACCGAAACCAGGAGCCGGAACGACCGTGAAAAAACCCGCAGCCGCGAAACCGGTGACGCCACCGAGTTCGAATTGATTTAGGCATCCTGCGCGCGGTCTTTGACTCAATGCTTTTTTATTATGACGAAGCGCTCTCTTATTTTGATGCTGCTGGTTCTAAGCGCAGCCTCGATTGCACAATTGCAGGCACCCCAGGGTACGCCGCCGAAAACAACTCCTGCTTCGCCCGAGGCCCCGTCGGTATCCGTTCAATCAGACGTCTCGTACGGAGAGGTCGCTGGACATGCATTGCTGCTTGATGTTTATCAGCCACCGGAAGCCGCCTCCGGCCTGCAACCTGCAGTGATTCTGATTCATGGCGGGGGCTGGACCGGTTTCGACAAGTCGACCGTGCGCGGCATGGGAATGTTTCTCGCTCGTTCCGGCTTTGCCGCGTTCGCTGTCGATTACCGCCTGCTGCACAGAAGTGAAAATCGCTGGCCCGCGCAACTGGATGACGTACAACGCGCGGTACGCTGGATTCGCGCCAACTCCGCAAAGTATCACGTTGATACCGATCATATTGGAGCATTTGGACACTCAGCGGGCGCGCAATTAGCGGCTTTGCTAGGGATGGAAGATACTCGCGACAATTCTGATTCAGCTCTGGCTAAGTATTCCAGCCGCGTGCAGGCGGTTGTCGACGTGAGCGGCCCCGCCGATTTCACGATCCATCGCGATACCGATGACGATGCCTTTCTGACTAACTTCTTCGGCGGGGACTACGCGCAACACGCAAAAGTTTGGCAGGAAGCTTCGCCTGTCTTTCATGTCTCCAAAGATGATTCCCCATTCCTGATTGTCCATGGCACGCAAGACACGAGTGTGCCGCTTGCGCAATCTCAGGAACTCGCCGACAAACTCAAGCAGGCGGGTGTTCCCGTGAAGCTTGTGACCGTCGACGACGTTCATACCTTCCGGACGCCCGAGGCGCGAAAACGCCTGGCGCTCGAAACTCTAACCTTCTTCATGCAATACCTGCGTCCGGGCAAGTAAAAATAGTCGCAGCGCGTCCTGCTAAAATCAAAAGTTGCTCACTAAGGAGAAAAGAATCTATGAGTCGTCCCGCAGGTACCTATGCCATTTTTGAAACATCGGAAGGAACCATTGTTTGCCGCCTTTTTGAAAAAGAAGCTCCTAAGACCGTTGCCAACTTCGTTGAACTCGCGGAAGGCAAGCGCGAATGGACGCATCCCTCAACCCGCAAAAAATCCAAAGACCGGCTCTACGATGGCACGATTTTTCATCGCGTGATTCCCGACTTCATGATTCAAGGCGGGGATCCGCAGGGCACCGGTATGGGCGGGCCCGGCTATCAGTTCGAGGACGAAACCAAGGGTTCGCCACACAAATTCGATAAGCCAGGCAAACTTGCCATGGCCAACGCTGGTCCAAACACCAACGGCTCGCAGTTTTTCATCACCTTGGCGCCCACCGCATGGCTCACCGGCAAGCACACAATTTTTGGCGAAGTGGTCGAAGGCCAGGAGGTGGCGCACAAAATCGTGGCCCTCCCCCGTAACCGCCAGGACCGGCCAAACAAAGATGTCGTGTTGAAGAAGGTGACGATCGAGAAAGTATAGAACTCATCGACCAGCCAGCTTGTGCGGTTGTGATTGTTGGCATTTCTGGAAGAGCCTTAATCGCGAAGGATATTCGTAATGACTCGAAGATGGTGGTTTGTCTGGCAACTGTTAGCCAAGTGTGGATTTCTAAGCGCAGTTTTAATCACGTCTTTTTTCTTCCTCGCAAACTTAGCTGAGGCGCAGTCCGCTGAGCAAGCGAAACGTGCGGCCAGTGCGCTCTCCAGCCAATCGCAGGCGTCAATTCAGCGGCTATCAACGCTAGATGCGCTTCCGGCAGATGGCTGGAAGATGCATGAAGGCGACCTGCCACACGGGGAATCGGTTGATCTGAATGATTCGAGTTGGCCAATCGTCCATGCCAAATCTGCGGCTGGAACGAATGCGGTCTGGTATCGCCGCTCGATCGCTGTGCCCCCTACGCTCAACGGATATAACCTGACCGGAGCCAGAATCTGGTTCAGCTTTCACGCCGATGCCAATGGCCCCATGCCGGAGATCATCTATTTGAATGGCCGTCGCGTAGCCATGGGCGACGATCTTGAACCCATCGTTCTTTTTGACAATGCAAAGCCTGGCGACACGGCGCTGGTCGCGGTCAAGCTACTGCCCACCGTCGACAAAAAAGTCTTCAACGGCACGGAACAAAAAATCGAATTCTCCGAAAGTCGCCCCAACCCGAACGATCTGCGAATCGAATTTCTGACCGCGGCGATATTGCTTCCGAGTCTGTCTACGAATGTCTCTGCCGACACTTCTACCCTCGAAAAGTCTATTGGCGCTGTCGATCTGAAAGCGCTCGACGCGGCAGATCAGCGAGCCTTTGACGCCTCACTGCGGCGCGCGCAGGAACTCCTGGAACCGCTTAAACCGACGCTCCACCGTGCCAGCTTGCACCTTACCGGCAATGCACATATCGACGCGGCATGGCTTTGGCCCTGGACCGAAACAGTGGATGTCGTCCGGCGAACTTTCGGCACGGCCCTGCAATTGATGGACGAATATCCCGACTACACCTATACGCAGTCGGCCGCCGCCTATAACGAATGGATGGCCGAGAAATATCCCGAGATGAACGCCGAGATTAAACGCCGGATCAAAGAGGGGCGCTGGGAAATTGTTGGCGGCATGTGGGTCGAGCCGGACTTGAATATTCCTGACGGTGAGTCGACGGCGCGTTCGCTGCTCATCGGAAAACGCTGGTTTCAAAAAGAGTATGGCGTAGACGTACACATCGGATGGAATCCCGATTCGTTCGGTTACAACTGGCAGTTGCCCCAGATCTACAAAAAGTCAGGCATAGATTATTTTGTCACCCAGAAGATGGCTTGGAACGACACCAATCAGCTGCCTTTCAAACTGTTCTGGTGGGAATCACCCGACGGCAGCAAGGTGCTGACTTATTTTCCGCATGACTACGTACATCTCGATCTGAATCCGGTTCGCCTGGCGGAAGATCTCGCAATCGCACGCAAGCAATCGCCCGGACTGGCCGAGATGATGGATCTCTACGGTGTCGGCGACCACGGTGGCGGCCCTACCCGCGCCATTCTTGACGAAGGCGTGCACTGGATGCAGCCTGACAAAATTGTTCCGCCCATGCGGTTTGGCACCGCCGCGGCTTACTTTAACGACGTTGACGGTAGACTCGCCAGCAATTCACCCGAATGGAACTACGCGTCCATCGCAAAAGGTTATACCGACCCGCCGCCGCCGCCAGCCGGCATGATCAGCATTCCCACGTGGAAGAGCGAGCTTTATTTCGAATATCACCGCGGCGTGATGACGACACAAGCCAATCACAAACGTAACATGCGGCAAAGTTCCATGTGGGCATTAAACGCGGAGAAATACGCCGCGCTGGCATGGCTCGATGGAAACGCATACCCCGCGGACAGATTGACCGAGGCATGGAAAAAGATCACGTTCAATGATTTTCACGATCTTGCCGCTGGATCGGGAATCGGCATCATCTACAAGGACGCGCAACGTGACTACGACCAGGTGCAGTGGGCGACGAACGAAATTTCCAGCAAAGCACTCAACACCATTGCGGTGCGCGTGAATACCAGCGCTGCCGGCGGGATTCCGGTTTTTGTATTCAATCCCCTGGCGTGGCAGCGCTCCGGTCTGGCGACGATCGAAGTTCAAATGCCAGCTGCGATTTCAGGCGAACCCTCGGTAGTCGATTCACAGGACCGCGTTCTTCTGTCTGAGGTTCTTGCCAGTGACTTGGCCACCAATACCTATCGGTTGCTGGTGAACATGAAAGACGTCCCATCCATGGGCTATACAGTTCTTCATGTCGTGAGCAGCGCAAGGCCCGCTGATCTGAAAGCCACCGATCTTAAAGTGGCTGGCCTGACCCTGGAAAATGCGAATCTCCGCGTGACCGTCGATCCAAAAACAGGCTGCATCACCAGCCTCTTCGATAAGCGCTCGAACTTCGAGTCCTTGGCCAGCGGCGCCTGCGGCAATCAACTGCAGACTTTCAAAGATACTCCGAAAGATTACGATGCCTGGAACATTGACCCAGGTACGCTCGATCACATGACGCCAATCGATACCGTAAATTCAGTGGAACTAATTGAAAAGGGTCCGCTGCGCGCCGTGATTCGCGTGTCGCGCACTTGGCAGAATTCGAAATTCGTGCAAGACATCACTCTCTACGCCGGAGCCGATCAAGTTGACGTCGTGAACGACATCGACTGGCACGAGACTCATGTTCTGCTGAAGGCCGCATTCCCGCTGGCTGCAACCAGCAACCACGCTACCTACGAAATTCCCTTTGGTAGCATTGAACGCGCCACCACGCGAAACAACAGCTGGGAGCGGGCGCAATTCGAAGTTCCTGCGCAACGCTGGGCAGACCTGAGCGACGGGCAGCACGGCTTTAGTCTGATCAACGACTCCAAGTTCGGATATGACGATGCGGGCAACGTGCTGCGGCTAACGCTGCTCCGTTCTCCAACCTGGCCAGATCCGGAAGCCGATCGCGGGCACCATCACTTCCGCTATGCTGTTTATCCGCATTCAGGCGATTGGAAGCAGGCGCTTACCGTACGCCATGGCTACGAATACAACTACGAACTGCAAGCCATGCAGGTTGCGGCTCACACCGGTTCGTTGCCACTGGAGCACTCCTTCGCGTCAGTTCAGCCGAAAAGCGTTGTGCTGACGGCGATGAAGAAAGCGGAAGATAGCGACAGCCTCATCTTTCACGCGTTTGAGTGGGCGGGCAAGTCCGGTGACGTAACATTTACGGTGCCTGAGGGCGCAACCGGCGCGGTCATAACGAATCTTCTAGAACAACCGCAGGGGACGCCGCTGACGGTCACGGATAACCGGCTCACCGTGCCCATCCATCCCTTTGAGATCCTTACGATTCGCGTCGATTACCAGCACGAGGAACGGGTCCCTTAGATCAATTCGGCTGCGTAAAATATTGGCTCTTGGGACGGAGCTATCCCCGGCGCGCGTCTCACTAATAGATTTCATAAGCAAATTCCGGTTATTGAAAGCCATATCCCCGTTTAGGAGTGCACTGGTAAACCCGGCCCCGGTCAGGATTGCCCCCGACCTCGCAAGCGGCCCAACTCAGGAAGAGCGACGGTCCCAAAGGGAAGATAATAGTTTGGCCATCCAGGTCGGCCTCAATGCTTACGCTCTCCGCCGCCGCCGGCAGCGTAAAGGAGAGCCCTTCGCCAAAGATAACCGGGTAGGACCAATGCTCCCTTTGACTAACCATCGGACGAAAAACCTCAGCCTCCAATAGAAAGGTTGCCGTGTCGGACCAGTCACGCGCCGAGATCGTAATCACCTGGCCGTTTTGTGAAGAGCGGTCGACGTCAATCTTTGTGAACGGGCAAGGGCCGGCGATGCAGGAAGCGCGAATATTGCGAAATTGATTGCCCGCTCCCGCGTCCAACGTAGTCGAGCCGACAGCCGCCTTCCATTTACCGTCCGGAGAGCACGGATGTTGACTCTGACAAGTGACGCCTCCCTTGTTTTCGATTTCGAAGGTTTTGACCGCGCTCCCGACATTCAGTTCGGTCATGGCCTTGATCGTATATCTCACGCGGATGTTGGTAACCTTCACTTGCGGTTGATTCGATTCAGGCAACTTCTGAGAGAGCGGTACCATGTGGACGATATAAAGCTTGTTTCCCACAAAATCGTCCAGGTCGAGCGGACGGTATTGCGCGTGGCGAAAGTGAAGCACAATGGGATTGCCCCGGCGAATCGGCTTTCGCAGCCTAAGTACGAACAATCCTGAAGAGTCGGTGGTGGCATCGGAAGCACTGTAATCGCCAGCGGAGACCAAAACTCCTCCGATCGGCTGCTGTTTTCGCGGGTCCGAATCCTGAATCAAGACGGCGCCCTGAAGAGAAATCGTCTTCTGCCTCTGCCAGCGAATCGCTACCACAATTCCGGTCGTAATCAGGATCGCAACCAGCAAGGCGCTCCAGGCCTCGATTTTGTCCGTCCGGGTCATGCGAATTTCTTAAGCTTCATAGCGTAGGATAACGGCTTCACCCTCAACGTTTCCACCCGTTGCGGCGGAAGGGCAGGCTTCGGTTGCATCGTCAATTAGATTTTGTAAACATAGAAATTATTGTCTTCTTGTGTTCGTCGATGTCGCCGTGCCGAGCCGCTTGGTTTTTCCACGTTATCATGAGCAATGGAAGACAAAATACATGAGTGAGGCCGAACCCAATCTGCTTTCGCGCCGGCAGATCCTGCGGCAGGTTCTGGGAACAGGCCTGTGCCTGCCCTTCACTACTTTCCTGGCAGACGCCCAGCAGCAGCCTGCGGCGTCCGCGGCAAACGTCAACGGACTTTCGAGTCTATCAGCCGAAGACGATCAGTTGTTGAATGACATAGAGAAAACAAGCATCCTTTTTTTCTGGGAACAGGGCAGCTCGAACACCGGTATGGTTAAAGACCGCTGCAATGTTCACACCAACGATCAAGGCGGAGCAGCCAGCATTGCGGCCACCGGCTTCGGTCTCACCGCGCTCTGCATTGGAGAGCAGCGGGGCCTCATCACTACCGCCGATGCGCTGCAGAGAGTCTTCGCCACCCTGCGCTTCTTGTGGCGGAAGTTGCCCAACCATCGCGGATTTTTCTACCACTTCGCCAACCCGGAGACCGGCGAGCGCATGTTTGACTCCGAAGTCTCTTCGGTGGATACCGCCATACTTCTGTGTGGGGTTCTGACCTGCCGCGAGCACTTCCGTCATCCCGCTGTCGGACAACTCGCCGATCTGATTTTTAACCGTGTGGACTGGACTTGGCTTTCCGAGGACACTTCCCTGCTCACTCATGGGTGGACGCCTGAAGTCGGGTTCCTTGCCTCCCGGTGGGATTACTACAGCGAGCTCATGATGATGTACCTGCTGGGCATGGGGTCGTCGGCTTATCCGCTGTCGGCGGAGACCTGGAACGCCTGGAAGCGGCTGATATTTGAATACGACGGCATGCGATATATCGGTTCGTTCGCGCCCCTCTTTGTCCACCAGTACTCGCAAGCCTGGTTCGATTTTCGCGGCAAGCGCGACAAATATGCCGACTATTTCCAGAATTCCGTGGTTGCCACCGAAGTTCATCGGCGTTTCTGTATTGAACTAGGCAAACAGTTTCCCGATTACAGCGAGGACCTCTGGGGGATCACAGCATCCGACTCCCAACACGGTTACATTGCCTGGGGCGGCCCTCCTGCCACGGGGCCCATCGACGGCACCGTTGTGCCAAGTGCCGCCGGCGGATCGTTGCCCTTCAAACCGGCAGAAACCCTACAAGTTCTGCGCACCATTCGAAATCGCTATCCTTTAGCCTGGACCAAGTATGGCTTCGTAAACGCCTTCAATCCGCTTAAGAACTGGTATGACCCCGATGTGATTGGCATCGACACCGGAATCGTCCTGTTAATGGCCGAGAACTTGCGGACCGGCTTTGTTTGGGAGACCTTTATGAAAACCGCAGAGGCACGGCGTGGAATGGAACGCGCAGGGTTCCACAAGTACTAGATTGCCCCTTAGATACGTCGTTGCGGCATTTCGTCACAGGACCAACCGTAAGCATCGTTTCTACATCCAACCCTCGCTTGACGGTGTCGATCTGCCAACTTTGTTTGCCTGAACGTGATTCGGCTACACTCAAAGTGTGTGCTGGTCTAACTGACACCTGGGTCGCGGCGTTTTCAGTGCCGGAGATCTTCTCCGGCCCGCGAGCATGGGGATTGCGTTATGAGCGGGCAACCTGAGTTCACGGGCGGCTGGCGGGAGCGCATGGCAGCGCTTCGCAACGTTCCTGCAGTTCTCCGTTTTGTGTGGGAATCTGGCCGCACGGTCGTGGTGCTGGGCCTGATCTTCCGCGTCTTTTCCGCTCTTCTCCCCCTAGCGCTGTTCTGGGTATCAAAACTCATTATTGACGCCATCCAGCGCGTCGTAACTACCCATCAGCCCGCCGGAACGAGATTGTGGTGGCTTGTCGGCGCGGAATTTGGCTTGGCTGTGGGCGCGGGTGTACTGGGCCGCATTATCGACTACCTCGATGCCCTGCTTGCCGGCAAGTACACCCACCACGTAAGTGTTCGCGTCATGGAGCATGCCGCAGGGCTGGATCTTTTGGCTTACGAAGATCCAGCGTTCTACGACCGCCTGGAGCGAGCCCGGGTTCAGGCCACCGACCGGCTGTACATGATCCAGGCGATGGGACGCCTCATTCAGCAGGTGATCACGACGATTACGTTATCGGTCTCGATCATGCTGTTTTCGCCCTGGCTTTTGCTGCTGCTGGTCGTCGGCGTTATTCCCGCTTTCGTGGGAGAAACTCACTTTGCGTTCCTGGGATACGCCAAGAATTTTCGCCAGACTCCCGTGCGGCGTCAACTCGATTACCTGCGCATTTTGGGCGGCAGCAAGGAAGCAGCCAAGGAACTGAAGTTGTTTGGCCTGAAGGACTTTCTTACGGGGAGATTTAACCTCCTCTCAACCCATGTTTACGAAGAGGACGTTGCTCTGGCGCGCCGTAAGGTGGTGCTAGGCTCGGTTCTTGCCGCGATCGGCACTGGTGGTTATTATTCGGCCTATGTGTTCGCGGTTTGGAAGACCGTCATCGGCGTGTTCAGCCTGGGCACGCTGGTTTTCTTAGCAAACGCCATTCGTGATGCCAGCTCCAACCTGCAGCAAACCTTCTCGACCCTGTCGACCATCGCCGATCAGGCCTTATTCCTGACGGATCTGATTGCATTTTTCGAGATGAAACCCACCATTCAATCCAAGCCCAATGCCCTGCCGGCGCCGCGACCCATCCAGCGTGGGTTCGAATTTCGCAATGTTTCTTTCCGCTACCCTGGAAGTTCGCGTCTGGTTCTAAACAAGTTGAATTTTCATCTGCGGCCGGGGGAGCGGGTTGCATTGATTGGAGAAAATGGCGAAGGCAAGACCACCATTGTCAAACTCCTGACTCGCCTCTACGACCCCGCTGAAGGACAAGTCTTGCTCGACGGCGTGGATCTGCGGGAGTATGACCTGGAAGATCTCTACCGCGAGATCGGCGTCATCTTCCAGGATTTCATGCGTTATGAAATGACCGCAAGAGAAAATATCGCGGTCGGCCGCATCGAGCTGATCGATAACCTGGAATTAATCCAGCAATCCGCGCAGAAAAGTATGGCGGACGACGTTGTCGGAAAGCTTCATTCCGGCTTCGACCAGATGTTGGGTCGCAGATTCGAAGGAGGAATCGATCTGTCGGGTGGCGAATGGCAGAAAGTTGCGCTGGCGCGCGCCTATCTGCGCGACGCCCAGGTTCTGATCCTCGACGAGCCGACTTCAGCGCTGGACGCGCGCAGCGAGTACGAAGTGTTTCAGCGGTTTGCCGAGTTGACCACGGGGAAGATGGCTTTATTCATTTCGCACCGGTTTTCAACGGTGCGAATGGCCGATCGCATCGTGGTGCTCGAAAATGGACGCATCGCGGAAGAAGGAGACCACGATGCTCTCACTCAGCTCGGCGGACGCTACGCCGAAATGTTCGAAATGCAAGCCGCCAGTTACCGCTGACCAACTTGGCGATTGCAGCGAAGTAAAATAATGCTTGGCGTAGAGCCATCTGTAGAAGGATATGAGTTACGGCGTTGTGGTAAGGATGGATTCATTCTTATGGTTCCTAAGGCTCAAATTCGCAGCATTATGGATATAGACGAGCAGCTCCATTCGTCCACTCCCGAGCAGGCAACGCTTCGGACCATGCGTATTGCGGGAAAGGAACTGGCCGCAAAACTGGGCTGGCTTCCGGGAGCTTCATCGCACACTTTCGCACAGCGTTGCCGAAAGCTTGCGGCCACATTCAAAACACTATTCGCAGGCGTGGATGCCGCTTTTGCCAAGGCTCCCAAGTCGGAAGATCTGCTCTGGCTTCGAGATAACGCGCAGCAACTGTCTTCTGAAGTGCGCGGGGTAGCGAACGAACTGGGTCCCTTGACCACAATTCCCCATGTCTCCACCAAGGATGAAATCGAGCCTAGGGTATTAGCTATTGCGCAAGGTTTTTTCGAAGAGACGCGCGTCGCTTTTTCCGAAGCGAAGTTCACGGAATTCTGTTTGGCCTTCGAAGAGACCACGCCCCTCGAATTTCACGAGGTCGGCGCCTTGGTACCATCCCTGAAACTTGTTTTGCTGGAAACGATTGCCGCTCGGGCCGTTCCGCTGGTGAATGTCCCGACATCCACGCCGAGTGAACGCATCACAACCTGCATCCGCACCCTGGAAATCGTCAGCCAAACTTCCTGGAAAGATCTTCTTGAGCGCCTCATCCCCTTCGACAAAATTCTGCGTCAGGACCCCGTCGGCGTCTATGCTGCCATGGACATGGTGAGCCGAAATGTCTATCGCGAACGAATCGCGAAGATCGCCCGGCGCTCCGATTTAACGGAGATGGACGTCGCGGAAGAGGCGCTCGCTCTGGCCCGGCAAGCTCAAAGTCGAAGCTTCGACGATGGACGGCAAAAACGGCGTGAGTCTCACATTGGCCACTATCTCTGTGGAGAAGGAACGCAAATCCTTTACCAGAGAGTAGGGATGCACCCGACTATGGGCGATCAGGTGCGCATCCAGTTGCGCCGCCATCCCAATGAATTCTTTCTTTTAGGAATCGCAGTTCTCACCTTCATCATCATCACGGGAGCCGTATGGCTGTTGACCGCAGACAGCACTCCTCTGTTTCTCGTGCTGCTTTCCATGTTGTTCCTCTTCCTGCCGGGCTCGCAGGCGGCGGTTCAGGTGATGAACTACTTGACCACCAACTTGCTGCCCGTGGATTCACTTGCCAAGCTCGATTTTTCCGAGGGCATTCCTGAAGATTGCATGACCTTGGTCGCGATTCCAACGCTGCTGCTCAATGAAAAACAAGTTCGCAGCCTGGTGGAAAAACTAGAAGTCCGTTTTCTGGGTAATCACGATCGCAATTTGCACTTCGCGCTCGTTTCCGATCTTCCGGATACGGCTAAGCCCGCGCCCGAAGACAATGCTCTGATTGAGCTGGCGGAAAAACTGATCGGCGATCTCAACGAGCGATACGCCGGAAAGAACATGGGCTCCTTTTTCCTTCTCCATCGCCATCGGATCTACAACCCCCGCGAAAAGGGATGGATGGGCTGGGAGCGCAAGCGCGGAAAACTCCTTGATCTCAATCGGCTGATGCGAGGGCAATTCGACAGCTTTCCGGTAAAGGTCGGCGATCTTTCGATCCTTCCTCACGTCCGATACGTAATTACGCTCGATTCTGACACCGAATTGCCGCGCGGATCGGCGCACCGCATGGTGGGAGCGATCGCACATCCGTTAAGCCAGGCGATCATCGATCCAGTCAACAATATCGTCGTCGCCGGATACGGCATTTTGCAGCCGCGGGTTGATGTAAGCGTGCAGAGCTCGGCCCGCTCTCGCCTCGCCGCCATCTTCGCCGGCGAGACCGGGCTTGATCCCTATACGCGCGCCGTCTCCGATGTTTACCAGGATCTTTTCGGCGAAGGTACGTTCACCGGAAAAGGAATCTACGAAGTAGATACGATGGACCGCGTTTTGAGTCATCGTTTTCCACGGAACGCTCTGCTCAGCCACGACTTGATCGAAGGCGCCTACGCGCGCGCCGGACTCGCCACAGATATCGTAGTCATCGAGGATTATCCCTCGCACTACAGCGCCTACAGCCGCCGAAAGCACCGCTGGCTGCGCGGCGACTGGCAGATCGTGGAATGGTTGACGGATCGTGTGCCCAACGAATCGGGTGAGCACGTGCCGAATCCCATCTCGTTGGTTTCACGATGGAAGATTCTCGATAACCTGCGCCGAAGTCTGGTCGAGCCGGCTACATTTGCGCTCTTGCTATTCGGCTGGTTTGTGATGGGCCACCCTTTTCTGTGGACCCTGGCCACGATTTGCATCTTGTTCGTTCCCGCATGGGTGGAGTTTGCTTTCGGCCTGACTCGCGCCGTTGTGGCGCGTAGCGTAGGCATCGCTCGGGATGCGCTCCGCAACCTGTTTGCCACGAACTTTACCGTCTTACTCACCCTGACACTTCTGGCCCACCAGATGTTGTTGTCGGTCGATGCTGTCGGCCGCGCGCTGGTACGTCGGCTGGTTACGCGGGAGGGTCTGCTCGAGTGGGAAACCGCAGCTGAAGCTGAACTGGGCGAGCGCCGCACCCAGATTGACCGGTACATTGACTGGATGCCCCTGCTGGCAGCGGGTCTCGGCGTTCTGATCTGGTTGACTCGTCCTCAGTCAATATTGGCCGCGGCCCCCATTCTCTTATTGTGGGCCTGCAGCAAAGGGCTGGTTCTTTGGCTTAACGCTTCGCCCCTCGACGCAGCTCCCGAAACCAACCGGAGCGATGCCTGGCTGCTTCGCAAGTCCGCTCTTTACATTTGGCGATACTTCGCGGAATTCTCCGACAAAGATCACAACTGGCTGGTGCCCGATAATGTAACCGACAATCCGCGCAAGGTCGCTGCTAGCGTATCCCCGACAAATGTAGGACTGCTGCTAAATGCGAGGCAAGTGGCGAATGAGCTCGGCTACATCACGCTTCCCGAGATGGTGGAGCTGTCGCAGCAGAGCCTGGGGACCATGCTTCGTCTAACCAAGTACCGCGGCCATTTGATGAACTGGTATGACACCAACACTCTCGAACCGAAGCCGCCATTTTTTATCTCTTCGGTCGATAGCGGAAACCTTGTCGCTTCTCTCTGGACTCTGGACCAGGGATGCCTTGATTGCCTCCGCCGGCCTTTGCTATCCAGAACCGTGGTCGACGGCTTGCAAGATCATCTTCGAGTTCTCTACGATCTGCGATCTCTTCCTAAAAAAGCTCTGTCGCGCTGCGACCTCGATTTTCAAAAGGACGACTGGCTGAACTGCATCCTCACTTTCCCCGAGGAAGTGCTGAACCCTTCAGTAAAAGCCAAGTCCGAGTCCTCCATGTCGCCTGAAATCGTATGGTTTCGCGCGCAGGCGCAGGCGCGAGTGCAAAAAGTCCGCGCACTAGTGAGTGCGTACATGCCATGGAGGCTTCCGGAATTCGCAGGACTGCAAGCCGAGCTTGAGGGCGGCGAAAAACCGATTCACGATGTCCCCGTGCAGCAGTTGCCGGATTTGATTCTGGAGCTCGAACGGCGGCTTGATCGTGCACTCCAATCTGGCAACAAAGAAATTGTATCGGCGGCCCGCAGTCTCATGCCCATGCTGGCCGAGGCGCGGCAGAATACGCTTCATCTGATCGACGATCTGCGAACAGTCTGCTTGCGCGCGCGCAATCTCGCCAATGCGATGGACTTCAAGTTTTTGCTGGACAAGCAGCGTCAGCTTTTGTCAGTCGGTTTCGATGCTCAGTCGGAAGAACTCCAGCCTTACTGTTACAACTTGCTCGCCACCGAGCCCCGGACGGCGGTCTTCATCGCAATCGCCAAAGAGGATATTCCCCAGGATTGCTGGTTCCGGCTGGACCGGCCCTACGCGCAGGATCATGGTCATCCGGTTCTGCTGTCCTGGACCGGAACCATGTTCGAGTACTTGATGCCCTCCATTTGGATGCGGGTCTATCCCAATACATTGCTCGATCGCGCCAGCATTGCCGCCGTGCGCGCACAACAAATCTATGCCGCCAGCAAAGGCATTCTCTGGGGCATTTCCGAATCTGCATGCGCAAAACGCAATGAGGTCGGCGATTATCATTACGAAGCCTTCGGCGTGCCCACTCTGGCGATAAGAAAAACTGGATCGGAACCGGTAGTGGTTGCGCCCTACTCCACTTTTCTGGCCCTGAGTGTCGATCCGAAAGCCGCGCTCACAAATCTCCGCCGCATGGATTCTTCAGGATGGTTTGGCCCCTACGGATTCTATGAGTCGGCGGACTACGGCGCTGCTCTTGGCCGCAAGCGCTACGAACTGGTGACGTCGTGGATGGTTCACCACCAGGGAATGAGTCTTCTTGCTTTGGCCAACTTTCTTTGCGACAACGTCGTGCAGCGCTGGTTTCATTCTGACCGGCGCGTGCAGGCCACCGAACTCATCTTGCAGGAGAAGCCCGTTTCTCACATGCGCGCCGCCTGAACTGGATCGGCTAGCACTTAACCGGCCGTCAGCGAACCGGAGGACCATCCTCCTGCTGCACGGTTTCGCCCTCACCTTCGAATGGCCAATTTTTCTCCAGCCAGAGTTGCTTTTCCCGTGTTTCTCTCGGAACGTTATTGATCTTCAGATTCTCAAAAAAGTGCACGCCTGTCTTACCCGCAACCGCGATATCCAGGTCGCCATCTCCATCCAGATCTTCCACCACAAACTGCGTCCCCGCTCCAGCCGTACCGTTGACTGAAATGGGATAGCGTGTGAATTGGCCTGTCTTGCGGTCAATCTTGTAGTAGTAAATCACCAGCGGATCATACGATCCCGGATCGTGTCCGGAGTGTCCGCGGTAGCGTTTGCCCGCCAGCAATTCAGGAACTCCGTCGCCGTCGATATCGATCAGCTTGAGCGCGTGCACCTGAGAGTAAGACTCGTCGATCACATGCTTCACCCAACTCCGGCTTGTACCATCGCCCTTCTGTTCCAGCCAATAGAGCCCGTAGCTGTGTCCCTGGCCGTAAATGATGTCCGTCTTGCCATCGTTGTTCACGTCGTAACCGATGATCGGAAAGCCGGCATCATCCATTTGCCAGTCTCCATGCCACTCCCACTTATCGTTGTCCGCATCAATATTCTTGAACCAGCCGTTCGGAGTCAGAATATCCGCCTTGCCATCGCCATCCACATCGGCAATGCCAATGCCATGCCCATCCTGCTCTTTTCCTCCGACGTGATGCACCTTAGGCGTAGGGCCGGAAAAGTCGACCCACAGAATNNTCGCCCATCGCTCCGCCCTCGGTGTCAAAGCTGTCGGAAATCAAGTGACGCTTCCACATGACTCCGGGGGTCTTCGGATTCTCATACCACCACAAACCGTTGGCGATCCATCCCGCGGTTACTACATCGGGCGCGCCATCGTGGTTCACGTCGAAAGTCCATTCTCCGCAGTCCGAGACAAATTCATCGTGAATACCCACGGTGCGATATTGATGGCGTTTCCACTCGCCGCCTGGGGGCCCGGGATTCTCGTACCAATAAGCTCCACTCAAAATATCGGGACGGCCGTCGCCATTCATATCAAGCGTGGTGATGCCCTCGGCGTGATCCGTGCCCAGACGATGAACGAGAAACGTCACCTGCGGAACTCCTCCCGGCGCGTCTCCCGGCGTGGTTTTACGGGCAGTTTGTGCCGCGATCACCCAAACGCCCGCCGCACAGATCGACATGATAATGGGAATTAAAAATCTCATTTGTTTGAGCAAGTTCATTCTCCTCCGTGCAATTTGAGTAATTACTTCCCTGCTCGAAAATGGCCTGCGCGCATTTATTTCACACCAGCTTCATCGCATCAGGATCCCACTTCACCACAGCGCCGCGATCCAGGCTGAGATTGCTGAGCAGCGCAGCTCCGGCGGCGCGATAGCCAAACACCGCATCTTCCACCACCGGCTTGCGAGAGCGAATTGCACTAAAGAAATTATTGAAGTGATCGTAGCGGTCGCTATAACCTTCAGGCGCAACATATTTTTCATATCCGGCGGCCGGCGGACCGGGTGGATGGGACGGCGGATACTTTTCGCGATAGCTTTCACGAATGCGTTTTTGCATTGCATCGGTAAATGTTCCAATGGTGAGTCCCGGTTCTTTCTCCAGCGGCGTGCGGCTGACGCTGACCGTGTTCCCGGCAATTTCCATCGTGCCTTCCGATCCCGTAAAGATCAACCCTTCGCTCTCTTCGCCTCCGTCCACGAAGTTCACGCGCAGGCTCAGATTAAATCCCTCGCGGTAGTCGAAGAGTCCCAGCATCACGTCGGGAACGTCTCGCCCATCTTTCCAGAAGCGCAACCCTCCCGTAGCCATAGCTCGCGTCGGACCATTGGTTGCGGTGATGAAATGGGTTCCGCTGAACAAATGCACGAACAGATCTCCAGCTACGCCCGTCCCATACGCTTTCCATTTTCGCCATTGAAAGAAGTGTTCCGCATTAAACGGAATTTTCGGCGCATTCCCTAAAAAGCTCGGCCAGTCGCAGGTTTCCGTTGATGCATCCAAAGGAACCGTATAATCCCACGCGCCCATCGCCGAATTGCGATCCCAATGCGCGGTCACCATATTGAGCTGCCCAATCGCTCCCGAGGCGAGCAATTCTTTCGCCTTGGCGTAAATGATCGAGCTCACGCGCTGGCTGCCGACCTCGATGATGCGATTCGTGGCGCGAGCCGTGTCAATCATCTCCGGCCCATCGGCATACACATGAATCATGGGCTTCTCGCAATACACGTCCTTGCCCGTCTTCATGGCATCGACCGCGACCCGTTTGTGCCAATGATCTGGCGTTCCGATAATGATGGCATCGACATCTTTACGCGCCAGAATCTCTCTGTAATCGCGAGTGGTAAAAATGTCGTCGCCCCAGATTTCCTTGCTGTGCTCGAGCCGGCCGTCATAACAGTCCGCTACGGCGACCAGCTTCACGCCCGGAACCTGCAGCGCAACTCGAGTATCTCCCTGACCCTGGCCCCCGGCACCGATCAGCGCAATCTGAATATGATCGTTAGCCGCAACCGGCGTTGCAGGCTGAGCCTGAGACGATGCCAACGCGAAGATTTTCGGTCCCAACAACGTCTGCGCACTTGCGGTGCCCGCCACTTTCAAGAAACTCCTGCGATTGAACACGCCGTATATCCCCCCAACGAAAGTTGACCGCCGCCTAAGACCATAGTCTTTTTCGCCAACACTTTCCAACCACAACTTTTGTAAAGATCACAGTCCCGCGATCAGCGGCGTCGCAACACTGCCGCGAGTTGCTTTCTGAAGTCGGTTCTATGAACATATGGAGCCATGCCGTCAGTCAGATTCGCGACCAGCATTTTCTCGGTTCTGATCTTATTTTGTCTGGCTCTTGCCTGTGCGGCTGTGTTCAGCCAAACCTCCGGGAATACGGAGTGGCCCAACTACGGAAACGATCCCGGCGGAATGCGCTACTCGCCGCTCTCTGACATCAATCGCGAAAATGTCTCCAAGCTGCGGGTAGCGTGGATATTTCATACCGGAGATGTATCAGACGGTGCTCACGACCGGAAGCGCAGCGGCTTCGAATCGACTCCGATTCTGGTCGATGGAACACTTTATTTCACCACCCCGTTTAATCGCATAATCGCACTCGACCCCGCAACCGGGAAACAGCGATGGGCCTACGATCCCAACATCGATCTGACACTCGACTACGGCGACGGATTGGTGAATCGCGGCGTGGCCACTTGGCTGGACTCGACTCGATCTTCGAGTCAGCCCTGCCGCCGGCGTATTTATGAGGCAACGCTGGATGCACGGCTAATTTCGCTCGATGCGACTACAGGCAAGCCCTGTTCAGATTTCGGCAACTATGGCCAGGTCAATCTGCGAAATGTGCCGGGTTACCGCGCCGGCTGGTATCACATGACGTCGCCTCCGGCGGTGATCGACGATCTCGTCGTGGTAGGTTCTGCGATTGACGACAACCAGCGTGCCGCTATGCCGGCCGGGGTCGTGCGCGCCTTCGATGCCCGTAGCGGCGCGCTGCGCTGGACCTGGGACCCAATTCCAAATACCGCCGCAACAACGGGTAAAGATGACGAAACCACGGAGCGACACACCGGCGCAGCCAATGCATGGTCCATCATGTCCGTTGATCCGCAGCGCGATCTCATCTTCGTTCCCACCGGAAGCGCCAGTCCTGACTACTACGGCGGACTTCGTCCCGGCGACAACAAATGGGCGAATTCTGTCGTGGCGCTTCACGCAAGAACAGGTGAAATCGCCTGGGGATTCCAACTCGTCCATCACGATCTCTGGGATTACGACACGGCGTCGCCTCCCTTGCTCACAACCTTGCGCCACAATGGGGAAGAAGTTTCCGTCGTAATCCAAGGCAACAAAACCGGATTTCTCTACGTTCTCAATCGTGATACAGGAAAGCCCGTTCTTCCTGTGGAAGAGCGCCCAGTTCCGCACAGCGACGTGCCCGGCGAACTCGCGTCGCCAACGCAACCGTTCCCTGTCGCGCCACCAGCACTCGCTCCGCAGACAGTTTCGGCGGACGATGTCTGGGGTCCCACGCCACAAGATCGTGAAACGTGCCGCAACTGGATTCGCGGACTTCGCAACGAACGCATTTTCACTCCGCCAAGTCTGCAGGGCAGCCTGGCCGTGCCCGGCAACATCGGCGGCATGACGTGGAGCGGCTACGCCTTTGATCCACAGCACAATCTGCTCGTCGTTAACACCAACAATCTGGTCGCGAAGGTAAAGCTCATTCCCCGCGCGGATTTTTGGCGTGACGAGTTACGCATTGAAGATGGCGAGTACTCTCCGCAGACCGGAACTCCCTACGGCCTGTTTCGGCGCTTCCTCCAATCTCCTTCCGACTTACCCTGTACCTCCCCGCCATGGGGTTTGCTCACTGCGGTGGAAATGACCGAAGGCAAAATTCGCTGGCAAGTTCCGCTCGGCTCCATGCAGGATTTTGGCGGCAAACAACCGCCCGTGCCGCCGGGATCGATCAACCTCGGGGGCCCCATCGCTACCGCAGGAGGTTTGATTTTTATCGCCGGCACTTTCGATCCTTTCATTCGCGCCTTTGACATTGAAACGGGCCAGGAATTGTGGAAGGCGCAATTACCCGCGAGCGGACACGCGACTCCCATGACCTATCGACTGGGAGCAAACGGAAAACAGTACCTGGTAATCGCGGCCGGTGGACATCCTAAAATTACCGAAGAGTCACTCAGCGACGCGCTCGTTGCCTTCACTTTACCCTAATCGCAACTTAGGCAGACGAAATCGGACCAGAGATGGCTAGCGTGCACCGCCGGAGTAGTTTCCGTAACCGACGACAATGGTCGAAGTCACCAAAACCAGCAGGCTGAACGCCACCAGCAATTTCGTCCGCCCACCGGCGCCCTTCCACTCGTTTAGAGCGATTCCCCACAACGTGCTGAAGATGATGATGCTGGCCATGTGCAAGGTCCAGCTCGAAAACTTGTAGCGTCCCATTTGCGTTTCGCCCATCGTGTAGAAGAAGAACTGCATGTACCAGGTCGTTCCAGCCAGCGCCGAGAACAAATAATTGGCAAGCATTGGAGCTCTCCAAGGCGCTTCCTTTTCAATCGCCAATGCAACCGCCATTTCTTCCGCCGGCGCATCCGTTGCAGCTTCAAGGATGTGCTCTTCGTTGCGCATAAGAATTCTGCCCCGAACCTCGGACTGGAAATACTGATGGCCCGTATGGTTTCGCAGGTTCAGAATGACGCACCAGACGAAATTCGTCGTGAAGCCTCCCGCCAACACGATGACCAGGACAGGAAGTCCTTGCCATAGCACTTTTGTCCCATGCTGCACTGTGATGACTTTAATCGGGTCACCGGCCGCGAGCCCGTAGGCGAAACACGCGCTCATGACGCCGGAAAACGTCGCCACCAGCAGGCCTTTTTTCAAATCAAATTCCTTGATGGACGCGCGCTTCTGCACCTCAGACATTTCGCGCTCTTTCGAGACTCCAGCTGCTCCGGCAACCGCGATGCCGAGCAGACAGGTGACCACGCCGCCAAGAATGATCAGTCCGGAACGTGTTCCCAAGACCTGCGTCGCAAACACACCACGGAAAATCGGAGGCATCAGCGTGCCAAACGCGGCCGTATATCCGAGCGCCACCGCCATGCCCAACGACATCCCGAGGTAGCGCATCGTGAGACCAAAGGTGAGTCCACCCAACCCCCACAGCACGCCAAAGAAGTAAGCCCAGAAGATCGCACCAGAGGGAGTTTCCCGCAAAACCTGAGTCAGGTCACGGGTCATCGTCAGCGCAAGTAACCACGGCACGATAATCCAGCTGAAGAATCCGCCAACCAGCCAGTAGGTTTCCCAAGCCCAGCTCTTCACCCCGCGATAGGGAACGTAAAAACTTGCGGATGCAAGTCCCCCTAGCCAGTGAAAGAACACTCCCAAAGCCGGGTTAGGATTCATTCGAACCTCGAAATGACAGCGGCGCTGCCTGTACTCCTCAAGCTTTTTTGGCCTGACCGGCAAAACAAAGCAAATGCCCGCATTAGATTGCACGTCCTAACGTAGAACGCTTTATCGAAGATAGGCTTCCGGTAAGCCGCCATCCACAGGGATCACGTGGCCAGTCGTTTTGGCACTTTGGTCGCCAGCGAGCCATACGATTGCATGGGCGCAATCCTGCGGCAAAATCGGCCGCTTCGTGAGCGTGCGCTGCGCATAAAAATCCGCGAGCTTGCCGCGTAGTTCTTCGGTTGATTCCGACTCCGAAAAGTCGATCTTGTACTTCTGCAGGGACTGCATCACACGATCGCGCGGAAACATTGTGGATCCGGCGACTACGGTTGCGGGGGCGATCCCGTTGACGCGTACGTGAGGACTGAACTGGATGGCGAGTTCGCGAATGAGATGGTTCAGAGCGGCCTTGCTGGTGTCGTAAGCTTCGCTGCCCTTCTTCGGGACAACGGCGTTGGCTGAACTCGTTAGAACCATGGTGGCTGGGAGGTTTTGATCCTTGAACACCCAGTCGGTTTTGCGAGCGAGAAGATAGTTGCCGGTTACGTTGACCAGGAAAGTCTTGGCCCACTGCGCGTCGGAAAGTTCTCCGTCGGGGCCGGCCACAGAATAGATGGCTGCGGTGTTGACGATGATGTCGATGCCGCCGAATTTCGAGATTGTGAACTCCACTGCTTCTGACAGCGATGCCGCGGAACTCAAATCGACGCTCGTGGCACAGACGAATTCGGTAGCCGAAATCGCTCCAACTTCATCAGCCACCTTGCTGGCGCCCGGCTGATCGAAATCCGCGACCACCACATGCGCGCCCCTCCGCCCGAGTAACAGCGCAACTTCCCGGCCGATTCCGCTCGCTCCGCCGATCACCAACGCAATCTTGCGGCTGAATTCCGCTTCGGCGGGCATACGCTGAAGTTTGGCTTCTTCGAGCGCCCAGTACTCGATGCGAAACGCTTCGGAGCGAGGAAGCGCGACATAGTTGTGGAATTGAGTGAACTGATGAGATTGCTCTGCGTGACGCGCTTGCGGCAAAGGATGCGAGGCTTCGCCGTCCTCCAACGCATTCGCGCCCGCCATCACGTGGATGGCATTGATAAAAAACTCCGTGGTGATGCGTGCCTCTTTCTTGTTTTTGCCAAATCCGAAAACGCCGAGTCCCGGCACGACTACCACCGATGGATTGGAATCGCGAAGCTTGGGGGAATCGCTGGTGGCCCACTCTTCGTAATACTTTTTGTAAGCTGCGCGATAGTCGCCGATTTCGCTATGAATGCGGTTCTTGAGAACCTCAACATCTTCTTTCGCGGGGTCCCACTCCAGAAAACAGGGGCAGACCCGGGTGCGCAGGAAATGATCAGGACAACTGGTGCCCAGGGAACTCAGTTCCTTTCCCCACTTCGATCCTGCAAAGCTCAGCGCATCTTCGTCATCTGCGTGGTGTGCAATCACTCGGCGGTTAGAGGAGACCGCACCGCGCAGTGTGGGTAGTATCCGAGTGGCGATGGCGTTACGATTCTGGACCGGCATGTGCTCCACGCCACCAAACAGGTCGCCTTTCTTCGCCCGGTGCTTTTGGATGAACTCTCCCATCTGATCGATGGTGTGAATGCTGTTCAGGTAGCACTCGCGCTGGGTCATGCCCCAGGTGAACAGGCCGTGTCCTCCCAGGATGAGGCCTTCGACCCCTGGGTTGTCGTGTACAGCCCGTTCGATCAGAAATGCTAACTCAAAGCCGGGACGCTGCCACGGTACCCACACGATCTTGCGATCGAATTCCCTGTTGAATTGCTCCAGTTTGCGTTTGCCATTGGCACTGGCGGCCAAAGCAATTGCCCAATCCGGATGAAGATGATCGACGTGCAAGAACGGGAGGAAAGCGTGCAAGGAGGTATCAATGGAAGCCGCGACTCGATTTTCACCGAACGCTGCGAGCGGGTAGTAGCGAACCATTTCGTCTTCGTGCTTCTCTCCACGGTACAGCTTTTTAAGGTTCTCGAGACGATCGAGATAAAGAAGGGCGAATCCGGACTCGGTGATGGAGCCGATATCACCACCGCTGCCCTTTACGGCCAGCACGCGCACAGGCTTACCCGTGAAAGGTTCGGGGAGTTCGATTTTCGAGCTTGTATTTCCACCGCCGAAGTTCGTGATGCGCAGATCTGCGCCAAGCAGATTCGATCGATATCGCAAAAGAGCCAGCTGATCCGCGCCCAGTTTCCTGGCCTGCTCGTCGCTCCACAGATCTTTCAAGTGCGTTGTTGTGAAAGACATTTCTTTAATTTCAGGCATAAATCATCTCGCAATATTGTTCGAAGCGTTCGGTCTGCCGTTCCCATTGATCGGTCTCCAGCGGCTTAAACACCTCGGTCGGGAACGATCGATCCACAATGGCGCGGACTTCCTGTAGCGACGACGCCGCTCCGGTCGCAAGCATTTGGATTGCGATGTTCCCCAGAGCGGTGGCCTCCGCCGGCCCCGCGAGAACTGTTCTTCCCGTGGCGTCAGCCGTAAATTGGTTCAGTAGCCGGTTCTTCGATCCTCCACCGATCACGCGAATCTGTTCGATGCGTCTTCCGCAAAGTTGCTCCAGATACCGCAAAACCAGGCGATACTTCAGTGCCAGACTCTCGAGGACACATCGCACATACGCACCCGCGGTTACTGGTGCGGGCTGATGTGTCTTTCTGCAAAAATTATCAATGGCCGCGGTCATGTCAGTCGGGCGAAGGAATGACTCGTCATCCGGATCAACCAGGTGCGCGAACGCAGGTTCGCGACTGGCCATCTCGATGAGTTCGCGGTAATCGGAACACTCACCTCGATCGCTCCAGCAGTTCCTGCAGCCCTGTAACATCCAAAGTCCCATCACATTCTTTAACAGGCGAGTCGTCCCGTTGACGCCGCCTTCGTTGGTAAAGTTCAGTTTGAGAGCTTCGGGTGTGAGTACTGGCGCGTCCAGTTCGGTTCCAATGAGCGACCATGTGCCAGAGCTAAGGAATGCCGTGCCGTCGCGGGCCGTGATCGCAGCGACCGCTGAACCCGTGTCGTGGCACGCGGGAGCAATCACAGGCGTTCCGGTGAGCCATGAACCTTGCGCGACGCTGGGAAGTAAAGTTCCCACTACCGTGCCGGGTTCGACAATCGGTGCGGGCAAGTTCGAGTTTAGACCCAGCTTCCGCATGAGATCGACGGCCCAGGTGCGGCGGAGTGGATCGACGAGCTGGGTTGTGGTTGCATTTGTGAATTCGCACACCGCGTTGCTGGTTAGCCAATAATTGAACAGGTCAGGAATCGTGACCAACTGCTTCGCTTTTGCCAGGATGTTAGGCGTGTCTCGCTGTGCGGCAAACAATTGGTACAGAGTATTAATCGGCATAAATTGGATGCCGGTCGCCCGATAGATCTCATCTTGCGCCACTTTTTGAAAAACTTCTGCCATCACACCTTCAGTGCGGCGATCGCGGTAGTGGTATGGATTCTGAAGCAACTCACCGCGTTCGCCGAGTAGAGCATAATCCACACCCCACGCGTCTACGCCAATACCCGCCAGTCGTATCTGCTCCACACACGTCAGTGTCTTGCGCACTTCGAGCCAGAGCCGGAAAACATCCCAATGAAGTGAAGCTCCGCATTTCACAGGTTCATTAGGAAAACGATGGACTTCTTCAGTCGTGAGAATTCCAGAATTCAAATGCGCAAGAATCGCGCGTCCGCTTTCGGCGCCGAAATCGAATGCCAAATAGGGCTTCGCGTCTGGCGGCGTACGCATAAGCGGCTTACGCATAAGAAGAAATGTTGTGGGCGTTCTTGGCTGCCCGCTCCTTCGTAATGCGTTCCAGGTAGCCGCTCTGGCGGAATGCTTCCATCGGATCCTTGGGCAATCCCTTGGAGTCTCGCCACTCTTGAATCGCGGGGCGCACGTCGGTGGCGAAAGCATCTTGCAGCAGCGACTCTGCCCCAACTAGATCGCAGTTCTTCTGCGCAGTGTCGAGTTTCTTCCCGTCCACCAACGCCGCCTTGGCGAAGAGTTGCTGCGCCATGGTCACGGTCTGAATCATCGCTTCGATCTTGCCTTTCAGATTGTGACTCTGATCCACCATGTACGCGATGTCAGCGCGCCTGTCGGTCTCCCACTCAAAAAAACGAATCTCGTGAAAGATACGAAAGACCTGATATGGATCAATGGAACCCATGGTCAGATCGTCGTCAGCGTAGCGTCGATCGTTGAAGTGGAAACCGCCAAGCATGTCCTCCGACAAAAGCCACGCAACGATTTGCTCAATGTTCTGCGCGGCATAATGGTGTCCGGTGTCAACCAACACCTTGGCCTTCGGGCCAGCCGCGCGGGCGAGCACCAGCGCCATTCCCCAGTCGGCTATGTCCGTGTGATAAAAGGCAGGTTCGAAGGGCTTATACTCGACCAGCATTCTTTGATCCGGCGACAACCCCTGATGTGCTTCTTTTAAAGCTTCCGTAAACCATTGCTTGCGTTGCCGGATGTTGGCCGTGCCGGGATAATTTGATCCGTCGGCGAACCAGAAAGAGATGTCTCTGCTGTTGAGGCGGCGAGCGATTTCAATGCTGTCTTTCGCGTGACGCAACGCGCGCCGTCGAACTGATTCATCGGGATTTCCGAACGATCCGTACTTGTATTCCTGATCCTGAAAAAGATTGGGATTGATCGATCCCGGCATTACGCCGTACCGGCTGCTATAGCCCTTGATCTCATCTGTGCTTTTCACACCATCGGGGCAATCCCATAATACGTGCAGCGCCACCGTGGGGCAGACTCCTGTGAGGAGGTGTACCTGGCCAGCGTCGCTGAACTTCTCCTCCGTAGTGGTGGCCGCCGCAGCTTGAATGAACTTTCCAAAACGAGTTCCAGTGTTGGCAAAACCCCAGGATGGAAGCTCAATGCGAAATGTCTCAAGCGCTGCACAAACCTTGGCACTATTGGATGAGTCCATGCGAAGCCCCTCTTAACATTGGAAGACTACAAGCGTTTCTTCTTTGAGGTCACGTTTCCTTTGGCAATTGCATGCGTCTTGCAATACGAACTATGCCTTACCGTTACGTTTCGGGTCAAAATAACCCCAGAGCAAGACATCTGTTTTGCGCGGGAATTGTGCGACCTGAAGAGATTGTAGCTTTTCCCCTCGCAGATTCGGAAGTCGCTTAAACCGGCTGAGGATATTGGGTTGCGAAGAATTCCACAAAGAAATAAAACTTGCCGCCAAGAACGTCTCAACAAACTCCTCACGGACTCAATATACGAAACCATTTTGCAGATACAAGGCTGTGCGTCGATAGAAACCCCACTCATACAAAGTGAATGAGCCGCAATAACTTTGCTGAGACCTGGTGTTCGTCAAAATAGTATTAGCAGTCGTCGGATCGCCATTGTAAGCGTCCGCTAGACCCAGTAGAGTCCATGGATCGGTACAAGTGTCATTGTACGTTGTGTAATTGGGGAAATACGTTTGCAGAAAGTTCCATCCGCCGATGAACATGCTTTCAGGAAGTCCGGCCATTTCGTGCAATTGCGGATAAACTCCCGAGACCGCAGTCGGATAGAATTGCGGCTGCCCCTGAGGGTCGACGGATACAACTCCGCTACTATCCTGCACGGCGTTTTCGAATCCAGGAACACCATCCCATTCACCCAGGGTATATGTCCCCGCAACTGCAGCAGGAATTTGAGCGGCAGAATCAAAATACCTGGATGCAGACGAATCACCCAGGGCCGTCAGCAGATTACCGAAATCCATAAGACCCTCATAATCTTCTGAATTGTCTTCAACGAGCGCCACGTTGTAATATCCGCTCGTCCCGGCATCTTCCGCACTTTGAAATACGCGCACCAAAGATCCACCATTCAGCGACATACGCGGATTCACTAAATTGTTCGTCGCAATATTTTTTAACGCCTGCAGAACCGTCACATTGCCAACGTTCTTTGTCTGAACAATCTGGCTAAAAAAGCCGCTATTGCACGTGACCCGATAATAGGCTGCGCTCAATGAAAGGAACGTTGCCGCAAAAGAATCGTCACTGTCAGGATTGTCGTCGGTTTGCGGTATTGGGCCGATCGAATAGTCGGCGTTAACGTTCTGGATGTAAAACAAGATATAGTCGGGAATATTGTTGGTTGGATTTTGCGATACATACTCAGGGCTGGACATAAGATCCACAAATCCCAAATAGCCCAGATTTATGAAATACCAGCTATTCGCCCAACCACCAGCGGAGAAAAAAGAAGTCGCCGGTTCGACCGGATTGTCATTTGTGAAACCCTGCAGCATATTAAAGTTCGATGGATAATCTGTGGCCATCGAACTGACTGGGGTGCAACTAGCAGGTACATTCGACACTACCGGAAATACAATGTTCGAAGCAGCGGAGGGCGCTGAACCGGAAGTAACGGCATAGAAGCAATAAGTTCCGTTGCTTAATGATTCCGTGTTGAATCCTATGGATGTTGTGCTGGACGCCGGGGCACTCCCAATTTCGGTTGCGCTATTTTCGTCGCATGCTGCACTAGTTGGGGTATAGGGCGCTCGATAGAAATTCACAGTGCTTACGCCCGAGGTCGTGGTAAGAGAAACCGAAACAGTGCTATTCGTTCCCGAGATTCTGGCTCCGCTGGCAGGAGAGAGCATGGTTAAACCCAGCGCGTTCGAGTTCGTGTCCCACACAATATTCGAAGCGATGGGCGACCCTCCCGTGTAAGCGATTGCGTAGAAGCAGTAAGTGCCGTTGCTGATCGAGGTGGTATCAAAGCTTATCGATGTCGTACTTGCAAGAGGGCTCATATTCACCCAGCTTATTTCGGTAGCGCTGCTTTCCTCACAGTTACCGCCGGCATAGGGCGCCCTAAAAAAGCCTACCGAATTAACGCCCGATGTCGTGCTGAGTGAGACCGACATTGTGATAGTTCCGGAGGTCGTCCCACCATTCGACGGAGACACCATAGTCAAAGTCTGTCCCGCTGCAACCATTGCTGTGCCTAAAACCATCGTCAGAACAATCGAAGTGAAGGAAGGAAATGCGAGAGGGAAACTTCTTGCGATGGACATGTTGCCTACCTCCGCCTGAACACAATCAGGAGCTTGATTGCAGCTTAAGGATGCAATTGCTCGCGGGCAAGGTTGGCGACTGTTTCGCAAAAGTGCTTCGTGATCTACGCAGGAGCGGATGCTTTCCGCGATGCGGATAGAGGCACGTGTTAGTTCGCAGTTGTAATACCCATCAATGTATGTCAGCTGGCCTTTTATCGATAAGTGTCCTGCATGCATCAGCTCGGCCCACTTACTATTCGCGACTTATCGAAGTATGGATGATGTAGTGTTCATTAGATTAGTTAGCGCAGATGCTGGGAAACGAATCGTTTGGCTCCTCACAGTATCATAAAAGGCCGGAGATAATGATGAAGAACGCATCTTGGAAGCCGGCTCAAGATATTACGGGCAAGAATCATTTGTTCTAAAGGAACCAGCGTATGGACCAATGCAGTTGTAACCAATGATTATCTTCTGAGCGCCCGCCTAGCCACACTAATTGCCTCGGGGAGTTCTGACATTCCCTCTTGAGCTAGTGACACAATCTATAAGGAGCTGTTGAAATGAAAGGGCTTAAGATACGCACGCTATTTCTGTTTGTATTGGGTTGGACAGCAACCGCATTCGGGGTGACTTGTCCCGGCGGTCCTGTTTCAGTCGACCTGACGTCTCCTTCCGGTTCAGGCGCCTATTCTACGCCACTCAATTTTCAGGGGACCGCATCCTCGACGGCCGGCAGTATTACCGGATATGCGGTTTATACCAATGCTTGGTCAGATATACCGTTTGCCGAGGGCCAGCCTATGTATTTAAACGGTATCGCCACGTTAAATGCTTGGGTAATTTTGCCCCTCAGTTCCAGCGGAGGGGCGCTCGCGCAAAGCGTGTTTGTTCGGGCATGGGATTCTGCGGGGAATTGCCACGACAGCTCAACACTTTCGATAACGCGGCAATTCCCGGTACTTTTCCAACGAACGCTCAATCCTGGGATAACACTCAGCGCGACAACGAGAATAGCGATCAGGGTAACGAACCAGGGTGGTGGCCTTGTGGAACCGCAACCGGTCCGCCCCCCAACTGTGCCGGCGGAACAAACCCTGCAGAAGCCGTGAGTATCGCTTTTGGTCAAACGCCCGAGCGAGACTGCGACGGTAGCATCGAGTTCAACATGGAAGGGCCAACGAACTCAAAGGGGCTCTTCTACTACAAAGTTTCCCCACTGGGCGGCCAGGACACGCTGCAGAACTTCGTCTGGGATTTCTACTTCTATCTGTCCAGCAATACCTCCACCGACGCGCAGGCCATCGAATTCGATTTGTTTCAGGCTAAGGGAGGATATAAGTACATGATTGGCACCCAGTGCGTCTATTCTTCCTCTGGAACCGGAGTATGGAATACATGGGATCAATCCTATAACAGCGGCAAAGGCCGATGGGTGCTTGCCTCGCCAAATACCCAAACTGAATCCGATCCCACCACTAACGGAATACCTTGTCCCAATTTTTCTGCCGGCGCCTGGCACCATGCTCAGTTCTTCCTGCAGAGAACTTATCCCGACACAGAGTACCCACAGGGCCGAATCTTATACGGAACCGTAAGTATCGACGGCAAAGCGACCCAATGGGATATTTCTGCGCCAGCTTACTCGTCATCCTGGGGAGACGTTTTAGGCTTCCAACATCAACTCGATATCAATGGCGTACCCTCCGGCGACATCACATTGCAGGAGTGGGTCGATCCGGACAATCTGACAGCTTGGCCGCAAGATTAATTCTTCCACATGAGCAAAACAAAACCTGTTGAGGCTCCCACGGGGGCCTCAACTTGCTTTTGGGCGTTATAAGTCGCACTGCCGCGTTCGAACCCGGTCGAGAGCAGGTTGGGTGAAGATCACTCTGCAACTCGATCTCAACTTTGATTTCGCTACCACATCGAGTGCGAAGTCTGGGGCCAAGATGGTCCAAGAATGGTCCGGCCAAGAAGTTCGCTTTGAACTGGAAGAAAACATTTCGCGGTATACTACGAAGCACCGTCCCGCAATGAGATTATGCCCATCACTTCTAAGAGGCCGTCTCTTCCTTCCAGCGACAAGCGCTGGCGAATCGTAGCTGGAACGATGAGGCGTCACGGGTTCGCCCGCGAGGCCCTTATTGAAACCCTGCACACCGTGCAGGAATATTTTGGATACCTCGACAAGCCCTCCTTGAGGTTCGTCGCCGCGTCCCTGCGCGTACCCTTGAGTCAGGCGTACGGGGTGGCCACGTTCTACCACTACTTCACGTTAAAGCCGCCCGGCAAGCATACCTGCCTGGTGTGTTTGGGCACCGCTTGTTATATCAAAGGCGCTGGGCAACTTCTTGCCACAGCGGAAGCGTCGCTGAACGTGAAAGCAGGAGAAACCACGTTGGACGGAAATGTTTCTCTGGTCACCGCGCGCTGCATCGGCTCCTGCAGCATGGCGCCCGCTTTCATCTTTGATGGCGAGACTGCCGGCAATGTCAATGAAAACGCTCTACGCAGCAAGCTGGCGGGATGGAAAAACTAATGACGCTCGATGAGCTGGAACAGATTGCGAATGAGGTGCAAGCGGCCAAAGAGAAATCTCCGCGCGCGTTGAATGTTTGCGTGGCCGCGGGTTGTTTGTCTCTCCACAGCGATGCGATCAAGTCAGCTCTGGAAAAGGAAGTGCAGCGCACCGGAGTGAATTGCCGCGTCGCCGGCACCGGTTGCATGGGGCTTTGCTCTCTGGGGCCGCTGGTCAACCGCGAGCCGGATGGCCAACTGCTAAAGAACGTGGCGGAAGCAGACGCGGCGGAAATCGTGGAAAAACTGGAGAGCGTTCCGCCCGAGCGTCTGCTCTGCTCTCGCGAACAGCCGTTCTTCCAACGGCAAACAGCGGTCGTGCTGGAAAACTCCGGCCGAATTAATCCGGAAAAGATTGAGGAGTACATCGCCGCCGAAGGCTACCAGGCTCTGGTCCGCGCACTGACAGAAATGGCTCCGGCCCAGATTGTGCAGGAGGTTTCAAAGAGCGGGCTGCGCGGGCGGGGCGGGGCGGGTTATCCCACGGGCTTAAAGTGGGGCACGGTAGCCAAGACCATAGGTACAACGAAGTACGTCATCTGCAACGCGGACGAGGGAGACCCGGGCGCGTTCATGGATCGCAGCGTGCTCGAAAGCGATCCCCATCGAGTGCTGGAGGGAATGATTGTCGCCGGCTATGCGGTCGGAGCAAGTCAAGGCTACATCTATGTGCGCGCGGAATATCCGCTTGCCATCAAGCGGCTGCAGGCCGCCATTCGCGACGCGCGGCGGCTGGGCTTTTTGGGCAGTCAGATCTGTAACGCGAAGTTCAGCTTCGATATTGAAATCCGCATCGGAGGCGGCGCATTCGTCTGCGGGGAAGAGACCGCTCTCATCGCGTCCATTGAAGGCCGGCGGGGCACGCCGAGGCCACGACCTCCATTTCCCGCACAGTCTGGCCTGTGGCAAATGCCCACCCTGATCAACAACGTGGAATCGTTCGCCAACATTCCAACCATCCTGCGGCGAGGCGGAGAATGGTATGCCTCGCTGGGGACCAAGAAGAGCAAAGGAACGAAAGTATTCGCGCTCTGCGGAAAGGTACGCAACGTGGGTTTGATCGAGGTGCCCATGGGTACGCCGCTGCGGCAGATTATTTTTGAAATTGGCGGAGGCATTCCCGATGGGCACAGATTCAAGGCAGTACAGACGGGCGGACCTTCCGGCGGCTGCATCCCGGAACAATCTTTGGATCTCCCGGTCGACTATGAATCGTTGAAAGAAGTTGGGTCGATCATGGGCTCCGGCGGAATGATCGTAATGGATGACAGTGCCTGCATGGTGAACGTGGCGCGCTATTTTATGGAGTTCTGCATGTCCGAATCGTGCGGCAAGTGTATTCCCTGCCGCGCTGGAACGGCGCAAATGTTCGAACTGCTGACGCGCATGACCAGTGGAACAGCTACGCCGCAGGATTTGGAACTTCTGGAAGACCTCTGTGACATGGTCAGCAGCACCAGCCTGTGCGGGCTGGGCCAAAGCGCGCCCAATCCAGTGCTGAGCACGTTGCGCTACTTCCGGGAAGAATATACCGAGCACATTGTGGACAAGCATTGCCGTGCAGGAGTGTGCGAATGCAACCACCTGGCGGAGGTCTCCGCATGAATCCCGCGCCGGCTGTAAAGACACTTGCGATCGATGGCATTGACGTAAGCGCCAGCAGCGATCAAACCATTCTCGATGCCGCGCGAGAAAATGGCATTTCGATTCCCACGCTATGCCACCTCGATGGGCTGACGGAAGTGGGCGCCTGCCGGATGTGCCTGGTGGAGTTAAAAGGTTCGACCCGTCTGCAACCGGCGTGCGTGACTCTGGTGGAAGAAGGAATGGAGGTCACAACCCGGACTCCGCGCCTGGAAAAATACCGGCGCATGGTGCTGGAACTTCTGTTTGCCGAACGGAATCATGTGTGTTCCGTATGCGTCGCCAACAATATGTGCGAATTGCAGGATCAAGCGAAGGCGCACGGGGTCACGCATGTCCGTTTTCCCTACCGCTCTCCCGAGCTTCCCGTGGATGTGTCGCACGAACGCTTTGCTTTGGATCACAACCGCTGCATTCTTTGCACGCGTTGCGTGCGGGTGTGCAACGAGATTGAGGGCGCGCACACTTGGGACCTTCTTGGCCGCGGTGTCAATTCCTTACTCATCAGCGATCTTCACCAGCCATGGGGCGAGTCCGACACGTGTACCAGTTGCGGCAAGTGCGTGCAGGTATGCCCCACCGGTGCGCTCTTCGACAAGAGTAAGGTGGGCGGTAAAGTGCGCAAGAATCCCGACTTTCTTTCTTACCTGAACGAGATGCGGGAAGGTCTGCGATGAGCAAACCGACGCTGGCCACGGTTTGGCTCGATGGCTGCTCCGGCTGCCACATGTCGATTCTCGATATGGACGAACGGCTGGTGGAGTTGAGCGAACAGTTCGATCTGGTGTATTCACCGCTGGTGGATTACAAAGAGTTCCCTGCGCATGTGGACATCGCCCTGATCGAAGGCTCGGTGAGCAGCGATGAAGATGACCGCAAAATAAGGCTGGTGCGGGCGCACACTCGCGTTCTGGTTTCGCTGGGCGATTGCGCGGTAACCGGAAATGTGCCCGCCATGCGCAATCCCATCCCGGTGCCCGAACTTCTGGACTCCGTTTACAAGGGTAATGGCTTGCTGCAGGAGCAGGTGCCAACACACTGCCTGCCCACCCTGTTGCCGCGTGTGCGGCCAGTACACGAAGTAGTGAACGTGGATGTGTTCGTTCCGGGTTGTCCACCTTCCGCCGATACGATTTTCACGATAATCAGCGAGTTGCTTGCCGGCCGTGTGCCGGACGTAGCGGCCCTGTCTCGCTTTGGAGCTTAGCTGAGGCTGCGTTGCGCTGGCCCTAAGGAAGCACGAAATAAGAAAGACACGAAATAGTAACGACACGCAAGATGTCCAAGACGATCACAATTGATCCAGTTACGCGCATCGAAGGCCACGCCAAGATCACGCTCCAGCTCGACGAACAGGGCGAGGTCTCCGAAGCGTATTTCCACGTCACCCAATTTCGTGGATTCGAAAGAATCTGTGTTGGACGCCCGTTCTATGAAATGCCTTACCTCATGGAGCGTATCTGCGGGATCTGTCCGGTGAGCCATCTGCTCGCCTCGGCGAAGGCGTGCGACGCGCTGCTGGCCATGAAGGTTCCGCCGTCGGCCGGGAAGCTGCGGCGCATTCTCAACCTGGCACAACTCATTCAGTCGCACGCGCTGAGTTTTTTCTACCTTTCGTCGCCCGACTTGCTCATGGGGATGGACGCCGACCCCAAAGAGCGCAATCTTTTCGGTGTGATGCGCAAGCATCCAGAACTCGGCCGCGGAGGAATCCGGCTGCGGCAGTTCGGCCAGCAGGTGATTGAAACCCTCGCCGGCAAGCGCATTCATCCCGCTTGGGTGGTTCCGGGGGGTGTAAACGAACCGTTGACTATCGAGAAACGAGACAAGCTGTTGGCGCAGATTCCGGAAGTAGTCGCGATCGCACAGAAGACGCTCTCATGGTTCAAAATCGAATTCGAGACCTTTCGGGAAGAGATTCGCACATTTGCGAATTTTCCCAGCCTGTTTATGGGCTTGGTCACCCCCGATGAGCGTGCCGGCTACTACGAAGGCAAACTGCGGTTCACCGATTCCCATGGAAACATCGTGGCCGACAAACTGGAGGCAGTGAATTATCCGGACTATCTCGGCGAGGCCGTCGAACCCTTCACCTTCATGAAGTTTCCCTATTACAAGCCCTTGGGCTATCCCGACGGCATCTACCGCGTGGGCCCCCTGGCAAGGCTCAACCTAGTGGAGAACTGCGGCACTCCGCTGGCGCAACAGGAATGGGTGGAATTCCGGGCGCTGGAACGCGGGGCAGTGTTGAGTTCGTTTCATTATCACTACGCGCGCCTGATCGAGATACTTTTTGCGCTCGAACACATCGAGGAATACTTGCTCGATCCGATCATCACCAAGAGCCATGCCCGGTATTCCGCATCGCTGAATAATCTCGAAGGAATCGGTTGTTGCGAGGCGCCTCGCGGTACGCTGATCCACCATTATCGCGTCGATGAGCAGGGCCTGATCACCTGGGCCAACCTGGTGATTGCCACCGGGCATAATAATCTGGCCATGAATCGCGGCTTGCTCCAGACCGCGCGCCATTTCGTGCGCAGCGAACAACTTACCGAAGGCATGTTGAATCGCGTCGAGGCGGTGATCCGCGCATTTGATCCCTGCCTGAGCTGCTCCACGCATGCCTATGGGCAAATGCCCTTGCAACTCCGGCTGATTTCTCACCAGGGCAAAGTGCTGGACGAAATTTCCCGGGAATCCTTTTCGGGGAAACATGAGTAAAGCGCTAGTGCTGGCCTGCGGGAACTCGCAGCGCGGCGACGACGGTGTGGCGCACCAGGTTGTGAGCTACTTGCGGAATCACTTGTCCTATGCGACGGCGGAGTTTCATGCGGTGAAATTTCATTGCCAGCAGCAGTGGACACCCGAACTAGCCAAGCCGATCAGCCAGGCCGAAATCGTCATATTTGTCGACGCCGCCGTGGGCGCGCCCTCAGGTTCCATCACATGCCGGCGGTTGCAGCCAGTTTCAGATGCACCGCTGGCCAGCACGCACCATATTTCACCTAACTATCTCTTGCTCCTCGCCCAGGAACTCTATGGAAAGAGCCCGGCCCGCGCCTATTCCCTCACCATCGCCGGAGATTCGTTTGAATCAGAGGAAACCGTTTCCCCTCCGGTTCGTCGCGCCATTCCCGGCTCGGCCGAACGGATCAAGCAACTGCTCGCGACGAGTTGAGGCAAACACTGCGCGAGCTTAGCTTCTTAGGACAGAATGGGACAGAACTGATCCGTGACGACGCTGCAAGTGCTTGAAAATTTGGTGGAGCTAGTCGGGATCGAACCGACGACCTCATCGTTGCGAACGATGCGCTCTCCCA
>PKXU01000039.1 GCA_003132445.1 Acidobacteriaceae bacterium | reverse complement strand
CGGAGGCAGGACACTTCTGTCTTCCAAGCCAAGCGGGCCATCTCTGATTACAAGAAGGCAGTGGGCGATCCCGAAGGACTGGCAGAGTTGATGGTTTTCTACTGCGAGCAGGCGGCTGGATTTTGCAGCGACATTTGCAATGACGATGAGGGATATTTCGATGCACTGGTGCGCATGTTCGAGCAGTCCCTTAAGTTGGCAAACGCACTATCCGTCGACCGCCGGGACGACCTTATAACCCGGTTGGATCGTGTGCGGGTTATCGGCCATGATTTCGGCTATGGCGTCGGGGATGACATGGATTTCCTTCTCTCGAAGTACACGCGGTGTTGAAGCTGATGGTCGGTGACTCATGGCTCGCCTTTGATGGAAGAGCTACCCGAGTTGCCCAGACTTGCCGAAAGTCACGCCGCCGTGCAGTGGGCGGAGCGGATCATGAAGAAGATTGATAATGTGTTCTCGGGCTGAAGGGTCAGTTCACCGTCGCCCCGCCGCAGCACCGCTTGCACTTTTTCCCGGAACCCCACAGGCGTGGATGGTTCCACCCGACCTTGGGAACATTGCGCCAAGTTGAAAATCACTTAGCCCAAGCCAAGCCATCTGCCCCGCGCCCGGCTTCGACCAGCTTAACGCTCCAATCGTTGATCTGGATCGCGGCAATCTGGTGGCTATCGGAGCACGAGACGTAAGCCACCCTACCGTTCGGTCGTATCAGCACCTCTTGAGGAGAAGATGGCACCTTAATCGTCCTCATTACCCGCATGGTCGCGATATCAACAACCGCAACTTCATTGGCGCTAGGGATCGCAACCAGCAGCCACTTCCCGTCCGGCGTGGGTGCGGTGCCGTATCCCGTGCCGGGCAGTTCAATCCAGCGATCAACTTTATTCGTTGCGGTATCGATTACCGCCAGCCGAGCCTTCTCCGTGTCGGAGGTAAACGCCCAGTGCCCGTCAGGAGAGACCGAGATGCGCTGCACGTGTCCCGCGACGGGAATTACCGTGAAGGTTTTTCGCTCCGCGAGATCGAGCACCGATACCGTCCCCGGCCCCACGTTGGCGGTGTAGCCCTTGCGCCCGTCTGGGCTGATCGCCAGCATGTGCGATTCGGTTTGCCCTGTCGGAATCGTGCCGACAATCTTTAGAGTTTGGGGGTCGATGATGGTTACGGATTTGTCTAGCTCCGTGGTTACATAGAGCAGACCGTCTTTGGGCCCGAAGACAGCACAGTGGGGCCTTACGCCGTGCCCAAAATCAATTGTGTGAATCAGCTTGTGCTCGCCGAGATCGATCACAGCCAAGGTGCTTCCGTCCGTGCCCGGCATACCGACTCCAGAGTTGCCGTAGATCGGTACGAATGCCCGCCTGCCATCTGGGGACGCGGCAACTTCATGACCAGTAACGCCTCCCGCCACGATGGTCGCAACCTGCCGTCCAGCAGTTGGATCAATGAGACCAAGCGTCTGGTCACCTTTATTGGCGACGAGCAGCAAGCCAGTCGATGAAGATGAACGAGCGGCGGAAGCTGGCGTTAAGAGTCCTGCAAAAATGAGCGTCAACGCAAGAAACCAAGTCATGGTCATTCCCCTTTGTCCCGCTGCCTCCAACTTCTCGCGCCATACTATCGCAGTGCGGAGTTCGAAGCTAACCCCACTCTCAGACTCGCCAGCAGCCCCGAATATCGCCTTTGCGGTCGGTCGTTGCGGACGGCAATGCCCAGAGCCTTCTTCTGCCCGATCAGCACGAGCAGCCGCTTGCCCCGCGTGATCCCCGTGTATATCAGGTTGCGTTGCAGGAGCATGTAGTGCTGCGTGGCGAGCGTGGGTCGGGATTGGCTGGCTGTGCCTACAACCTCGTCGCCGAAGGTCAGGCTATTGTTTACCCAATACCTCGCATCTGGGAGGGCCTGATACCCACCTACCGACATGCGCTTTGGGGCGCTATGGTTTGAGGCAATGAAGCGGTCTTGGGGTGATGAACGATCAAAACGGCGGTAACGCTGGGTCGTAAGGCTCCCACTTTTCGTTGGCGATGCTCTGCTTGAACTCTGACTCAGCGTCGTCTAAAGCTTCTTTGAGCGTCGGGTGTATGCGCACTTCCGCGTTTGATCTTTCCGCGATGAACTTGGGATTTGTCTGTACTACCCGTCCCTCGAAGATACGCACTTGGAACTGCTCCTGCTCGACCACTGCGATCTGGCGATAGAGGGCTTTCATTGCGAACGGCGGTATCTTGTAAAGCACGCGGTTGAGATGCACTTCTGCCCGCATGGTTGAATGTTACATCGGCAGCCGATCTAACCACAAGATAGCTTGCGGCGGTAGGCGGCGGCACCGTCTTCATGGTCGTGGCCTTGAATTGCAGCCCGTGCTCCCGATCCCTGACCCACCAACCCTCCGCGCTCAGCCATTCCCCTGCGGTCACGGAAGGCAGCGACCCGACGACCGTGGGTTCCTGCCGTGCCGCCTTTGCCTTCGTCAGTAGGACGCGGAACCCGCCGTCGTCCCTGTGGACGCGCTGGACGATGCCGGAGATTTGCTTGGTTGGCGGGCGTGCGCTCCGGGAGTGGAGGAGCCAGAGTTGCCGGCAACATACGCAGCGTTCATACTCCGACCATGACACTCAAGAATGCAGCGTTGCTGGCTTTGATCGGGACGATTCTGATGACGGCTCTTTTGCTGTGGACGTTCGTCTTCACCTTCCTCAATGTCTTGCGGAACGTGGTTCCTTCGGTCATGCTGTTCTCGTCCTTTATCTATGCGTTTGGCTCCTTCAGCGTCATGGTGTTCTTTTACGTGTTCCACAGAACGCAGAAGTCGTGATTTGGGCGAGAGCTTGGCGGGCTCCGGATAGAGTACGCCCACCGCGAAACTCTACTCAGGCTTGTCTTCGGTATGGTGATCTTCGATCTGGAACCTCAGAAAGTCATGGACTACCTTCAGAGCATCGCGATCCTCTGTTTTAATCCGCACCCTCCCACCGTCCGGCAACTCTTCAAAAGTGTAGGAAATCGCCCTGCGTTTTTCTTTCATCACCGGAACACCGGGCGGAACTTGGCTGTGGACGAACATCGGTAGGGAAAAGTCGCCGTTCGAGAACATCGTGACAATATGTGCCAGATGCGAGTGGATCGCCTGCACGTCTTGGGTGTCCTTGCTGTCATTGACGGTTACTTCAATGGCCCCGCCGTCCGTTAAGAGGCGGAAATGATGTGTCGTCTTGTCATGCGGGAATCCCATCGCCTCATCGCCGTGTTTTTCCACATCCGCCTGACGCTGCGCCGCCTTCATATGCTCTTTGTGCATGGGACAGGACTGCATGTCCTGTGCCGCTACTTGCAGCCCGCACAGTAGCAACAAAGCGATTAGAGTTTTCACGTTTTTCTCCTCAGCAATTGATTCGCTTTTCGATTGGAATCGTTGTCATCCCCGGTGAGCGAGTGCAGCAGGTTCGATTTCTGTCCGGGGGCGGTTCGTTGCATTCGATGTTCCCAGTCACCCAGAACCTCCCTCAAATACCTCTGCGTCCGCTTCAGTGCCTCGATGTCTGCTTTGATTCCCTTGAGTTTTTCCTGTGCCAGTTTGTACACGCGATGGCACGGAGCACCGCCTGCGTCACGAGCCTTCAGGACTTCAGCCAACTCTGCCAGAGTGAACCCGATCCGCAGCGCCCTTCTAACGACTAGCACCCGTTCGACTGCGCTAGCTGTATATACTCGATAACCCGAATCTGTCCGCGAAGCTCGCGGTAAAACGCCGATCCTCTCATAATGTCGAATCGTGTCCGTACTCACACCCGCCGCTTTGGCGAGTGCCCCGGAATGAAGAGCCGTGGAACCGCTGTCTTTCACCATGCTGAGTATCAACCCTTGAACGCATTCCAGAGTCAAGCGATTTCTTGTGAAAGGTTATCCAATCAGCGGGAAGACAGGCATCTCAGGAATCCCTTCTGCGCGGATTCGGCTGCCGGGAGGGCTTCAGGTCGGCTCCTGCGTTTCACAAGTGCAGGCAGCCTTTGTGACCACCTTGGCGACCGTGTACGGGAATCATGATGACCGGGCATTGCGACTCGATAGACTACTGGCGAGAAGTCTCCTTCACCAAGGGCCTACAGATTCGAATTGATTTGGCCAGAAGGCAGCGATACTCGCATAGGAGCAAGTGGTTTGAAGGACATCTTCACTCCTGCTCCGATCTCTGCCTCTTGAAAGCTCTGCAACGTCGCAATCAAGTCGTTGACTTCGAGTTCTCCATCCACGGTTACTGGCCCGGTATTTACATCTGTTCCAAATAGTTTCAGCGGCGAGTGAGGCTGCACGTTCTCGAATCTGAATACGCCCTTGCCAGTGGCTAACTGTTGGGGCAACAGTTCTCGATTTTCCTCGCTCTTCACGACCACGACCGAAATATTGTCAAGTTCCAAACGCCCATTCTGCATGTATTGTTTCAGGATATAAATCGTTTCATAATCATCCCTCGTGACCTTATCCGGCAGTTTCAGGGCGACTCCGAACCGATCTGCAATTGTGACGACATCATCAATGAATGAACGTCGGGCAACCTGTTGAGAGGTTTCAGTGGGGAAACTGAGTCGTGCATCCACCAGATATTTCTCGGTTTCCAAATCAAAGATTTTGATGTCGCCCGAAGGACGAAGAAGATTGAAAGCATCCAAGGATTTCTTAACGGCTTTCGGGTCCCGCTGCGCCCAATCATTTTTCACCGTGAAGGCTGCGTCACCTTTCGGCGGATTGGACAGCACGATGGAGAACTCGAAAGGTACGCTCTTGCTTGAGAGAGAAATCTCAAATTCCTCTTTGCCCATCCGAAGCGGGCGTAGGTCCATCAACTCATACCGTACAGACTCGGTGCCGTTCTCTCGAACAAAGTCCACTCGAACGCTCTTTTTTCTGCCTGTCAATTCTGGTGAAGGGCCAAGGATCATTTTGTAAATACCCGCAACATTACTGGCGCTGAGTTTTCGTAGCCTGAAAGCCACGGCAGTTCCAGTTCCGTGAGCCTGCGTTCGCCGCGGAGGCCATAGACGATGTTGAGTTCGGAAGGGCTCCCGGCCACGGCCCGCAGGAGCCATTCCCGCCAGTCTCGCGCTTCGTCGTGATATCCGGCTTCGAGTGAACGGGTCGAGAAACTTAACCGTACTATCCGCCCAGAGGTCCGCTCCGCCATTATTTGCCGCCCAGGCTTCGGCAAGCGTGTCGAGCATCCGGTTGGCAAACTCAGGCGGCGTGAACACCTCGTCGTTGGAGAGATTGGCTATGCAGGTCAGAACGTCCGGGTTGCGCCCACGAAGCGTAAAGCTCGCCTGATCGTTCATATGGCCTCCCCCAAGCCATCGCCCAACGTCGAGCAAGCAAGCTCTCGCGTAGTCATCGGCGGATATGCCTTAACAGGCGTGAATACTTCATGCTGGCCGAGATGGGCGAACAGGGAGCCTTCCTGACTGAAAGAAGACACTTGCGTAAGAGCATCAAAACGGAAGTCTCGCCGCTGGAACTTGCCCTTGCCGAGGTAGCCCCACTCGGCAAAGGTGATGGGCTGGTCGTCATGCGTCCGCATCGTCAGCGCGTCACCATGCGCGAGGTTCTCCGACAAGACATAGAAAGCGGCTCGATAGAGATCATCCCTCTCATCCAGATTCAGATACTCGGCGAAGACCTCAAGCATATTCGCGCGGCACTCAGCGATATTATCTGCCAAGATTTCAATCCCGTAGATGCACATCACCGCCAACAGGGCGTAATGTCGCCGCTCAAATTCGGCTTTTCCGAACTTTGACTCTACGGCGGCCAGCTTGCGCTGAAGGACAGGGACCAGGAAGTTCCCGCTTCCGCAAGCAGGCTCTAGGAAACGAGAGTCAATGCGCTCGGTCTCACCCTTAACGAGGTCAAGCATCTTTTCGACCAGCCACTGAGGCGTAAACACCTCCCCGTGGTCTGCAACGCGCCTTTTGGACTTGATCAGATTCATAGGCGATGGCCCGACCTCCGGCACATTGTATCGGCATACACACGATAAGATAGCGCATCGAGGCGGTGGTAATCCTCAACTGATGCTATCAGCGATTTCATTCATTGACCTGGACGTTCGCACGGAGACGCCCATTCTGGCAGCACATTGCTGAGAAGTCGGCTTCTGAGAAGGCTCAAGGTGGCGCATGGCTAACCGAAAGTAAGTCGAAATGCGAACGAACAGAACGCCGCCGTGAGTCATTCGGGGGATTGTCGCGGAGAGTCTGCAAGATTCTACAGTACCGGGGAATACTTGGCCGCAGTCTAGAGTTTCGGGCGTCACATCGGAAACCCCACCCTCAAGATTGCTTTATGCACCGCGACGGTGTAGCGTGGTGCATACTTCAAGAGGCACTAGAATGACCGAAAAGAGGCATGGCAAAGACAGAGCGAAGCAGGGACGCCAGCCACGAGCTTCCATCACCTTTCCGCCCAGGCTGTATCGCACCCTTGAAAACCTGGCAAAAGAGAAAAAGGTTTCGATTGCATGGGTAGTGCGTGAGGCCGCTGAGAAATATGTGACGGATCAATCCTTTCAGTCCGACAAAATTAAGGGGAGCTCGCTATGACCAACCCTGCACCGACCCCCTCACTTTTTAAGCACGGCTCAACTTGGCTTCGCGCTGATTTCCATTTGCACACCCTTGCGGATAAGGAATTTTCGTACTCGGGGGACCCAAATTATTTTGTCTCGGAGTACATCGCAGCTTTGAAAAAAGCAGGCATACGTCTCGCTGTTATCACGAACCATAACAAGTTTGACCGAGACGATTTTAGGGTGCTGGCGAAAGCAGCTCGAAAGGAAGAGATTTTTGTTCTGCCCGGCTTGGAGCTGTCTGTTAAAGACGGATCAAATGGTATCCATATACTCGTTGTTTTTAGCGCTGAATGGATCATCAACAAGGAAAATGCCGACTACGTGCAGAGCTTTCTCAATGTGACCTTTGCCGGGCAGGCCAATTTTGAGAATGAGAATGGCAGATCGAATCATGATCTCAACGAAACCATTCGCGAACTCGACAAATTTGGACGGGATTACTTTCTCGTCTGCGCCCACGTGGAGGCTAACAATGGCCTCTGGGGAGGGCTTTCAGGCGGCAGGATCACTGAGCTCGCAAAAGGCGAGCTGTTCCGCGAAAGATGCGCCGGGTTCCAAAAAGTCACTACCAAAGATAAACGAACACAAGTCAAGAACTGGTTGGGCGACTGGTACCCTGCGGAGCTGGAAGGCAGCGATTGCAAATCCATTGCTGATATCGGCAAAGGGAAACAGACGTATGTCAAGATTGGCGCATTTACCTTTGAGGCGGTCAAATTCGCTCTTCTCGATTATCCCAACCGGGTTGCGGCTGCCGCGCCAAAACAGGAAAACTCGTATGTGAAGAGCGTCGCATTTGAAGGTGACAAGCTCGATGGACGAACGATCGATTTCTCGTCGGAACTCAATACCTTCATTGGCATCCGAGGAAGTGGCAAGTCAACGATCCTTGAAGCTATGCGGTACGCCCTGGACATTCCATTCGGGAAAACGGCAGCGGATCGCGAATACAAAGAGAACTCGGTCAAGAATGGTTTGGGGAGCGGCGGTAAGATTACGCTGGTCGCCGCTGATCGCCACGGACAAGAATATGAAGTTCGACGCATTGTTGGTGAACAGCCAGATGTCTACGTGGCGGGCAAGCTGCAACCCGGTATCAACATACGGGAAACGGTCCTTCACAAGCCGATATACTTCGGTCAAAAAGATCTATCGAATACAGGGCAGGGCTTTGAGAACGATCTGGTTGAGAAACTCGTGGGGGACAAGCTCGCCGACATCCGACAATCAATTGCTGAGCAACGTCAAACGGTTGTCGAACTAACACAGCGTCTGCAGAAGCTTTCTGATGTTGGCGAGAAACAAAAGGAATATGAGGGGAAAAAGCAGGATGCCGAGTTTCGTCTAAAGATATTCAAGCAGCATGGTGTAGAGGAAAAGCTTCAAAAACAAGTCGATTTCGAGCAAGACGGCCGCACTGTCAAAGACCTTAGTGATTTCGTCAACGGATATATCCAGGAGCTCGATGACTTCATCGGCCGGTATACCGACGATTTCGTGAGTCGCGCGAAATATACCAGTAAACAGAATCAACAATTCTTCACCGAGGTGTTTGCGATATTCGACCGCATCGGCAAGGGCTTCGGAGAGCTAAAGAAAATTGTTCTTCAAGCAAAAACAGCATCGACCGAATTGAAGAGCAAGGTAAAGCAGTTTGACTCCCTCAGGAGTGCGCTGAAGGAAGAATTTGCAGAAGTTGCGCGAAAGCTCTCCGACGAACTGAAATCGAGTGGTGCCACCGCCATAAAACCAGATGAATTCCTCAAGCTACGAAAAGCAATCGAAAGTGCAACGCAGATCCTCAAGGCTCTGACCAAAGAGAGGGAGCTGCAACTCGCCCTGCAGAAGCAGCTTTCAACCGCTCTTACCGTTTTGAATGACCAGTGGCACCAGGAGTTCAAGCTCATAAAACAGGAGCTGGATAAGATCAATCAGCAAGAGACTGCTCTGCAAATTGAGATTGATTACAAGGGAGACAAGGCGGCCTTTCTGAGATATTTGAAGGACATATTTCGAGGGAGCAAACTGCGTGAAACCACGCTAAACGAACTGGTTAATTCCTTTACAGATGGTGCAGGCCTCTACCGGGAACTCGACAAGGCCAAGACGATGGTTGGAGCCTCCGCTGCTACGTTTGCAGAATACCTGCAGGAGAATCTTAGTGCACTGCTGACCTGGCAAGTACCGAATGCATATTCCATTAAATATCACGGAAAGCATCTCAAGAATCATTCGCTCGGACAACGCGCATCTGCGTTGATCCTGTTTGTTCTGAGTCAGCATGAAAACGATGTGATAATCATCGACCAGCCGGAAGATGACCTGGATAACCAGACGATCTATGAAGACGTGATCAAGCTCGTTCGCAAACTCAAGCCACGGACTCAGTTCATTTTTGCGACTCACAACCCAAATATTCCGGTCCTCGGCGATGCGGAGCAGATAATCGCTTGCGCTTACACCGAGGACTCGATTCAGCCCACCGTCGGCAGCATTGACGCGCCTACACTCCAGGACGCAATTGTCAGCATCATGGAGGGTGGCAGCGAAGCCTTCCAGCGGAGAAAGGAGATCTACCAGATTTGGAAACAGTAGAACTTCTAGAAACTGTCGCGCGCGGTGAGGACAGTCGTCACCAGTTTAAGGATGATGTCACTAATGCCGCTTCCCTGGCTGGCGAGATCGTCGCCTTCGCCAATTCGGGTGGGGGGCAACTTTTTCTTGGGGTAGCGAATGACGGCACCATCCACGAGCATGATGCCGCGAGCGTAGATCGGCTCAACCAGCTCATTGGGAATGCCGCCTCAAACCTAGTGCGCCCACCGATCAACCCGGTAACCGAGAACGTGGGCATTTCCACGGGTGTTGTCATCGTTGTGACCGTCCCCGACGGAATCAGCAAGCCATACATGGACAACAACGGCGCAATCTGGATTAAGAGCGGCAGCGACAAACGAAGAGTAACGGCGCGTGAAGAAATGCAGCGGATGTTTCAAACTGCGCAACTCGTGCACGGCGATGATGTCCCGGTGCCTGGCACGTCTATATCGGACATCGACCTCGATTATTTTCGACGGTTTTTCAGAAGTCGATTTGAGCAAGAATTGGAAGAGCAAGACCTCTCGCTAGGCCAAGTGCTCTCGAATATGCGAGTTGTCAGAAACGATACGTTGACAGTAACCGGGGCTCTGCTATTCGCGAGGGAACCGCAGGTATTTCTTCCCGTCTTTCACATCAAGGCCGTATGTTATCCCGGCAATGACATCCATGCCACAACCTATTTGGATAGCGCTGATATTCTGGGGCGTATTGAGACGCAATTTGATGACGCTTTGGGATTTGTGCTACGTAATCTTCGTCGAGAGCAAGGGGGGCAAGGCGTTAACTCCCTCGGAGAGATCGAGATTCCGAGAATCGTACTCGAAGAACTTCTTGCGAACGCCCTAATTCACCGAGACTATTTCGTGTCTGCACCCATTCGAATCTTCGTGTTTGATGATCGAGTTGAGATCATGAGTCCTGGCCATCTTCCAAACAACCTCACGGTTGCCAACATCCGAAGCGGAAACTCTAACATTCGCAATCCAATCCTAGCCTCCTATGCAACGAAGGTGCTACCGTATCGCGGTCTTGGAACAGGAATCCTGAGGGCGTTAAAGGAATACCCAGCGATTGATTTCCTTGACGACAGAGACGGGAACCTGTTTCGAGCCGTGATTCGGCGGCATCCTCTGACAGCCTCTGCGTAGTCGCGCGCGCCGAAGCATATAAAAGGGGAACATGAAGAGGGAGAGTAGAGAGTCTATAGTGGAGACACCCGTTCGGTGGCTCATTCCAAACCTTTCAGCTCATGCCGCGGAAGTCTTGGTCTCGCACTGGCCGCCCGGAAGAGGGCGATCAAATTCCATTTATACCCGCTTCCACCCTCATTCATTAACCATAGAGTCAGGTGCTAGGTTGCAGCATCTTTTGAAACGCTTTCCGCGCGGAATACTTGCCGTAGAGAGAGACCGCCCGTGCGAGCTTTTTTGGGTCGATCTCTTTGGCTTTTTCGCGAATGCGAGAAAGCACGGCGTCCCGATCCTCCGCAAGACTGCCTAGTTCGTTAACAAGATCAACAAGCAGAAACTCCTGGGAGGCTTGCCTTGGAATATTCAGGCGGCGTTCGAAGGTGACCATTCGATTGCCAAGCGAAAATGTCCCATGACGTTTCTGATTGTAGACAACCCGTTTGTTGTAGAGCTGCGTTGTCCCAAGTTCCAACTGGTTGTAGGCATTCGGGGAGATCACGACAAAACGATCTGTTTTCAAGAACGCTTTCACTAGCTCGTGCTCGTCCGCGGGCGCCTCTCCAAATTCAAATTTACGAGGGCTGTAGTACAAGCCTGTACGGAGCTTCTGGAGGGTTCCGTCGACAGTGAGTGCTTTAAGGTGTCGATCAACACTTTGGGACCAAGGCAGAAGGTCTTCTCTGCGGTACACACGTCCAGGCCGAAGATGTCGCTTCAACTGCTCAAGCGTGCTCGGCCGCATTTTCCCTGATCCTCCACGGTTAGGCTACTCTTTAAGACCTCAATGTGTAAAGTATTTTACTAAAACTTCATGCATAAATTAAGATAACTGCTTATTGTTCTGTGAGTTGAGGGTAAGGCTAATTTATGCAATGAAGTTGGCTTGGCGGCATGAGTTCCGTCTGTTCATAATTGAGCACGCGAGCTTTATATTCCTGAATCAAGAAGGCTTATGGATTCTTCAGACAGTGTCTGTAGAATTCTTGCCTCCCGCGATGCGCGGGAGGATGCTTTCTGCCCATCACGATCTTTTCA
>PKXU01000077.1 GCA_003132445.1 Acidobacteriaceae bacterium | reverse complement strand
GAAGTAAGCGCATAAGGAGCGACCAACGTCATCCGTTCCTTGCGCGGAACCCGCGCCACCACGCGCCCCAAGGGGTCAATCGAAGCCGTCACGCCGGTGTCGGTTGCGCTCAATAGCCAGCGATTATTTTCGACTGCGCGCATGCGCGTTTGATTCAAGTGCTGCGCATAGGCGCCGCTATCGCCATACCATCCATCATTGGAAATATTGACCAACACCTGTGCCCCTTGATCGGCGAACTGGCGGACCTCGTCGGGGAATATCGATTCGTAGCAGATGAACACGCCGAGTCGTTGGTCCCCGCCCACCAGAGGGGCGCGTGTATCGCCGTGGCGAAACTCGCCAACTTCCTTCGTCAATCCGCCGGCAAAAGAAAACAAAGTAGGAAACGGCAAGTACTCGCCAAACGGCACGAGATGATTCTTGTCGTAGCGCGTGATCCAATCGCCGCTAGGACTAACCCATGCCGCGGAGTTAAATACCGGGCCAGTTGGGCCACCGGCGGATGGCGTTCCGATGGATTCGGTCCCAATCGATCCCACCACGGTCCAGGTCTTCNNTATCGCGAGCCATGTCGCTGACCGCTGTGCGGAAGCGCGGATCATTTGTGAAAAATGGCGCAGGCGATTCCGGCCAGACAACCAGATCGATTTTCGCCGCTGAAGCCGCAACCGACTTCACTGTAAGCTGCGACAATTCCTGCAACGTTTGCTGAAGATACGCCGGCGTCCAATCCGCTGAGACGGAAACATTCTGCTGTACCAGGAGCGCCGCGTGATCGGCCACTGCCGGAGGAGCGTCGACCAATCGCCCGGCTTGCAGCACCGCAGCCGCAGCTAGAGCCGCGGCTAACATTGCGCCTCGCTTCTCACGCGGTACCAGAAATGCCGCAGCCAGGGCTACATTCACCAACGCAATCTCAAGCGAAATACCGTAAACGCCAGTCCATTCCGTGATGCGGCATAGGGGAACATTATCGACCTGAGAAATTCCCAGCAGATTCCAGGGGAAGCCAGTAATGCGCGTGCGTGCCAACTCCACCGCAACCCATAAAAATGGAGCCATCACCAGCGGCAGCCGAAAGTCGCGACCCGAGCCCGCCAGCAAGCTCACGAGCAAACCGAAAACTCCGTGATAGAGGCCGAGGTAGCAGCAGAAAAGAAACAAAGCCAGCAATGCCTCCGGCGCACTCAAGCCGCCATACTGGCGCATGGTGTCGTAGATCCAGTAACACGTGCCCGCATACCACAAGATTCCGCACGCGTAACCCAGCAAGAATCCCTGCCCGGGCGTGGCCGGACGCAGCCGGACGGAACCGGCAATTTCAAGTTCACCTGCCGGCCGCGCGCGTAGCAATGCCAGAATCAGCGGGGTGAGCGCAAACCAGGCCAGAATATACACGCCAGGCAGAGGAAAGATCAGGATTTGGAGAATCGCCGAAAAGAGAACCAACAGCCAGGCGCTGTAATGAATTTGCCGCACGGGGAAAGGATAGCAAAGGAGGCCGTCATCCCGAGACGCGGCGTGCTTCAGCCGCGTGAGGGATCTCNNCTCTTCGTTCCGCCTGAAAAACAGATGCATTAAGGATGACCCCAAACTATCGGCCGCAAAATTCAAATTTGCCACCACCAGTCTGCCGAGGAGATTTGACCTTGAACCTCCGTCTACTCCTGAACGACTCGTGCCCGAAGAGCGGCACGGACGAATTCCGCAATCTCTGCAGTAACGTAATTCGGCGGTGAGATGCGAAATACCGGTCGCTCCGCCACCGGTTTCAGCGAGACGGCTTGCCACGCAGCGTTCTGACGCGCTCCATGCAGGATCACGGCGTCGGCGCGGTCCAGAAATTCGCGGGCTGAATTCTTGAAATCGGCGGTCGAGGGATCGAGGACCGTTAGATACAGATCAGGTCGCAGAAATTTCAGCACACTGTTCGATTCGATGAGCACATTGCGCGCACCTTCCAGGCGCTGACGTAACGCTGGCATCGCTTCCGCAAGCCGCCCTTGTTCCGTGCGTACCCAAAGCGCTTTCACCGCGCCGGCCACAAGAAAGCGGGATGTATCCGACTCTCCCGACCGGTCGCGCTCTTCGGAGATTGCCCAGGAATGATCGCCGGTGGCGCAGTCGCAGGCCTCGCCATTCGCTGAACAAATTCCATGTCCGTACTGCGTAATCTTCACCGCAGTCCAGTGAAACTCCGGAAGCGCCGCGATCAAGCCAGCGACCACGCTGGTCTTGCCTACGCTGCGCGAATGCCCGCCAATGACAACGATTGCCATAAAAAGATCGCCACAAAACGGCTTTGGGCTTCGGCTATCCGGCTTTCGCAAACCGTTTCGCCGTCAGCAGCCTTCGATAGCGGTGGAGGGCGATACAAGTTCGATCGCCAAAAGCCGACGGCCGGAAGCCGGCATTTCTATTTTTTCACCAGCCGCGCCAGTGTCGCCAACTGCTTCAGATATTGCCGCACCGGCTGCGCCGGAGTTCCCCAGAACGCCACGCCTTTGCCGCGCAAGATTTTGTTGGGAAGAACGCCGCCCTGGCCGCCCAGCATGACTCCTTCTTCAATACGCGCATGCTCGCCGATGCCGACCTGTCCGCCCAGCACCACGCCATTCTCGATTACAATACTTCCCGAGAGTCCAGTCTGCGCGGCGATTATCACGTCTTCACCGATCTGGCAGTTGTGCCCCACATGGACCAGGTTGTCGATCTTCGTTCCGCGGCGGATCCGCGTTTCATCGAGCGCTCCGCGATCAATGGTTGCATTGGCTCCAATCTCGACATCGTCTTCGATTACTAAGCGTCCCACTTGCGGAAATTTTTCGTAGCGCCCAGTGTTGCGATCGCGCACATATCCGAAACCATCGCTACCCAGCACTGCGCCGGCATGCACGATCACACGGTCGCCCACTGTCGTGCCCGCATAGACGGTAACATTGGGATAAATCTCACAATAGTCGCCAAGCTTCGCTCTGGCGCCAATGGCGCAACCCGCGCCAATCCGCGTGTTCTTACCAATCTGCGCCTCTTCGCCAATCACAGCGCGTGCTTCGACAACCACTCCCGGACCCAGCCTGACGGACGAGTGAATCACTGCGGTAGCGTGCCTGGCTCCGATCTGCCCGCCGCCATCTTCCGACAGTTCGTTGCGAAGCAATCGCGCGGCCCGCGCAAATGCAAGCTTGGGATGATCGCTGATAAGCAGAGGCCGATCGCATGATAAAGCTGCCGCGAACTCGCCCGCGATGACCGCTCCTGCCCCAGATCGTAAAGCCGCTGCCAGATGTTTTTCATCGTCCACGAAAACGAGATCGTCCTCAGTCGCCGACTCGATGCTGGCAACCGCTCTTACTTCCGCGCGCGCGTTGCCAATCAGCCGGCCGCCGATTGCCTCAGCAATCTGCTGCATAGAGCGCTTCATGGCATCCACTGTATAGCAGTGAAGCAACAGGAAGGAAGAGTCGGCGCGCTTGCCGGAGCCCTAAAAGATGGAGGCAAACCGAACGATAGGAAAGTACTGAGCAATGGAGAACAACCCGAAGAGAATGCAGCCATCAGAACTGCGCCGGCTTCTCTACGTTGCCGGTGTGCAGGTATCCGTCCCCTGGCACATGATGAAATTGCCGGTACCGCTACAACTCGGATCACCCGCGCCCCCGGTTAATTTCCACTGTCCTTCCACCACCCCGTTGCTCAGAATTCCGGTCACTTGCGGAGTCGCATTCGACGTTCCCGTTATGTTCCCCGTCAGCGTGAGGGTGTTGCCCTTGGGCACGATTGAAAGCACCGTAAGCGTGAAAGTGCCCGTAACCTGGTCGGTCTGCGTATCCGTCGTTAATGTAGCCGACCCACTTTCCTCGGAACCTGGCTGGCTTACCGTGCCAGTGGTGAAACAGGCCCCGTCGTTGAAGAAACCGAAGTAGTGAATGTCGAGCGGCCCGGTGTCGTAGATGGAGAACGTGGTGACAAAATTCAGCAGACTGGCCTGACCGCTAGCGCCGGTGATCTGGCCCTCCCAGTTACCGCTGGCAGAGGTATTGCTGGTTGTCGGCGCGATCGTGTTACTGCCGCAGCCACTCACCGCAAGTTCCAGCGCCAGCACCAGCAGGAATACAAGCTTCTTCATGTACCGTCCTTGAATTGGGATCACTATGAGAATAGAGAGATGCGGGCAGCCCCGTCAATGGATGTAAGCCCCGATCCGGCCCAACTGGATTGTTCTGGCATTTCAGGACTTCTTCTCCTCGCTTAGGGTCACCGTCTCAATGTCTCCACACTTGAACAATCGCGACAATGCGTGCGGCTGCAGTGAGTGCGACATTAACCCATGTGAGGCGATTGTTCGAATCTTTCAGTCGCCGCGCCATTTCGACAGCCGCACCCTGACCTCTGAGTCCCTGCTGCGCCTCGTCCGTTAACTCCGCGTCCGTCCAATCCTTCCACGATTTCTGTGTCATCGAGGTTTCCCCTCCACTCGCTACGCTCCTCTCTTGGTTTTCAGCTCCACCAACAATTGCTCGATGCGGTCTTCCTTTTCGAGCGCGGCGAGGCGGTCATCGAGATTGTCGCCCGCAATTTCTGATTTCGCCTGGCTCACGGCCTCGGAACGAGCCACTTTGCGTTGCATGCGATCGAACGCCGCAGCCTTGGAGCCATCGCCCGACGCCATGCGTGCATCGCTGGCTTTTCCTACCGCGCGCGCGCGGCGATTCTGCGCAATCAGCACGTCGGCCTTGGCCTGCGCTTCGGTCAGCTTCTGCTCCAGTTGCCGTAAGGCAGACTTCAAATTTTCCACCTGCGCCTTCTGGTCCGAAACCTGCTGCTTAAAGTTCTCACTCAGTTCGCGATAGCTTTCCACGCGCAGCAGGGAGGCGCGCGCCAGGTCGTCGGCTTTCTTGTCCACGGAGAGCTCGGCCTTCCGCATCCACTCGGCAACTTTGTCTTCGTTTTCTTTCTGCTTCTTTTCCAGCAAGTGCTGATCGGCAATCGCGATCGCCACCTGTGTTTTGACCTGCAAAAGCTGGTTTTGCATGTCGAGAATAACCTGCTTGATCATTTTTTCCGGCTCCTCGGCCTTGTCGATCAGGTCGTTGAGGTTGGCCCGGACTAGTGTGGAAACGCGCTCCAGTAGTGACATATCGAACCCCTTTCTCGAATACGGCTGTCAGCGATTAGCTTTCAGCCATTGTCTTTGGCTCCTGCCTGCGGGCTCCTGCCCGCGACCGAGGAGCCGAATTCATTTGTCAGGCTTGCCTTTTCATTTCATGCGCACGATGGATCTGCGCGCACTCCGGGCAGTCCGTTGGCTTGCGCCGAAATGAGGCGCCTAAGAGCATGCCAATCGCAACGCCGATTGCGAGCCAGGCGCCTACATGTCCCGCTACAGTCCCGAAAACCGCGCCTAGGATTGCCCCCACGGCCATGCCCCATCCCGTCAATTTCGATTTGTTGGTCATAACTTTGCTCCTGACGTTCTGCTTCCGGCTTCCGCTTTCCGGCTTCCGCGAAAGCACTCACACCGGAAGCCGGATGCCTGAAGCCGGAAGCCGACTGATGTTCCCGCGCCGTCGCTACGCCTTCGGCAACTTCTCTGGCTTTAACGCTTTGTCGCCGATCTGACGAACCTTGCCCAGCAACTCAGATAACGGCATGCCCGAGAGCGTCTCGAATAGCGCCGGTACCTGCGCTGCCATCTTGGCCATGTCGCCGGTGATTTTGTTCATGCCCGCCGCCTCGCCGTTTCCCGTGGAGACGATAGTGATCTTGTCGACATTGGCCAGCGGAGCCGCCAACGCCTTCACAATCTCGGGCATGCTGGCGAACAGTTTGTCGAGCACTGCTGCCTGGTTGTATTCCTGGTAGGCCTCCGCCTTTACGTTCATTGCCCTGGCTTCGGCGTCGCCTTTCTTGAAAATGATTTCGGCTTCGGCCTCGCCCTGCGCGCGAATCGACGATGCCTGGCCTTCGGCTTCGGCAATCAGGCGCTGCTTTTCGGCCGCGGCGAGTGTTTCAATTCGCTGCCGCTCGATTTCCGCACCTTTCAGCACGGTAGCGATGAGTTCTTTCTCGCGGCGATTAATTTCCGCCTCCTGCACCTTCACCTGCTGCTCTTTCTCGATCTGCTGCACCTTCACCTGCTCGGCAATCACCTGCTGTTGCATGATGTTGGTCTGGATGTCATAAGCTTTATCGGCTTGCGCCTGCTGGCGTTTGGTGACTTCCAGAAATTGCGCCTTCTTCACCTCCAGGTCGCGCTGCGATTCCGCCTGCTTGGCCTGCGACAAAGTTTCTGCCAGCACGCGTTCCTGGTCGGCCTGCGCTTTGGCGACGGCCGCTTCTCTCTGTGCTACCGCGCGCTTAATCGCCGTATCCCGATCGGCTTCCGCGGTGGCCACGTCGGCGTCGCGCTTGATGCGCGCGACATCCGGCTTGCCCATGTTGGTGATGTATTCGTTTTTGTCGCGCACTTCTTTGATGGTGAAGGAAATCACTTCCAGCCCCATCTTGTTCATGTCCTCGGCGCAGGTTCCGCGCATCCGGTCGGACACCATCTCCGGCTGCTTCACGATCTCTTCCACCGTAAGCTGGCCGATAATGCCGCGCAGATGGCCTTCCATCACCAGCCGGATCAGGCCTTCGCGCTCCTGATCGCTCTTGGTAAGGAATTGTTCGGCCGCGGTCAAAACCGATTCGCGATCGGACTTCACCTTGATTTGCGCCACGGCTTCCACCGTGACCGCGACGCCTTGTTTAGTGTAGAGATCCTGCTGCGGCGCCACGTCAAACGACATCAGTTCCAGCGAAAGGTCGCGGCAGATCTGCACCATGGGCAGCACCAGCGTGCCGTGCCCCTGCACAACTCGCGTTCCTCCCAGGCCGTACACGATGAGTGCCTCGTGCGGCCCCGCTTTGCGATAAAGCCTGGCCATTCCGCTCATCAGAAAGAGAATGACCATCACTCCCAGCCCAACGAAAATCCAAATTTGAACGATGCTCGAGATTCCACTGAACATAACGCCTCCTGGTTAAAGCTGCTGTTGGACCCTTTAATCTTTCTGTCGTAAGTCTTTCTGCATTGCCCGCCCCGCTAAATTCTGTACGCAGACACGCTGACGGCTGCGACTGCTCGTTAAGGTTTTTCTGAGCAATCCAGTTGTTGAGCAGGCAGAGCCCCGTCAACGCCACATAGAAAACGATCATGACCGGCCACGCGGAGCTTGGTTTGTTGGTACGCACCGCGTAGGCCGCTACCGTGAACACCACCAACAAGAACGCGATGATCCCGAGACCGAGGTACAGGGCTCCTTCGCGCGATGTCCAGCCGTTGGGTTGCCAGTTGGCGTCGAAATGCACCGCCATCCGCATTGGCAACCGATCCCAGACACGCCGATAGTTAAACCACGTAATCGGCAGGGCCAGCCACATCAGCCAAGTTGCCAGCGTGTACCAATCTCGCTTCATAAGCTCTCCCGAAAGCGTGGTCAAACCAGTTATGCGAATCAGCTCCCAATGGTCCCGGCGGTTGCGGAGTCGTTTTCCCCCGACATCTCGCTCCATAACCGAACGTAGGCAATTCCTTTTTCGTAGCGCGTCACGACGACTTCAGCTCCCTTGGCAATAGCGCTGCCGTCTTCGCTGCGAGCGCCGCAGACGCGGCGTGTTCCCATCTGCGAGTACAAGAGTTCTCCGGTGCCGCCGCCGCGAATGGAAACGCACAGTCGTCCCAGCACCCCGACCATCTCGTAGTCGGCGGGGTCCATGTTTTCGTCTTCCGAAATCAGGACCCGGCTCAGAAACAGGAAAATAATTCCGCCGCCGACAAGGCCACTGATCACGGAAAGCGTCAGCCCCAGCCCAACCCACACCGACGAGAAGCGTGTAAGCAAATATCCCGTGCCGCCAAACCATGCCAGGAAGGCGGCCAGAGAAGGCGGATTAAACGGCGAAACGTTGCCCCCGCGCGCCTGCGCATTCGCGCCCGCCGTCTGCGTTGCGGGTGCATGACTTCCAGTCGCGGGAACATGAGCCGCCGCTCCCGCGGCTGCGGGTAAATGCCCCATCCCGTGCCCATGAAAATGCGGCAAATGCAGACGGCCAAAGCGCGAACCTCCAAACACGAACGAAAAGAAGCTGAAACAAAAACCGACCGCAAAGCAGATCAAATAAAAATCTGACCAATCCAATCTTGTCGGCGTCATTAGATTCGCCTCCCGTCCGCGCTTGCAGCGCGACGATGGTTCCCGCTGTCTCCCAACTCCGGTCGCAACGCTTCCAGCAACCGCGCGGCCAGTCCGGGCGTGTCAAGAATCGCACCCAACAACAGTAAAGAACTGCGCGTGTCTTTCTCGCGCGCCGCCTTGATCAGCACCTGACTGAGTTCCGGATCGTTCGCGAAACGTTCCGAACCTTGCAACAGCCATACGTCCAGCTGACCCTCGGTGCTGCGCAGATCCGAAGTCAACTCCGTGTGGTAACCCTCGGGATCATCCACAAGAAAGCCGGGATGCACTTTGAAAAACTTTGCCAGCAACGCGCGCGACGACTGCGTCATATGCGGCCGCGTTCCGTTCTCGATCTGCGAAAGGTAAGACTGGCTGATGGTCTTCCTCTTGTCCGGCTTGCCTTTCCCCGGCCGACCCTTGCCAACTTCCGTCCGCAGGGCGCGCACCAATTCCAGCTGCGTCATGGGACGGCCAAGCCCGCGCAGCGACCCTTCCACTTCGCGCAGATAACGGATTTTTTGGCCCAGCTTCATACTCAGCCTGCAACGATGTATTTCAAATCGCGATAATAATATTGCAATTTGCAATTTATGTCAAGAAGTGAATGTGACCCGTTTTGAGTCATTTACAGAGCTAGCTTTGACCGCGCGATGCCACGTTTCGAATTTCGCTGCGATGCATACTCTCTTCGAGGGCTCTCAGAGACCGGCTTCGATGCGGGAGCGCGGATCGAGGTAATCCCGCAACGCGTCGCCAATGAAATTGAAACTCAGCACCGCCAGCATCACCGCAAGCGCCGGAAACAGCACCAGGTGAGGAGCGTCGAATAGATGAGCGCGGCCGTCGTTGAGCATCGCTCCCCAACTGGCGGTGGGCGGAGGAACGCCGAGTCCGAGAAAACTCATGGTAGCTTCCGCCAGGATCGCTCCTGCCATTCCGATGGCCGCCTGCACCACCACCGGTTGAATAATATTGGGCAGAATGTGGTGCACAATAATGCGCAGATCGCTCGCGCCCAACGCGCGCGCCGCTTCGACAAATTCACGTTCGCGAGCGGCCAGCACTTGGCCGCGAACCAGTCGCGCATAACCGACCCATCCGCCAAGAGAGAGTGCGAGTACCAGGTTGAAGATTCCGGGGCCGCGGAAGGCGATGAAAGCGATGGCCAGCAGAATTCCGGGGAAAGAAAGGAACGCGTTCATCACCACAATATTGATAAAGCGGTCGATGGAGCCTCCGTAATATCCGCCAATCGATCCGATCACCAGTCCGAGCGCCAGCGAAGTGAGGACCACACCGCTGCCGACCAGCATGGAGATGCGTGCGCCGTAAACCACGCGCGATAAAATGTCGCGCCCCAGTTCGTCGGTGCCAAACCAGTGCGCCGGCGATGGCGGATCGAGACGCGCGGGCAGATGAATCGCGGCCGGATCGTGCGGCGCGATCCAGGGCGCGAACAGGGCAAAGATTAAAAAGATAACGACCAGCACAGCGCCCAGAGCCGCCAACGGATTGTGGCGGGCATTGCTGGCCAGCGAGCGGCGAAACGAGATGGCGGTGGTCAACATGGATTCAATTACAAGTACCATATCTCGAGGCGAAACTTCCTGTATTGATGAATCATTTCATAATCGGCGCGGTTCGACGTGATCAGGTGTGCGCCGTAGGAGCGTGCACTGCCTCCGCTTGCATCTCCGCCTCGCCGGTTGCGATGATGGATCATGCTTCGTCTGTCTACTCTTGCCACCGTCATATTTCTCTCAACCAGCCTGTTCGGCCAAAAGCCCGCCTGGCAGCCTGCTCCCGGTCACTTGACTCTGAACCTGTGGCCCCACAGAGCTCCCGGCGCTGCGGCGAATTCAGCTCCCGAGTTCGACGCCACCACGGCCAAAGACCACTTGATCGCCGGCAAGCCGGTCATCCGCTTAGGCAACGTTTCCGTCCCCACGCTCACTGTTTATCAACCGACAGCCAAGAACACTGGTGCAGCCGTCTTGGTCTTTCCTGGAGGCGCTTACCACATCCTTGCCATCGATCTCGAAGGCACCGAAGTTTGCGATTGGCTGAACTCGACCGGCATCACTTGCATCCTGGTCAAATATCGCGTGCCCGATTCCGGCCCTTACTCGAAATCTTCCGCCGCATTGCAGGACGCTCAGCGCGCGCTTGGGATCGTCCGTTCGCACGCCACCGAATGGCACGTCGATCCTCAGCGCATCGGCGTGCTGGGCTTCTCCGCCGGCGCGCATCTCGCCGCCGCCCTCAGCACTCATTTCGAGCAGCGGCTTTACGATCCTGTCGATGCTGCCGACAAGGCGAGCTGCCGCCCTGACTTCGCCGTCATCGTTTATCCCGGCTACTTGGCTCTCGCGGAACAAAACTTTGCCTTCAATCCCGACATCCCAGTCACCAGCCAGACTCCGCCTACTTTCATCGTGCAGGCGGAGGACGATCCGGTACACGTCGAAAACTCAACCGCCTATTTTCTCGCTTTAAAGAATGCGAAGGTGCCGGCCGAGCTGCACATCTACGCCAACGGCGGACACGGATACGGACTGCGGCGCACAGACCTTCCCATCACCGCATGGCCGAAGCTGGTCGAAACCTGGTTGCAGACGATCAAAGTATTACCGCCCACGGGATTGCCGACGGTCGCTCGGTAACCAGCGACGAACGCCTATGCATTCCCAAACCCTCCTCATCGACGCCGACGACACGCTCTGGGAAAACAACATTTATTTCGAGCGCGCCATCGTCCGCTACATTTCTTTTCTGAATCATCACGAGTTTTCTCCCGAGCAGGTGCGCGAGGTGCTCAACGACGTAGAGCGCGAATGCATTCTGAAGCACGGTTACGGACTGCACAGCTTCGCCCACGCCCTGGTCGACACCTTCGAGCGCTTGAGCGTTCAGCCGATCACGCCCGAGTTGCACGCCCAGATTCACAGCTTCGCCCATACCATTGCCGATCAGCCGCTCGAACACTTGCCCGAGGTCCCGGAAACTCTGCAATACCTGCAGTCGCGACATCACCTGATCCTGATGACCAAAGGCGCATTCGCAGAGCAGACTGGAAAAGTCGAACGCTCAGGTCTGAAAGAATATTTTGCCGCGATTGAAATCGTGGCCGAGAAAAACTCCGCCGCCTACGAGCAAGTGGTAGAGAAGTACGAATTAGCTCACGATGCAACCTGGATGGTCGGCAACAGCCCGAAATCCGATATCAACCCAGCGCTGGCTGCCGGCCTGAATGCGATTTTCGTTCCTCATGGCAACACTTGGATACTGGAGCATGAGGAGGTCAACCCCGCTCCGCCATCGCAGAAACTGCTAATCGTCGGCCGCTTCGCCGACCTCCGCGACCACTTCTAATCTTTCAGATGAAGTCTTTAACCGCAGAGTCTGCAACGCCATAAAACCTCTGTGCATCTCTGTGTCCTCTGTGGTTAAAGTTTTTAAGCCGATCACCGCATCAAACTAACCAACAAGGCATCTCGCGCAGGTTATTTCCCGCGTGTTACGCTGATCTTGCTCTGCGATCTGGCTCCCACTTCGTCGGTGGCGATTCAGACAAACAATTTACGGCGGTTGTTGCACACAGTCGAGGCGCTTTCCGAGCTAGGGCCTGCGCTCACGGCGGAGCGCGACTTCTCGGAGACTTCGCGACTCATGCTGTCTGCCGTTACAGAAGCGGCAGGCGCGCGCGAGGGCGTGCTCTTCCTGTTTCACGACAAGCCCGCCATGCTGACCTCCGCGGCCGCGCTGGGATTCGCGCTCATGCCCGATCCCGCCTTCGTTCCTCTCCTGCCCAAACACGTGCATGCGCTCACCGCCGCACACGGCCCGGTCGTTCTCAACTCTTCCACCTATCCCGCGTTTCTAAGCTCCAATGGCAACGTCGCGCCGGAGCTTTTTAAATGCCTCGCTCCTTTAAAAGCGGCAGGCCGCTTGGCGGGAGTAGTCGCTCTGGGCCGCCGTCCCGGCGACGCGCTCTACGAAGACAGCGAACTCGACGCGCTGCAACTGTTGTGCAGCTACATCGCGCTCGCGGTGCAAAATCACGCGCTCTCGCAAAGCATCGCGCAACGCGTTTCAGAAAATCTGCGGCTCATGGCTTCGCTGCATGGCTTCTATGACAACGCACTCGAAGCCTTTGCCACCGCCATCGACGTCAAGCACGTCAACATTCATGGCCACTCGTTGCGCGTTGGCCGCTACGCCTCGGCCATCGGCGAGGCCATGGGCATGGAGCCCTCCGAAGTGGCGGCGTTACGCAGCGCGGGATATTTGCACGACATCGGAAAAGTTGCCGTCGATCGCCGCCTATTCGGCAAGGCGGGCGCGCTCGATCCCGAAGAGTTTCGTGAAATGGCCGACCACACGGTCGTCGGTCACCAGATCGTGAGTGGCGTCCAATTTCCCTGGCCGAAAATTCCCGAGATTGTCCGCTGGCATCACGAGCGCAGCGACGGTTCTGGCTATCCCGACAGGCTGGTTGAAGAGGACCTATCCATGCCGGTTCGCATCGTCGGTCTGGCCGATTCCTTCGATGCCATGACCAGCGTGCGCCCTTATCGCGCCCCGCTCTCAGTGGGCAGCGCTCTCAGCGATCTGGTGCGGCTGACTCCCGAGAAGTATGATCCGAATGTCGTTCAAGCCCTGCTCATTCAGGTGCGCCGTGACGTGGTCGGCAGCAGCCGCACCCCATTGCTCGACACCATGTCAGTGAACATTGCAGCCACCGACATCGATCACCTGGCCGCCACTTTGCAACACAAAGTATCCCGCGGCAGAGTCTATTTGACCAAAGAGATCGGCTCGTAGCGACTTGCCATCTTAGACCAAAGCCAACGACATGGTCTGCGTGTAGACTGTGTGGACATGACCGGATTAAATCCATACTGTCCCTCCTCAGATCCTTCTGATCGCCGGGAAAGCGCCGATGTCATCGTTCGAGAAGAGCCGGAAGAGGAAGAAGAAGAGGACGAAGACGACCGCAAAGATTCCGATGATGATGACGACGACGATGACGACAACGGCAGCGGTTATTCGGAGTGAGAACGGAACAAGTCTCGACCTCGCAGACGACCCCAGTCAACGAATTTAACAGCGATTGTGCAACAGGTACGATGAATTCTCATTTGTACTTGGACTTCCAACGGAACTGACCTACCATGTTGGCGCAATGTCCCTGGAGTGGCAGACAAAAGCGCTTGAGTCTTTCCCGGAGCTTGAGGACGTTATCGATCGGAATCAGGGAGGCCCGACGGGCCTCTGGATCGATTTATTTGTAGCGCTCGAGCGAGCATACGGAGTGGACCCGATCAACGAGAACCTGATTGGAAGAATCTACGACTATGCGGTTTGGTGCCTGCGCCAACCCCCAAACCGACGATGCCGGCACGGACTTATCAAGTGCGGTAGCCGTCGGTTTCATAGAAAACATCCCGCTTGACAAACTCGTTTCTGACGACCTCTATCGCTGGCTATCGATGGAGACCTTCGCGGATAGCGAGAGTCTATTTCGGTATACCCTTTCCGACGAGGACTATCGCAAGTTCGCCGACGAATTCATCCGCAAAAAGAAACAATACTCTTGCCCTTCTTGTGTTTAGGTGTGCGATACCCGGCGCCTCAGTGGAAAACTCCCAGCATGTAGGCTACGAGGAGAATCAATAATACGGTGCCCAACCCTATGCCTGCACCCCCGCCATAACCCCAGCGGCTATGGCCGTAGTACCCCCCACCACTTCCTAAAACCAACACCAAAACGATAATCAGTATCAACATTAGATCTTCCTTTCCTCTGAACGTGAGACCCTAAATAGCAGCGTTGCGGAACTAATTACTTTCTGCCCGTTACGCGGAACAGGGCTACCAATGCGCGCCACTGCGCCGCACTCACTCACTTCTCCAATACCTTTTCAATCTGCCCCACTTTCTTCTGAACTTTGCCGGCGAGCTTTTCATTTTGGCCTTCGGCCGTCAGATTGGGGTTATTGGTGACCTGACCAACCTTTTCTTTGACCTTGCCCTTTGCCTCATGCATATTGCCTTTGAGTTCGTCCTTCGTGCTGTGTTTCATTTGGTTTCTCCTTGTCGCTTTTGAAGTTACATAGATTTCGGCAAGACACGGGTAGATAGGCTCCAGCAAGGTTCGAAGGCATGACTCGCCCGACAGTTGTTCCGCTTTCTTCGAGTCCAATCGTCCGAGTCCCATCTAAGGAAACGACAAAAACCTGGGGCCGTTTTCCACTTCCGGGCTGGAGATCTGCCGAACCATCCGGAACATCGTCGGGACATAAAGATACCGGCACCAGCCAGAATTTCATTTTGAAAAGCCCGAGTGGCTGGCAATCAACCCAGAGTTTCCAGTTTGGAATTCCAATCCAACAAGAGTAAAAACTTTCCGGGAGAGTGTCTGCTCAAAACCGCTCACTTTGGCAAGGGACGTGGGACAGTTGGCTTACCCAAGGTGATTAGGTAAACCGACCGCGAAGGCCTCGCTTCGCTTGTGACCCTCCGGTATCCGGGAGACTAATAAATGCCGGCCTAGCTTGGGCCGCCTTAGAAGCCCTAGCCCTACAAGCACTTGGACGCCCTTCCCGGAATCCTCTTCGCCAGCAACTTTCCCCCTGCCCGGGGTTCATAATAGAGACCTGAACTGCCCCGTCCAGGAGTTTTCATGCGACCGAGCCTGAGAAAAGTGGCGCTGGCTTTGGTGAGCCTCGCTGCACTAGTCTCAGTCGGCGCAGTTCCGCAATTGCTCGCCAGGAAAAAAGTCGCGGCTGGCGATCCCGTTGCGAACGAGCACAAGCGCGCCGTGCAAGCGCTCAATCGCCTCACCTTTGGCCCCCGCCCCGGCGATGTGCAGCAGGTCATGGCAATGGGCGTCGATCGTTGGATCGATCTGCAGTTGCATCCAGAAAGAATTCCGGACAGCGAAGTCGAATCCCGCCTCGCCGCCTTTCGCACCCTGCACATGAGTTCGAAGGAAATCGCAGAAGACTTTCCCGACAATCAAATGGTCAAACAGGTGATGGACGGCAAACGACCCATGCCTTCCGATCCCGCAAAGCGCGCCGTGTATCAGGTGCAGATCGCACGCCTGCAAGAGAAGCAAGAAGAGAAGCAGGAAAAAAAGCAGCGGAAGAATGAAGACGCCAAGGCGGAAGCTGGGACCATGGTTGCATCCCCAGCTTCCGACTCGGCGAAAACAGCCGAAGAACTCGCGGCCGCAGCAGCGGCCAGCGCAGACGCGGCCTGCAATGCGCCCACTAATCTCGCCGACACGAACTCGAATTCGATGGGCGCAAGCTCGATGCTCGCTTCCAACAGCGATGCAATCGCCAATCCTGGGGTGCCCCATGTCTCGCCGATTTTGCGAGACATGGGAACTCCAACCAACGAGACGGCAACCGCTCCGGAAATGAAGCCATCAGCAACCGACGACGCCCGCCGCCGCGAAGATCGCCTCTATGCTGATTTAAAGATTCAATCGCTCCTCGACCTTCCTCCCGATCAACGCTACAAAAAAGTTCTGGCAATGTCGGCCGACGAGCAAGTCGCATTTGCTGATTCGCTGCGCGGCCACGGCAAAGCCCAGGACTTTCTCGCCGGCATGGCCCCGAAGCAAAAAGAAACGCTGCTGGCCATGAACAATCCTCAGGGCCTGGTGGCGGATGAACTTGTTCAAGCCAAGCTGTTGCGGGCAATCTACAGCGATCGCCAACTCGAAGAAGTGATGACCGATTTCTGGTTCAATCACTTCAATATTTTTTCCGGCAAAGGCCCCGAGCGTCTGTTCCTCACCAACTACGAACAGGAAGTAATCCGCTCGCACGCGCTGGGAAAGTTTGAAGACTTGCTCGTCGCCACGGCAAAAAGTCCCGCCATGCTGTTCTACCTCGACAATTGGTTGAGTGTGGGCCCAGACTCCATGCGCGCTCTCGGAATTCCCGCTCATCCCGCTCGCAATGGGCCGCGCCGTTTCCCGACGAATCCGAACGCGAAGCGCAAGGCGAACAACGGCCTGAATGAAAACTACGGGCGCGAATTGCTGGAACTGCACACGCTCAGCGTGAATGGCGGCTACTCGCAGCGCGACGTCACCGAGGTCGCCAAAGTTTTCACCGGCTGGACCATCGACAAGCCAAACGACGGCGGCGGATTCAAATACGATCCGCGCATGCACGAGCCCGGTCCAAAGTTTGTTCTGGGACACCGCATCAAACCAAAAGGCGACGGGGAAGACGAAGGCAGGGAACTGCTGCACATGCTGGCCACCAGCCCGCAGACCGCGCATTTCATTTCTTTGAAACTAGCAGAGCGGTTCGTTTCGGACGATCCTCCGCCAGCGTTGGTCGATCGCATGACCAAAACTTTCGAGAAAAAGAAAGGCGACATTCGCGAAGTTCTCTCCACGCTTTTCCATTCGCCGGAATTCTGGGCCAACACTACCTATCGCGCCAAGGTGAAAACTCCGCTCGAGTTTGTGGCCTCAGCCGTGCGCGCCACCGGCGCCGACGTGGATGATGCCATGCCGCTCGTTCGTCAGATCGCCAACATGGGCATGCCCCTTTACGCAGCGCAGCCGCCCACAGGCTATTCGATGAAAGCCGAAACCTGGGTAAGTTCGTCCGCACTGCTCACGCGCATGAATTTCGCGCTGGGATTCACCGCAGGAAAAATTCGCGGCGTCAAGGTGGATACACCGCAGCTAGCCGGCGCCGCACCCGCGCCGTCGGATGCGCTGCTGACCCTTTCAACCCTAGAGGCGAAGTTGCTCGCCGACGACGTGTCGAAGCAAACGCACGATTCGATCGCGGCGCAAATAGAATCGTCAACAAAACCGGCCCGTCCGCCGGACGCAAGCATAATCGCTGGCCTGCTGTTAGGCTCGCCCGAGTTTCAGAGGAGATGAGCTTCTAGCTGCTAGCTTCTCGCTAACGCTAGCGGGAGAGCGGAAGGCGATACGACTTGAGGCACAGTTTTGGGAAGTGCACGGCCTCAGGCCGTGCCATAAGAATAGAAAAGGAATTGGGCTTCAGCCCAGAAAGCTGGGAGCCAGAAGCTGGGAGCCAGAAGCCGGGAGCCANNAGAAGCCGGGAGCCAGAAGCCGAGAGCCGGCTGCTAGGAGCTGTTTATGATTACGCGTCGCATCTTCCTTCGCAACAGCGCGCTGGCCGTCGTCGGCACGGCAGCGGTACCAAGCTTTCTTACCCGCGCGGCCTTTGGCGCCGTCGATGCCGGCACGCGCAATAAGCGTCTCGTCGTCATCTTCCAGCGCGGCGCGGCCGACGGTCTGAACATCGTGGTACCGCACGCCGAGCCACAATATTACGCCATGCGGCCCAGCATCAACATTCCGCGCAACGCCGTTCTCGATCTCGACGGCCGCTTCGGTCTGCATCCCGCGTTGTCGGCATTTCAGCCGTTGTGGCAGCAGGGTCATCTCGCCATCGTGCATGCCGCCGGGTCTCCCGACACCACGCGCTCCCACTTCGACGCGCAGGATTTCATGGAGAGCGGAACTCCCGGCGTGAAGGCTACCGATGATGGCTGGCTCAACCGCACGCTTCGCAATCTTCCTCTGACGCCGCAAAATTCTCCATTCCGCGCGATTGCACTCGGGCCTTCACTGCCGCGCATTTTGAGCGGCGCGGAGCCCGCGGTCGCGATGAATAACATCAACGACTTTTCGGTGGGCGGAAAAAATCCAAAACCCTCCCCCGCCGCTCTCGCGTTTGAGGCCATGTACGACCACTCGTCTGACAGCGTGTTGCACGGCACCGGCGTGGAAACTTTCGACGCCGTGAAAATGCTCAAGGCCGCCAACCCCGCAAAATATACGCCTAACCCGGGCGCCATTTATCCCAAGGGTCGTTTCGGCGACGGCCTGCGCCAGCTCGCGCAGCTGATCAAAGCGAATCTCGGCGTGCAGGTCGCGTTTGCCGACATCGGCGGATGGGACAACCATGTCAACGAAGGCGCCGTCGAAGGCCAGCTCGCCAACGTGCTCACCGATTTTTCTCAATCACTCGCAGCGTTCTGGACCGATCTTGGCGATCTCGGCGAAGACACGGTCGTTGTTACCATGTCGGAGTTCGGGCGCACCGCGCGCGAAAACGGCAACCGCGGCACCGACCACGGCCACGCCAACGTCATGTTCGTTCTCGGCGGACCGGTGCAAGGCGGCAGAGTTTATGGTCGCTGGCCCGGTTTAGATCAGTCGCAACTCTACGAAGGCCGCGATCTAGCCCTGACCACTGACTTCCGCCAGGTGATTGGAGAAGCGGTTGCGCGGCACATGGGGAACAAAAATCTCGCCGCAGTTTTTCCGGGCTTCGACAATCAACCAGCAAAGTTCCTGCGCTTTCTGGGATAGCCGACCGGGCATAGTTGATCGGGCGAAGACGAAACATGTGGGGACAGCCCCCCAAGCCTGCCCTGAGCCCTGAGCGAAGCCGAAGGGGCTGTCCAGCGGCCCAGCTTCATCGGGCCGCAGCGTTTTAAGCCCTGTCATCCTGAGCGAAGNNTTGAACGACAGCTTGCGCTGCCGCGGAAGAGTGGCCGCAAATGACGTGGAACAGCCGCGCAAGTGACGTGGAAGAGCGGCGTGGAAGAGCGGTCCTTCAGGGCCGCGTAAGGTGCCTCTGAGGGTGCGGCTTCAACCGTGCCATAACTGCCGTATAAGGGATAGATCGGCTTTAGCCGCGGGGTTCGGCGCACGAGCGCGATGTGAGTTCAGATCTCCACCAGCACATCGCCGTTTTCAATCTTCAGCGGATACACCGCAACCTTCGCGTTCGCATTGTGCGCGGCTGCGCCGGTCTTCGGATCCCATTGCCAGCCGTGCCAGGGGCACACGACTTTTCCGTTCTCGATCGTTCCTTCGCCCAGCGGGCCGCCGAGATGCAGGCACACGTTGTCCATGGCGCTGTAAGTACCGTTCACATTGGCGACGCAGATAGTTTTTCCGCCGCAGGGAAATTCTTTGGCTTCATCGGCCGCAGGGAGTTCGGATTGCGTGGTCAGCTTGGTGAAGTTAGGCATCGTTGGTGTCAGCAAAACAACTCATGTGGGGGACAGCCGCCATCGGCCGTCCGGCCGAGCAAAGCTCGGC
>PKXU01000130.1 GCA_003132445.1 Acidobacteriaceae bacterium | reverse complement strand
GTAAGCGTCCGGCAGTGGCCGTCTGGACAGGGGTGTAAAAGGAGGGCATGCTCTCGATGTGGACACAAGCGATAGTGTCCACTTGGAGAGATGATGGACACATACACGCAAGTGGTCACACCTAAGCGGCAATATCGAGGGTTGGCGGAGAAGCGGCGGATTGTCGAGGAGACGTTAGCGGAGGGAGCGTCGGTAGCGCTGGTAGCGCGAGCGCACGGAGTCAACGCCAACCTGGTTTTCAACTGGCGCAGGCTGTATCAAGCGGGGCGACTGGGTAGACGCGGCGAGGCCAAGCTGTTGCCCGTCCGAGTAACTCCGGAAAGATCGTTGACGACAACATCGTCCGGCTCCTTGCTACCCTGCTCGCCGGCTACGATTCACATCCAACTGCAGCGTGCACAAGTAAGGATAGAGGGCAGTGCCGATGCGATGTGGTTGCGTGTGTTGTTGGAGTGTTTGCAGCGATGATCGCGCCGCCATCTAACACGCAGATTTGGATTGCAGCGGGCGTGACCGATCTGCGGCGCGGATTCACGGGGCTGAGCGCACTGGTGCAGATCAAGTTGGAGCAGAGTCCATTATCCGGTCATGTTTTTGTGTTCCGCGGGCGANNATGCTGCTGGAGGGCATTGACTGGCGCCGGCCGGAGCGCACCTGGGATCCGCACGCGGTAGTTTAAGACGAGGTTCTTTTTCACAGATTTTTTTGCATGGCTATGTATCGCGCAGTGAAAGTCATGGCATACTGCGCACATGTTGGCGCCGACACTTCCGGATCTGAGCAGGCTAGATCGAGAAGCGCTGCAGGCGCTGCTTTTGGCGGAACACAAGGAACGGATTGCCGCTCACCAGCAGCTGCTTTCGCAGGAGAGTGAGATCGCACATCTGAAGCTGCTGCTGAGCCAGTTGCGGCGGATGCAGTTCGGGCGTAAATCGGAAAAGCTGGAGCGGCAGATCGAACAGCTGGAACTGCGGCTGGAAGATTTGCAACAAGTGGAAGCAGCCGAGGACGCGCCTGCAGTCGAGGGTTCCTCCTCGGAACCTTCCCCCGACACTTCTGCTGCGCAAGCCAAGCGGCGGCGTCCACTGCCCGAGCATCTGCCACGCAAAACGCAGACCCATGTGCCGAAACATTCGGCTTGCCCACACTGCGGCGGAGAGTTACGCAAGCTCGGCGAAGACATTTCCGAGGTGCTGGAGTACGTACCGGCGTGCTTCGAGGTGATCCGCCATGTGCGCCCCAAGCTGAGTTGTAGGTGCTGCGAACGGATCGTGCAGGCTCCGGCACCGAGCCGGCCGATTGCGCGCGGACTGGCTGGTCCTGGCCTGTTGGCGCATGTTCTGATTTCGAAATATGCCGACCATCTCCCGCTCTACCGTCAATGCGAGATCTACGCACGTCAAGGAGTGGAGCTGGAACGATCGACTCTGGCGGACTGGGTAGGCGGGAGCAGTGAGTTGCTGGACCCGCTGGTGGAAGCACTGCGTCGTTACGTGATGGCGGCCGGCAAGCTGCATGCTGATGACACGCCGGTGCCGGTACTGGCGCCAGGCAATGGCAAAACCAAGACCGGGCGTTTGTGGACGTATGTTCGCGATGATCGGGCGGCAGCGAATCTGGCGGCACCGGCGGTATGGTTCGCGTACTCACCCGATCGCAAGGGGGAACATCCCGAGCAACATCTGCGAGCGTTTCGGGGTGCGCTGCAGGCTGATGCCTATGCCGGATTCAATCAGCTCTATAAAGAAGATGGCCGGATACAGGAAGTCGCCTGTTGGGCGCACGTGCGGCGCAAGTTCTATGACTTGCAGCAAGCTCACGCCTCGCCGATCGCCGGTGAGGCGCTGGAGCGAATCGCAGCTCTGTATGCGATCGAGGGCGAGATTCGCGGACGGCCTCCCGACCAGCGACAACAGGTTCGCCAAACCCGGGCACGACCCTTGCTCCAGTCCTTACGCGACTGGTTCGAAGCCTCTTTGCCCAAGCTTTCCCGCAAGTCGGATACGACGATGGCGATCCGCTACGCACTTGGACTGTGGGCCGCCCTGACGCGTTATTGCGACGACGGTCGATTGGAGATCGACAACAACATTGCCGAACGCGCCTTGCGCGCGGTCGCGTTGGGCCGGAAGAACTACCTGTTCGCCGGTTCCGATACCGGCGGGGAGAGGGCGGCTACCCTCTACAGCTTGATCGGCACGGCGAAACTCAACGGACTGGATCCTGAAGCGTACCTGCGAGAGATCCTGACGCGCATCGCCGACCACCCCATCAATCGCATCGAGGAGTTGCTACCGTGGAACGTCGCGGCAAGCGCATCGCTTACGATCGAACCCGCAGCCTAGACAAACAGGTTATCGTGAAGAACTCTGCAGTCATTCTCAGCCACCCTGTCATTAACCGGCGATGAAGAAACCCTATACTGACAAGCAAGGCCAGTACCTGGCGTTCATTTACTACTACGGCAAAATCCACGGGTCCCCACCTTCGGAGTCCGAAGGCAACAATACTTTCAAGTCTCCCCGCCTTCCGTACACCAGATGATCTTGACGCTCGAAACTCATGGCCTTATCGAGCGAACACCGGGCCAGGCTCGATCCATCCGTCTGCTGATTCCGCGCGAGGAGCTACCGGACTTGATCTAGCGTGCCCATCTGGACACTGAAATGCCCCCATCCCGCTCGTCAACGCGGTCCACTCCGGACGCTTACAGCGATCACCCAAAAGCGGCCACTGATTATCACCTGAAAACCGGCCAAC
>PKXU01000052.1 GCA_003132445.1 Acidobacteriaceae bacterium | reverse complement strand
CATCCTCTACTTCATGCCGGTTTATCCCGGCGCACTAACATCTCCATTACACTCACCGACCTGTCCTGAGCGCGATTGCGCCTGCCCACAACCCTGAGAGGCTGTTCCCGTCTTGGGGGGCAGGAGCGCCGGACACTTCCAAATGGTTACCGAAGATTCATTGCAAATCACATGAAATGCAATATCATGGACTTACGAGGAATCAGACCATGGAAATCAAGGACGTTGTGCTCTACGCGAGGGTGAGCAAGGCGAACGGCCACCAAGACCCAGAACTCCAGCTTCAACCGCTGCGCCTGATGTGCCAGATGAAGGGCTGGCGGATTGTTCACGAATACGTTGACCGTGGATGGTCCGGCGCGAAGGAAAGCAGGCCGCGCCTAGACGAACTAATGCTAGACGTGACCAAGGGACGCCGTGACTTCCAAGCTGTGCTGGTGTGGAAGTTTGATCGTTTCGCACGCAGCGTGCAGCATCTGCTGAAAGCCCTGAGCACCTTCGATGAGAACAAAGTTGCATTCATCAGCCACACTGAAAGCGTAGACACTTCGACACCAATGGGCCGACTCGTGTTCACGATCCTCGGTGCTGTGGCTGAGATGGAACGTTCACTGATTCAGGAGCGTGTGAAGGCTGGTGTACGCAATGCAGACAAACCGGGATTCTCACGCAAAGGCAACAAGCTAGGCCGTCCTGTTGGGTCTGCTGGGCCGAACCCTTCAACGCTGTGGCGTAGAGCACAGAGACAACAAGCATTAGCAGCAGCGAAGTAGCTTTACCATCCTGCCTGACCATCCCCTAGCGCAACGCCACGCGCACGCTTAGACCATCCGTCCAGCAGTCACCTCCGAACTCAGGGAGCACTGTATTTGCTCTGCTCACGCCAGACCAACACGCAGCGAGCAGCGTAAAGGGAAATCCCTTGCCCAAAATCGGAGCGGGAGCACACCCCTTAAACCACGAGCCTTCTTGGTCTGGGAGAAGGCGTGCTCAATTTTTCCCCGATAGGCGCGGCCTTCCGTGGCATCTCACGCTCAACTGATTTCACTGGAGAAAATCTTCAGCGATCCGCTCGGAAAGCACCCCGCATCCTGCGAAGCGTGAGCCTTGGAATTCCCCCGGCCAACTGCCGCGCGGCTTTGGCCGGACTCTGGGTGATGTGCCGTAGTAACATCGTGCGCATGTTTAACGCGGCGCCGGAATCTCCCTCCTCTAAGTCGGTTCACCAGCGGTATCAAGAGAGATTGCAGGCTGGGACGGTATCGAAGAGCGATCTCACGGCTGAGCGGGAAACGATACTAGACCTGTACAAGCACCACCTTCGACTCCTGCTCGAGGCGAACGTCTTCCTCTACGCTGTCACCGGGGCCCTGCTGTCGTTTGTAGTGGCACACTTGTGCATGCCCCATATCCGTTGGGTGCTGCTGTTCTCTGGGGTGTTCGACGCGATGTTCGCCGTCTTCTTCCTCTTGGCTGGACGCGACATCGCCGTCAACGANNAACACCGTTCCCCGCTTGGACGCGCTGAAGTTGGGGCTTAGGGTTTCGTTCGCAGCCCTCTTCATAGTCGCGGTGCTGATAGCCTGCGCCGCCTTTCTCATCCATCCTTAAGACGAAGGCCGATTTAGATAACGCTGTCAGGAGGGCGGGCGAATTGTACTCCGCAGGGCGCGGGCCACTTCTTTGCGTGCGTGGCACTACTTGGCCAACTGTCGTACTAAACCATGATGCACCTGCGGTTGGTGTTCTGCTTTATTATTGCCGCATGCCGCTACTGAGCATTTGGAACAGCAAATCGCGAGGCAGTGCTCAAGATCGGGATCACCAGGACAGTTAGGAGGGATCAATGAAGTCTAACTCGATGAGCATATTGGGTATGATACTGTCCTGCCTTATGATTCTGTGCTCGTGCGGGTGTGAGTCGCAGAAGCCGACACCACAGAAAAGACCGGAGGGAGCGCAGACGGCAACGGGGCGTTTTGCTCCGACTGGGTCTGACCCTGCTGTCGCCCTTGACACTCAGACCGGAAGGCTGTGCAGGACCACCTCTACAGGGGGCAGCCATGCTGACTTGCCACAGTGCGGCGAGGGTGACGCAGAACATGTTGAGCAGGTAAGCGTCGATCCGAAGAAATGGGAAAATGCAGAGATTGCCGTGACGTGCTCCGGCAAGGAACATTTCCTTCCGACGTACCCAGAGGGTGCTAAGGGCGAAAAGAATGTCGTGCTGAACTGTACGATTGAGAACTTGACCAGCAAGGCTGTGCCGTTGGCGATTCCGGCCAAGGTGGATGCCTTGTTTCGATTACACGATNNGACTGTGCGCACGCGGAACTGATGAACACGGACGAACTGCTGCTCACTGACACTTCCAACGGCGTTCGGTACCACGTTCGAGTAGATTAGGCACTTGCCGTTTGAAACTCAACATGGCGAGTATTCAATGCGTTTCATCGGGTACAAACCCGGCTAGGACCTGTCGTTTCCAAACTCCACAACCACAACCCACGGCGCATCTGGCTGAATTCGCCGCGTTTCCCGTATTATTAATGAAGCATCAAGAGCGGGTTCGTCTCGCACGAACCACGCCAACCGAACGCAAAGC
>PKXU01000001.1 GCA_003132445.1 Acidobacteriaceae bacterium | reverse complement strand
CCGGTCGTGCTTCCGCGAAAAATACTCGGCGCCGTGAGCCTGGCATGCGTCCTCAATCACAATTAAGCTGAAGCGCTCCGCTAGTTCCTGGATTGCATCCATGTCAGCCATTTGTCCGTACAGATGAACCGGAACCACCGCCGTGACAGGACGGCCGCTACGACGGCTCGCCAGCTTACCAGCGGCATCCCTTACGCAGCCCTGCTCGAGATATTCCCGAAGCTTCTCGGGATCCATGTTGTAGGTGCGGGAGTCAATATCGACAAACTCAGGCCGTCCACCTGCCTGGGATATTGCTTCCGTGGTTGCGATAAACGTATGCGGCACAGTAACGACTGCATCGCCCGGCTTCACGCCCGCCGCCATGAGAGCAAAACGCAGCGCGTCCGTGCCGCTATTCACTGCAACCGCGTGGTTCGTCGCGCAGAATTCGGCGAACTCTTTCTCAAAGTTCTCCACGATGGGACCGCCAACGAATCCGGCAGTGTGCAGCACATGGCTGAAGACCTGCAAAAGTTCGGGCTCAAGTTCAACGTGTGGGGTAACCAGATCAAGAAAAGGAATGTTGTTAGAAGTGCTCACTTTGTGACCTCCGCGGTCTGTTCGATATAACGCAAAACTCTGGCTGGATTTCCGACCACGATAGTATTTGGTGGAACGTCTTTCGTGACTACTGCTCCCGCCCCTACGATTGCGTTTTCACCAACGCAGAGGTTGGCGAGGATGGTGGCGCCGGATCCAACTGATGCGCCTTTCCTGATAATCGTCTTCTCCACTTTCCAGTCGGCTTCAGTCTGCAGGCTCCCGCCGGCGGCGGTAGCCCGCGGGTAGGAGTCGTTGATGAACATCACGCCGTGGCCAATAAAAACGTTGTCTTCGATGGTTACACCTTCGCAGATGAAACTGTGGCTGGAAATTTTGCAGCGCTTACCGACGGTGGCATTTTTCTGAATTTCAACGAACGCCCCAATCTTCGTCTCGTCGCCGATTTCGCATCCGTAAAGATTGATGAACTTGGATAGCCTGACATCTCTGCCCAATCTGACGTTGGAACCGATAGCTACGTATTCATTCATGGGAGCGGATGCTTTCTCTGGAAATTCGAGGTCAGCGGGAAGGCCGTATCGGGAGGGCAAACTTGCGTAACTGAAGCAGTGACAGGCTAGAGATAAACGAGCGCACCGCGTTGCCGGATAGACTCGTTTGCTGCCTCCAACATCCTGACCACGCGGAGGCCAGCTTCCCCGTCGTTAATGGGGGCCTCATCCTTGGCGATGCATTCGACGAAGTATGACAATTCCCGGGTCAGGGCTTCGATCTGTTCGATTTGCGGAGCCCACATGTCGCCCGACCGATAATTCACCAGCAAGCTATAGAGCCCTTCGCGACTGGTGACGTTGACACCCTTGTCGTAAATTTTGATCTTCTCGTCAGCTTCAAGGTCGTTCCACACCAGCATTTTCTTCTCCCCGCCGATCAGGGTTGTGCGAACTTTCACGGGCGACAGCCAATTTACGTTGATGTGGGCGATTACCTTGTCGGGAAAATACAACGTGATGAAGGCTACGTCTTCATGGCCGTTGAGATGAGTCTGACCAGTCGCGGAAATGGCTTCGGGTGTCTTCTGGATCAGGTGGTCGATGATGGAAAGATCGTGAGGGGCGAGATCCCAGACAACGTTCACATCATGCTGAAACAAACCTAGATTTACGCGAGTTGAGTCGTAGTAATAGAGCTTCCCGAGCGCTCCGTCTTGCAGGAGTTGCTTGATTTTTTGGACCGCACCGGTGAACAGGAAGGTGTGGTCAACCATGATCTTCAAGTTCTTCCGTGCCGCCAGTTCAATCAGTTCCTGAGCTTGAGCTGCATTGCTGGTAAACGGCTTTTCGACAAAAACATGTTTGCCGTTTTCAAGAGCAGCCTTAGCCAGAGCATAGTGCGTCCAGACCGGCGTCACTACGGCGATGGCATCGATCTCAGGCGAAGACATCAATACCGCCGAATCGTCTGTCACCACCACATCAGGATAGGCTTTTGCCACCTTTCGCCGGGCTGCCGCGCTTTTGTCGCACACGGCAACGACTTTGGTTTGATCCAGCCGGTCAAGGTTTCGGACGACGTTCGGCCCCCAGTAGCCATAGCCTACAACTCCAAACTTAATCAGAGCTGCGTTTTCTTGCTGGTGTATCGCGTCTTTTTCGGAGGGTGTAGCAATAGTGATCATGGTTTCTCCGGAGAGAACAAAGTAGGGAGGGTTCGGGCAGTCGCTTAGTGGGCGCCACTGCCGAGAACAACTGCCCCCGGCGTGCGCCACAGAATCTTTATGTCTGTCCATGGAGACCAATCGCGCGCGTACTGCAGATCCAGGCGAACCATGTCGTCGAACTTCACGCGGCTGCGTCCGCTCACTTGCCAGAGTCCGGTGATCCCGGGCTTGGCTTCCAGCAGTCGCCGCCGATGCCAGAGGTCATACGCCTCGACTTCATAAGGAACTGGAGGGCGCGGGCCGACTAACGACATCTCACCCTTCAGTACATTGAGGAACTGTGGCAGTTCATCCAGGCTGGTTTTTCGCAAGAATGATCCGACTTTTGTAACCCGAGGATCGTGCGTCAGTTTGTAGACGCCCTGACCGTTTCCGTTCGAAGGCTGTTTCTCCGCTTTGCCGGCGATCAGTTTTTGCACGTACGCTTTATGGACCGCCGCATCGTTGTTCGCTTGCATGGACCTGAATTTCAGGAAAACGAACGACTTGCCATGTTGCCCGATCCGTCGTTGCCGAAAGAAGATTGGCCCCTCCGATGTCATTTTGACGGCGGCGGCAATCGCCAGGAAGGCCGGCAATAGAAAGACAAGCGCCAGCGCGCTTCCCACGATATCCATCGTCCGCTTCAGGACGCGGAGCAGTTTCCTGTCGTCTTCGCGCTGCGAAAGGTCCGGATACAGCGTTGGGTTGCTCGCCCCGCCCTGATCTTCGTGATCCCACTGGTCGGGAAAAACGTGGAACGAGATCCTTACCCGGTTGAATTGTTCGAGAGCAAGATTGCCGCGTAAGGTGTCCGTAACTCGCGTCAAGATGGTGCCGGGAATGGACGCGCAGTCTTCGGCGGAGATCTCGGTGAACATGACGCCGACCACGCTTTCGTCCAAGTACCAGCCCGTGACGTCGGTGTCGCGAGTGGAAGCGGACAGGACGGAAGAAATCTTTCCTAGAATCTTCTTGTTGGACGGGCGGTCGCCCATGTCCAGGAGCAAAAGTATGAAGGGCTTTCGCGAGCGCTCGCTTCTCTTCCTCTCCAGCGTAATCATCCGCCGAAAGGCTTCAGGGTTCAACATAGCGCGTTCTCCGCTTGATGCGCTTTCGGAGAGCGCGCCCAGAGTTACACCGTTATTTCCATTGCGTCGTGCGTGCACAATGTCCTCCGCTGATTTGCTTGCTTGGGATTGGCCCAGAAGCTCAGTGACTGTTAGGGTTTTGCGGGGAGAATAGAACTAAAAACACATCGGACGATTGCTGAGGTTGGCTTATTCCTTGGGAGTATCGGCGGTGGACGAACCGTACCGGTGATAGTAGTCGCTGTGGGCGACGTTGGCG
>PKXU01000107.1 GCA_003132445.1 Acidobacteriaceae bacterium | reverse complement strand
GTCGCTACGGAATGTTCTAACTCCAGCACACGAACTTTTCCCGCGCGCTCTGTTGCGCGTAGCGAAACGCCTTGGGAAGACCTTGCAGAAGATCCGTGGCAACCATGCAATGCTCGCCCACGCTTTCCGCCATCACATCGCCCGCACTGCCGTGCAGGTGAACCGCGGCAGTCACCGCCAGCAGCGCATCGTTCGGATGTTGCGCGATCATGCCCGCTATAATGCCGGTGAGAATGTCGCCCGTGCCGCCGGTTGACATTCCCGGATTGCCAGTCGTGTTGACCCAAGCCTCGCCGTTCGGCTGAACCACAAGCGTCCGGTGTCCTTTGAGCACGACGATGAGTTCATGCTCGCGCGAGAATTGCCGCGCCACACCCAGCCGATCTTTTTGTACGTCGGCGATGGAACATCCGGCGAGTCGCGCCATTTCGCCGGGATGGGGAGTAATCACCAATACACGGCCTTTACCGTTCAATTCGTTCGTGCGGCCCGCGAAGGCGTTCAATCCATCGGCATCGAGAACAATAGGAATATCACTTTTGCTCACCAGCGTCCGCACCAGCTCGGACGTTTCGGGGAATTGAGAAATTCCCGGGCCGATCGCCAGAACGGTCTTCCCTTTCATCAGCGCTTCGATACGGTCGATTGCACTCGCCGCGATCGTGCCCTCATCTGTTTCTGCCAACGCCTCGGTCATCAGCTCAGGATGAAACCCAGCGACCGTGGGCAACACCGACTCCGCAGTCGCCACCGTGGCCAGCCCCGCCCCCGCGCGCAATGCGGAGATTCCAGACATAGCAACTGAACCCGCTTTGCCTTTCGATCCTCCGATCACCAGTACGTGCCCATAGTTGCCTTTGTTGGATTCTGCGGGACGCGCCGCAATGAGCACCGCGAAGTCGCGCGGAGTAATCACATTGAGTTGCAGGGAAGAAACGATTGCTTCCGCCGGCGATCCGATCTCGGCAACGCAAGTCACACCGGCGGTGAGCGAACTGAAGACGTGCGCGGGACGTGGGGCTGTGAATGTATCGATCGAATCCGCCCGCGCGACCGTTCCCTGCTGCGGGCTCATGGTGTCGGCGTCGGCACCGGAAGGAATATCGACAGCAACGACCGGCACCTGACTCGCATTCATAAGATTGATGGCGTCGGCATAGAGGCCGCTAACGGGCGGTTTGAAGCCAGTACCGAGAATTGCGTCGAGATATAAATCAGCGGGCAAAGCAAGCCGCACTTGTTCGCCGTTCAGGTCTTCGTTGGAGTGAACGACAATGGGTGATATGGGCAACTTGCCGAACATTTCTGCCGCATCTCCGTGTAGGTCGACCCGATCGGCGAGAAGAATGACCTGAACTGACTTCCCTTTCTGCTGCAGATGCCGCGCTGCCACAAATCCATCGCCGCCGTTGTTACCCTTGCCGCAGAAGACCAAAACGCGCTGCGCCTGCGGGTAATTCAGCACCACGTGCTCCGCGACCGCCGTACCGGCATTTTCCATCAGCGTAAGCGATGGCACACCCCAGCGCTCGCTGGTCGCCTGGTCGATGGCACGCATTTCGGCAGCGGTAACAATCTTCATGGGGGCAGTCGTTTAGTCGTTGGTCGCTGGCAATGCTCTTCTTACGATAATCGGCGTACGATCATCGGCGGAATGCGCGCCGTACGATGCCAACGACTGACTATAAAACAAAAAGGCCCTCCGCGCTGTGCGCGGAGAGCCAAAAGCAAAAACGAATACAACTACGAGACGCGCTTGGCATCATTCGGGGCCAGTGCTTGCACGCGGCTATGCTTCACGCTGTAAGTGAAATACACCACCAAACCGATGATCAACCAGATAATCAGTCGCGCCCAGTTTACCCATCCTAGTTTGTACATCATGTATCCGTTTGAAATGATTCCAAGGACCGGAATGAGTGGCACCCAGGGTGTACGGAATGGCCGCGGCTGGGCGGGATTGGTATGACGCAACATCATTACCGCAATGCACACGATGACGAAGGCCAGCAGCGTTCCGATGTTCACCATCTTTCCGATGTCTTCGATGGGAGTGAGGCTGCCCACGATCGCCGCGAGCAACCCGACGAGAATCGTGTTTTTCCATGGGGTCCGAAACCTAGGATGGACCGCGGCAAAAAATTTTCTCGGCAGCAGTCCGTCACTGGCCATCGCGTAAAGCACACGCGTTTGGCCCAGTAACATCACCAGCATCACGCTTGTCAGTCCAGCCAGCGCCCCCAAGGTAATGATCTGCGACGCGGTAGTGAGCCCTCGGTCCAGGAACGCAACGGCGACCGGCGCCTCGATGTTGATCTGCTGCCAATGCACCATCCCGGTCAGCACCCCGGCCACGGCAATATACAGGACGGTACAGATCGCCAGCGAAGCGATCATGCCAATTGGCAAGTCGCGCTGCGGATTCTTGGCTTCCTGGGCCGTCGTCGAAACCGCATCGAAACCGATGTAGGCGAAGAATATGTAGGCAGCGCCCGCTCCAATTCCGGCGAAACCGTGAGGCGCATATGAATGCCAGTCCGTGCCCCAGTTGGCGCGGTTGATGTAGTGAGAGCCCAGCGCAATCACGAACAGTACGACCGCCACCTTAACCACCACGATCCCAGTGTTAAACCGCGCGCTCTCTTTAATGCCAACCACGAGAATCGCGGTAATCACGAGCGCGATGAGAAAGGCCGGGAGATTAAAACCGATCTCCGTCCCAAACAGGTGTGGCGCGCCCAGCACGTCATGCGCCCGCTGCAACAATTCAGGAGACTGCGCCGTAACGACGGCGCTTACTTTATCAAGGAAAGCTTGCGTGCCCGGCACCAGGGATGAGTCCGCGGCTTGCGCCATCTGGCGGGCAACAATATTCTCCGCGGTCTTCAGCGCCGTCCAGTGATCGTAGGCCAGCCAGAGCGGCATCTTGATATGGAAGATATTCAGTAATTCGATGAAGTGGTTCGACCAGCCCGAAGATACTGTGCTGGCGCCCATGGCGTATTCGAGAGTCAGGTCCCAGCCGATAATCCAAGCGATCAACTCCCCCAATGTCGCGTAGGCGTAGGTGTAGGCGCTGCCTGCCAGAGGGATCATGGCCGCGAACTCGGCATAGCACAACCCGGCAAATGCGCATCCCAACCCGGATAGAACGAACGATAGCGTCAGTCCGGGACCGGCATACTGCGCTCCCAGCCCCACCATGACAAAGATGCCTGCTCCGATGACTGCGCCAACACCCAGGGCCGTGAGTTGGAAAACGCCGAGCGTGCGCTTCAGGCTGTACTCGCCCGTTTCGCGGGCTTCTTCCATGAGCAGATTCAGCGGCTTGGTTGCCAGCAGATTGGCCATCCGTTTGGTTTCTCCTTGGCTTTTAGGCGGACTCAGTTGTGTTGCTATGTCGCGACCTGCGCGACCACGCATAATAGACCGGAATTCCCAACAGCACGACAATCAGCCCCGGCCAGGTGAATTGCGGTTTGTAGCGCAATAGTACGATATCGATGAACGAAGCTATCACAATATAAAGCGCCGGCAATACGGGATAGCCGATGGCGCGATAGGGTCTGTGGGCGTCCGGATGAGTTCGTCGCAGCACAAACAGCCCAAGAATGGTCAGCATATAGAAGAACAGCGCAGCAAAAATGATGTAATCCAAAAGCTGCCCGTAGCTTCCCGAAACGCAGAGCAGGGACGCCCATACCATCTGCACCATCAGCGAAACTGCCGGAGTTTTGTACGCAGGATGCAGTTTGGCGACGTTGCGGAAGAACAAACCGTCCTTCGCCATCGCATAATACACGCGCGCGCCGGAGAGGATCAGGCCGTTGGCACAGCCGAAACTGGAAATCAGAATGGCCGCCGCCATTAACAATCCGCCAGTTGCGCCAAACATCTGCGTCATGACTGCAGTTCCTACGCGGTCTTCGGCCGCATACTTGATTCCGCGTCCCAGAATGGTCGCTGCGCCTGGTGCTCCGTCCAGCGGCAGCGCCATCAAATAAATGAAGTTGCAGGCAATGTAGAGTGCGATCACAACACCTGTGCCAAGCGCAAGCGATAGCGGAAGGTT